>JBIOYB010000190.1:0-26396 GCA_044869915.1 Allorhizocola sp.
GCAACGGCCCCGCCCCCCGCGCAAAACCCTAACTAGTCACGTCTTTCCGCGTGAACCGCCAGAAGGCGATGCCCCAAAACAGTGCTGCGTAACAGATCGCCGAGAGCGTGCCTTTGACGATGCCGTCGAACTGCACGGGCGAGGACAGCAGCCCGAGGTAGGCGCGCACGAAGTGCGTGGGCAGGAAGTTGCGCAGCTCGCCCAGCGCGGTGATCTGGTCGAGGATGCTGGACACGATGAACAGCAGCACCGCGCCGCCCACCGCGCCCAGTGGCGCGTCTGTCAGCACGGACAGCAGGAACGCGATGCCCGCGACCACGAGCAGCGTGACCGACAGGTATCCGGCGACGCCCAGCAGTCGCATCAGCCCTTCCCCCGTGGGCACGTCGGCCGAGACGCCGGACTGCAGCGGATTCCACCCGTATCGCAGTGTGCCGAGCAGCAGGCCGGTGCCGGTCAGCGTGACGACCGAGAGCAGCGAATAGGTCATGGCCACGGCCAGTTTGATGCTCAGCAGCCGCCCGCGTGGCACCGGGATCGCCAGCAGGTAGCGCAGGCTCCCCCAGCTGGCCTCCGACGCGATGGTGTCGCCGTGGAACAGCGCGAAGATGACCACGAGCAGGAACGACGACGACACGAACACGGTGAACAGGGCGAAGTTGATCCCGCCCGCCACGGCGACGTCGACCAGTGCCGAGAACTGGCCCCGCCCACCGGACTCGTCGTCGTCTTGCCCGCCGATCTCAAACGCGATCAGCAGGATGATCGGCAGCAGCACCATGAACCCGAGCGCCAGTTGTGTGCGCCGCCGCCGCCACTGCCGCATGAACTCAGCCGCGAACGTCAGCGTCCGGGTCGGGCTGTATCCTTGCGCCGCACCGTTCATCGGTCTCCACTCCCCGCCGTCGATGTGCCCACGAGGGCAAGGAACGCGTCTTCCAGCCGCCGCCGCGGCACCACCCGGTCGATGGCCACACCGGCCTGCACCAGCGCCGCGATCGCCTCGGACCGGCTCATCTCGCCCAGCTCGACGACCAGCGAATGCGTGCCGTCGGCCGCGTATGTCACGCCCGTGAACCGGTCGAGCGTCTTCTGCGCGAGGTCCACATCGGACACGTCGAACACCGTGGTCGGCGTGTCGCCCACGATCTCCTCGACCCGCCCCGATGCGACCACGAAGCCCTTGTGCATCACCACGACGTGGGTGCATGTCTGCTCGACCTCGGCCAGCATGTGGCTGGACACGAGCACCGCGCGCCCGTCGGTCGCGTAGCGTTGCAGCACCCGCCGCATCTCGGCGATCTGCGGCGGATCGAGCCCGTCGGTGGGTTCGTCGAGCACGAGCAGCTCCGGCATGCCCAGCATGGCCTGGGCCACCGCCAGCCGCTGCTTCATGCCGTGGCTGTATTCCTTGACGCGCCGCCCGATGGCGTCGCCCAGCCCGGCGATCTGCAACGCCTCCTCGAAGCGGGCGTCCTCCCACGGCCGGCCGGTCGCCCGCCAGTAGGCGCGCAGGTTTTGCTCGCCGCTCAGGTGCGGCAGGAATCCGGGCCCCTCCACGAGCGCGCCGATGCGCGACAGCACGGGCGCGCCCGGCGCGAGCCTGTGCCCGAAGATGAACACGTCGCCCGCTGTCGCCTGGGTCAGCCCCATGAGCACGCGCAGGCTGGTGGTCTTGCCCGCGCCGTTGGGCCCGAGCATGCCCACCACCTGTCCACGGTGGACGGTGAAGTCGATGCTTTCCACCGCGACGAAGTCGCCGTAGGTCTTGCGCAGCCCGCGCACATAAAGCGGCGTGTCGGCGTGCTCGGCCACGACCGTCCGGTCGCGGCGGCGCAGGCGCATGCGGGCCAGCACGACGCCCACGATCACGCCGATCACCAGCAGCCCCAGCACGCCGAAGAGCAGGTAAAGCCAGAAGGCGTCGGCCGTGGCGATCGGCACGGGCGGCACGATCGGCAGGGTCACCGCGCCGTCGGCCGCGACCATGTAGACCATCGGCTGGGCCGGCCCGAGGTAGGACTGATCGGCCGTGGCGATCACGACCCGCAGCCGGTGGCCGTCTTCGATGTTGCGCACGATCGCGGGCAGTGGCACCGTCACCGGCTGCGCCTGATCGATGGTTGCCGGCAGCCCGGTCAGCCGGATCGGCGCGATCAGCCCGTTGCTCAGCGACGCCTGGTTGTTTTGATCGACGTCGTAGAGCTTGACGAACAGCGTGGCCTCACCGGTCGGCGACGCCGCCCGGATGCGCACGATCGGCGAGCCGACGACATTGTGGTTGCCGCTCAACGGCTCCGACACCCAGTTGCCGTGCTGTCCGGGCAGGTCGGCCGTGATGCCGTTGAGCACCGCCCCCAGCGCGCCCGCTTGCGGCACGGACGAGATCGCGGCGGGCGTGCCGTTGGGCGGGTTGGCGATCGACTGTGGCGCTCCCGAGATCGGCACGCTCAATGTGTCGGAGCCGCCCAGCCCCGGGTAGGTGTCGGCGGAGAAGCCCGTGGCCAAACGGCCCTGCTCCAGCGGGTCGAGACCGGCGATGCTCGAATAGGTGAAGCTGGACGACGGCTCGCTGCCCACGCCCTTCAGATAGTGGTCAAACCATTGCAGCGTCAGGAACTTGACCCGGTTTTGGTCGGCGGTCGGGCCGGTGCCGCCGTCGTGGCCGCCGGTGAACCAGGCCATGCGCACCTTGGCGTTGGTGATGCCCTTGGCGTTGGCATCGGCCTCCGACAGCGGGAACAGCGAATCGGCCTCGCCCTGCACGAGCAGCGTGGGCGCCTTGATCTTGCTAAGCGTGCCGGCCGGACTGCGCGTGGCCAGCAGCGCCTTGGCCTCGTCGTCGAGCGTGCCCGACTCCGCCACGCGCAGGTAGGTCTCGCAGACCTCGGCCGCCCACCGTCCACATTGGGGATTGGCCGGCACCGTTTGCTGCGCCGCCGCCCCTCGCAACGCCGCAATGGCATCGGCGTCGGCCGGCCCGCCGCGCGAAACTCCGGCGCTGAAGAAGATGCCCGCCCACGTCTTCTTGAACACACCGCCCGCGAACAGCGAGTCGCCCAGATCGTTCCACGTGATCATCGGGACGATCGCGTCGACCCGCTGGTCCTGCCCGGCCAGCAGCAGCGCGAGCGCGCCGCCGTAGGAACCGCCCATCACGCCCACGCGCGGGTCGCCCGCGCCGTCGAGCTGGATCTCGGGCCGCGCGGCCAGCCAGTCGAGCAGCCCCTGCGCGTCGCGCACCTCGTGCTCCGGCGAGTCGAGATAGATCTGCCCGGTGCTCGCGCCGAAGCCGCGCGCTGTCCAGGTCAGGACGGCATAGCCCCGCGCGGCGAGCTCCTTCGCATCCTCGGCGACGCTCTCCTTGGTCCCCCCGAATCCATGACCGAGCAGCAGAGCCGGCACCTTGCCGGAGGTCTTTGGCAGGTAGAGGCGGGTGTCAAGGGTGACGCCGTTGACGCCGAGCCGCTCGTCACGCGACGTGTATCCGGGGTCGGCGGGCCACAATGCCCAGCTCACGACGCCCGCGAGCACCGCGACCACCACAAGGATAGGAACCCACCGCCGTCTGCGCATGACGGCAACAGTACGACCGCCCTACGACAGATCCATCCGGGGAAACCCTGTTTCAGTGAACTTTCAGCTCACTGGCGGCGACCGCGGGCACGGGCACGGCTGCCCCGCAGCCGGCGCAACCGCCCCACCAGGACCGGGTCTTGCTCGAGCGCCAGCGGGTTGTCGAGCAGCGCATTGAGCAGCTGGTAGTAGCGCGTGGCCGACAGGTCGAGCCGATCACGGATGGCCTGCTCCTTGGCGCCGGCGTGCCGCCACGACTGCTTCTCGAACGCGAGTATCTCCAGCTCACGCTCGCTCAACGCGGGAGGTGCGGGCGTCTCGACAGCCTCCTCGACGGGGACGTCACCGTCGATGAAGTCGTCGTCCTCGTGTTGACGAGGCGACGGGATCGCCTGCCGGACCGCGGCCTTGGAGCTCTCCCTTGGCGAATCCGCGGTGTCGGCGGTTCGCCGGGTGAACTCCTTGGCTGCCTTCTCCACAATTGATGAGTCTATTGGGCGTTTTCAGATCATCGAAGGCCCGTGACGAGGTTGAGGCTTTGTTCTGCGACACAGATCGACACCCGCTGCCCCCACGCCAGCGAGAGGTGATCGGTCTCGATGCCGTCGGCGAAGCACACCAGCTGCTCGCCCTCGCTGGTCAGCTCCAGCTTCTGCCCGTCGGCCAGCAAGCCCGCCGTGAGCTTCACGCCCGTGGCCGGTGAGGGCCACGCCTCACGGACAAACCAGCTCAGCGAGGCGGAGGTCGGCGCGGGCAGCGGCGGCGAGCCCACCCGCTCCCGTGAAATCGAGGCGCACCAACCGGTTGCGCCCGTGCCAGTGCCGACCACCACGCCCGAGGACGAGTGCCGTTCCCGCTCACCGTCCGGTGTGGACAGTATGTAGCGCGCCGACTGGTGCGAACCGTGCCCGAAGTAGATTTCGTTGAGGCCGACCAGGCGCTGTCCGTCGTCGAGCGTCGCCACGGCCATGGTCCGCCGCTCGACAGAGGCGCGCCCGGCCGCGACCGCGGGCAGCAGCTTGCCCATCGCCGGCGCCGTGACCCGCACCAGCACGCCCGCGTTGCGCCCCGGCTCGGGATCGACGCCGACCACCGGCTGCCCCGACAGGTATTTCGCCGCGTTGGCCACGAGCCCGTCCTGCCCGACCGCCACCACGATGTCCTCGGGCGCGAACAGAAAACGCGGAAGGTCCTCCCGATCGACACCGCCACGCCGCCACGCCGCCGGAATGGCCGAGCTCACCTGTGTCAGAGCATTTTCAAGAGCGTCATGCCTATCCTGTACCTCGTCCAGCCCGCGATTGCGCTGCCGCAGGAAATAGCCTGCCGCGCCGCGGGTGCCGTGCCGGTCGAGCAGCTCACTGAGCTCGCTGCGGCGCGAAACGACAACCACCCGCGGCGCGAGCGTGCTACTCATCGCGCGGACCGGCCAGCCTGCGCACAAACTCGGTGAGCATGTCGGGGGTGATGGTCAGGGCCTGGATGTCGGGCAGCTGCCCGGCGAACTCGCGCACGGTCAGCGCCTGCAGCACGTTGGGCGGCAGGTCGCGATAGGCGCCCACCCGTGCGGCCTCCCGGTCGGCCTCGGCGATGCCCACCACGCGCACCCCGTTGGCCTTGGCGTCGGCGAGCACTCGCTCCCGCTCGGCCTCGCCTTGCGCGCTCGCGAGCTGCGCGGCCGCGTCGAGCTCGGCCTGCCTGCGCACGTTGGTGCCGTGCTGTTCGACCAGCTGCTGCTCGCGCCGGGCGAGCTCAATCTTGCTTTGCAGTTCGTTTTCGGCGATCGCGCGCTCCTGCTCGACGGCCTGCGCCCGCCTGGCGTATGTCGCCCGGTCGGCGTCGGCCTGCACCGACTCGCGGGTGGGGGTCTGCAGGGCCCGCTCGAGCTCCGGCTCGGGGCGGATCGCGACGACGCGTGCACTGACCACGGCCACGCCGAGGTCGGACAGGCGCGGGTCCTCGGCGAGCGCGGCCGAAACCGCCTCGCGCACGGGCGAAATCCCGGCGGTGAGCGCCTCGGCGAGCGGCAACCGCGCGAGCAGGTCGAGCGCGGGCTGCTGGGCGAGCTCGGCCAGCAGTGTGGCCACCTGGTCCAGCGGGCGGGCGCGGGCCGCACCGGTGAGCGGGTGGATCGAGAAGTCCAATCTGGACGATGCGAGCTCCGGCGACGCGATCCGATAGGTGACCGTGGCCTGCACGGTGATGTCGGTGAAATCGCTTGTGCGGGCATGGAACAGCAGGGGCAGCTCACGGTCGTCCACCGGGACCTCGCTGAGCACCGCGGTCAGCGGACGGTACCAGAACGAGAGCCCCACGCCCTCGCGCTTGACCCGGCCGCGCGCGTAGTGCCGCACCCAGTTGGTCGGGGTGCTGCGCAGGTGGCGCACGAACAACCGTCTCGAGATGTCGGCCATGAGGGGGCGCCTTTCACACGTCGCGCGGCCCCTGATCAGGGACCGCGCGTCTACTGTGGACTCTTGAGCAGCGTACGGTCAAGCAATATCACGCCGGCGGATCGACCAGAACGCGATGAACGCGATCACGGCCGCCACGCCCAGCCCGAGTAGCCCGGATTGGGTGTACGTCAGGATTTTCTCCGGCGCGTCGCACCCGGTCGGTCCGCACGTGACGTTGCCGGTCCAGTCGCTCAGCGTCACCTGCTTGTTGAGCCAGGCATACATGTGCACCGGGATGAGGTATTGCTCGGCGAAGGGCACTCGAGTGATTTCCAGCGCAATGCTCAAACCGATCTGCCCGACCACGATCACACCGATGGCCAGGCCCATGGCCAGGGCGGTGTGCCGGCCGATGGAGGCGATCAGGAAGCCCAGCGCGGCAAACAGCAGAATCATCGCGATGCCGCGCAGCCCGGACAGCGCGAACGACTGCCACGTCCCGGACGTCATGCCGTCGGTGGTGCCGCGATAGTAGCCGGTGAGCCAGAGCACGCCGGTCCACAGGCCGAAGGTCAGCACGCCCATGACGGTCATGCCGCCGAGCAGCACGCCAAGCTTGGTGGCCAGCACGCTTATCCGTTTGGGACGCCAGGTGAGCAGGTTCATCATGGCGCCCGAGTTCCATTCGGCGCCGATGAAGGTCGCACCGATCAGGAACGCGATCATCGCGATGATGGCCGCCCAGATGATCAGCATCTCGCCGAAGCTGCCCTTGAAGTTGAAGCTTGACGGCAGGTAGTTTTCCGCCGGGAAATACTCCGGCCGCGGTCCCATCTCCGCGCACCTTTCGGCGCTCTCGCGCCGCTCACACTCGGCCTTGTTACGGTTTTCCCACTCGTTGAGCGACCGTTGATAGTCCTGCTCGGCCTCCACCTTCGCCCGCGCGATCGCCTCGGGCGACGACTTCTGATTGCTCAGGAAGATCCCGGTCAGGATCGCCGCGAGGATGACCACGCCGATCGCCACCGACCACTTGGTCATCCGGCGCTTGGACAGACGGCGGGTTTCCGCCTTGACCAGACTCATGCTCCCGCCACCTTCTCGTTGCCCGGCTGCACTTTCACGCTGTCATCCACCGGCCGGTGCTGGCCCGGCACGGGTGCCGTGCCGGTCAGCTCGAGGAACACGCTCTCGAGGTCGACGCCCACCGGCGTCAGCTCCGCGACATAGAGCTGCCGGTCTGCCAGCAGCCGCGAAAGCGAGGCCGGCTTGTCGACCCCGGAAACCAAGAAATGCCCGTTTTGTTTCTGGTACGCGATGCCTGCGGCCCTGAGCACCTGCTCGGCCGACTCCAGATCGGAGGGCGACTCGAACGCCACCCTCACCTGCCCGGTGGAATAGGCCGCGAGCACCTCGGACACCGGCCCGGACGCCACACGCCGGCCCAGCGAAATGATGGTCACGTTGTCGCAGATGATTTCGATCTCGCTCAGAATGTGGCTCGAGAGCACGACCGTCATGCCACCGGCCGACAGCGTCGCCATCATCTCGCGCATCTCCCGGATGCCGCCCGGGTCGAGACCGTTGGCCGGCTCGTCGAGGATCAGCAGTCGCGGCTGCTTCAACAGCGCCGACGCCACGGCCAGGCGCTGCTTCATGCCCAGCGAATAGGTCTTGACCCGCTCCTTGGCCCGATCGCGCAACCCCACGAGCTCAAACGCCCAGTCCACACGCGACTGTGGAAGGTTGCCCGCGTCGCAAAGCAGCGAGAGCGTGTCGCGGGCGCTGAAATTGCCGAAGAACTGCGGGCTCTCGACAATCGCGCCCACCTGCGGCACGACCTGAGAAAGCGCCCCGGGCAGCTCCTGGCCGAAAACTCGCATCTCACCGCCGTCCGCACGGATCAGGCCGAGCAGCGTGCGGAGCGTGGTGGTCTTGCCCGATCCATTGGGACCGAGGAACCCGTGCACCTGACCGGCCTCCACGTGCATATCGAAGCCGTCGAGGGCGCGTCTGGGGCCACCGCGCGACCGATACGTCTTGCGTAGGCCTTTGATCTCCAGTACGGAAGTCATGCGGGCACCATACAGAGTATGTACAACTCGTGTCAGGCCGCCTTCACACTCTATTCACAGCAGCCGGCGTCCTCGAGCCGCCGCGCGGTCGAGAACACCCGCGCAAGAACAGGGCTTCGCCTGAACGGAGTCCAAATTCACAGCACGGTTTCGCCTGAAGGAACCAGATCCCGTTAGGACAGCTCGGGGTCAGGCGACGATCACCTTGATGCCCACGGCGCGGAAGGCCGCGACGAGTGCCGGATCGGCGGTGGAGTCCGTGACCAGGGTTTCGACCCGCTCGACCGGGCAGATGCGGGCGAAGGCGTGGCTGCCGAGCTTCGACGAATCCGCGATGATCACTACGCGTTTGGCACGCGCCACCATGAGCGAATTCATCGCGGCCTCGCCCTCGTGGTGGGCCGCGGCGCCGAGCTGGACGTCGATCGCGTCGACGCCGAGCAGCGCGAGGTCGAGCGTCACCTCGCGCAGGATGCCCCCGCCCAGCGGGCCGACGAGCTCGAACGACTGTGGGCGGACCACGCCGCCGGTCACGACGACCTTCATGCGCGAGCGGACCAGCAGCTCGTTGGCGATGTTGAGCGCATTGGTGACGACGGTGAGCTGGGCGCCGTCGGTGGTCGAGTTGAGCTCGGGGCGCAGGGCCAACGCGCGGGCGACCTCGGTCGTGGTCGTGCCGCCGTTGAGCCCGACCACCATGCCGGGGCTGACCAGTGCCGCGGCGGCCAGGCCGATGCGCTGCTTCTCCGCCGAGTGCTTGGCCGTCTTGTAGCGCAGCGGGAGATCGTAGGAGACGCCGTTGGCGACCGCGCCGCCCCGGGTCCGTGTGATCATCTGCTGCTGGGCGAGCTGGTCGAAGTCGCGCCGGATCGTCGCCTGCGAGACGTCCAGGCGGTCGGCCGCGTCCTCCACGGTGACGCGGCCGGACTCCGTCAGGAGCTCCAGCAGCGCATTCCAGCGGGTATAGCGATCCACTCAACCTCCAACTGCGCGATGTGTGCACAATAATGCGCGAAACTGGGATGTACAAAGCTCGGTTCTGCGCGAAGCTTGCCTGACCTCGGCCGCCCGCGCAGAATTACGCGCGAAACCACGGACTTTCGAACGGATACGCGCATGACCCACGCCTCGTCGTATGTCTCGGAGGAGATCGAGAGTCAGCCCGAGTGCTGGCGCCGCGCGGCCGCCCTGCGCCCCGGCGCGCTGCCCGCGCCCGGCGAACGGGTCGCGGTCGTCGGCTGCGGCACCTCCTGGTTCATGGGCATGGCCTATGCGGCGCTGCGTGAGGCACGCGGCGACGGTGAGACGGACGCCTTCGCGGCGTCCGAGTTCCCGCGCGGACGCGCCTATGACCGAGTGCTGGCGATCACCCGCTCCGGGACCACGACCGAGGTGCTGGACCTCAGGCCCGACACGGTGATCGTCGGCGACGAGGAGAGCCCGATCACACGGACCGCGGCGAAGGTGATCGCGCTGCCGTGGGCCGATGAGCGTTCGGTGGTGCAGACCCGGTTCGCCACGACCGCGCTGACGCTGCTGCGGGGCGAGGATCACAGCGCCGACGCCCAGCGGGCGTTGACGATGCCGCTGCCCGTGGAGGTGGAGTCGCTGGAGCAGATCACCTTCGTGGGGCGCGGGTGGACAGTCGGGCTCGCCCACGAGGCCGCGCTCAAGTGCCGGGAGGCGGCCGTGTTCTGGGCCGAGTCCTACCCGGCGATGGACTTCCGGCACGGGCCGATCTCGATCAGCGGCCCGGGGCGGGCCGTGTGGGCGTTCGGCGAGGTGCCGGACGGGCTGGCGGAGGACGTGCGGCGCACGGGAGCGACCTTCGTGCACGAGGCGGGCATCGACCCGCTGGCGCACCTGATCGTGGCGCAGCGGCTGGCCGTGGCGCTGGCCGCGCACCGTGGGCTCGACCCGGACGCGCCGCGCAATCTCACCCGATCGGTGATCCTTCGATGACCGTGATATCGATCGATGTCGGCGGCACGGGGATGAAGTGCGCACTGGTCGACGAGTCCTACCGGGTGATCCACTCGGAACGGCACCCCACCGGGCGGGAGCGCGGCCCGGAGGCGGTGATCCAGACCATCCTGGATGTCGCAAGTGGACTGTCCGCGCGCGCGGCAGTGACCGCGATCGGCGTGGTTGTCCCCGGAGTCATCGACGAGGTGCACGGCATCGCGCGGTACGCGTCGAATCTGGGCTTTCATGACGTTCCGCTGCGGGACATCGTACAAAATCATCTTGGGGTGAAAGCTTTTGTCGGCCACGATGTGCGGGCCGGAGGGCTGGCGGAGGCGCGGCTCGGCGCGGGCAGGGGCACGGCCCATGTGCTGGTTGTCCCGATCGGGACCGGCATCGCGGCGGCGCACGTCGTCAACGGCGTGGTGTCCGGCGGCGCGCACGGCGCCTACGGCGAGATCGGGCACATCGTCGTGCGACCGGGCGGACCCAAATGCGCGTGCGGCCAAAACGGTTGCCTGGAAACGTTTTCTTCGGCCTCCGCGGTGGAGCGCAGATACCTTGAGCTGACCGGCGCGCGCGCGACCGCGGCCCAGGTGTCCGCCCGGCTCAAGACCGACCCGGCCGCGAGCCAGGTCTGGCGCGAGGCGGTCGAGGCGCTCGCCGACGGTCTGCTGACCGGCCAGACGCTCTACGACGTCGAGCGCATCGTCATCGGCGGCGGGCTGGCCGAGTCGGGTCAGCTGCTGCTCGCGCCGCTGCGCAAAGCCTTCCGCGGCAAGGCCACCTTCCAGCGCATCCCGACCATCACCAAGGCCAAACTGGGCGACGAGGCGGGCTGCCTCGGCGCCGCGTTGCTCGCACTGGAGCTGCCATGACCACCGTGCCCTCCCACCGCACCGGCCCTTCCACCCCTTCCGGCTCGGCCTCGGGACGGGCCACCATCGCCGGGCGCATCGTCACGCCCACGGGGATCGTCGAGGGCCGGCTCGGCGTCGCCGACGGCCGGATCACCGCGATCCGCAAGGCGGCCAACGTCGAGAGCCAGTGGGTGCTGCCCGGATTCGTCGACATCCACAATCACGGCGGCGGCGGGCACACGTTTACCACGGGCGATCCGGTAGCGGCGCGCGGCGCGGCGGCATTCCACCTGGGCCACGGGACCACGACGCTGCTCGCGAGCCTGGTGTCGTCGCCCTTCGAGGTGATGCGGGAAGCGGTGACGTCGTTTGCCCCCCTGGTCGCCGACGGTGTCATCGCCGGTGTCCACTTCGAGGGACCGTATCTCTCGCACGCCCGCTGCGGCGCCCAAAATCCCGCGTATCTGCGCGATCCCAACCTAGCCGAGCTGACCGAGCTGATCAAGCTGGCCGAGGGCGCACTGCGCATGGTCACCATCGCGCCGGAGCGGCCGGGAGCCCTCGAAGCCATCGCCATGCTGCGGCAACATGGAATTGTCGTAGCCATCGGGCATACTGACGGCGCCTTTGAACAGGTGCGGTCGGGCATAGCGGCGGGAGCGACGGTCGCGACCCACCTGTTCAACGGCATGCGGCCCATGCTGCACCGCGAGCCGGGGCCGATCGTCGCGCTGCTCGACTCCCCGGAGGTGACCTGCGAGCTCGTCGCCGATGGTGTGCACCTGCATGACGCCACGCTTGCCTTTGCCGCGCACACGGCCGGGCCCGAGCGCACCGCGCTCATCACCGACGCGATGGACGCCGCCGGCATGCCCGATGGCGAATACGACCTGGGCGGTCAGACCGTTGTCGTCGCCGACCGGGTGGCCCGGCTGAAGGAGGGCGGCTCGATCGCGGGCAGCACCCTGACCATGGATGCCGCCCTGCGCCAGGCCGTCGGCGCGGGTCTGTCCATTGTGGATGCCGCACGGATGGCCGCCACCACGCCCGCCCGCGTGTTCGGCCTCGACAAGCGCCTGGCCCTGGGCTGCGACGCCGACCTCGTCATCCTCGACGAAAATCTGCGCGTCGCCCGCGTCATGCGTGCCGGAGCCTGGCAGTGAACCCACCCCGGGCCCTTTCACCGGCCCGGCGGCCCCATGGCCGGGCCGCGACACATCCCGCAAGCGGCTGGGCCATGGCTCGCGATGCCGGGCACGCTCACACCGATCGGCCCACCGCCACACGGGACGCCAGCGCCGCGCTCGAGCCCGCGACCGCCGGCCCATGGATGCGCCGAGCTCAGACGGCACCGCGCGATGACCCGGCGGCGTTTGCACATGGCCGGACGGCGATGGCCGAGCGGCACCCGAGCCAACGGCACGGGATAAGCACGGGATAAGCACGGGATAAGAGTGTGAAACCCGAGACGGAGGCGGACGTGTGCGGCGGCCAGACGGCGCGCGGTGGCAGCCGGGCGGGACGAGGCAGTGAGGTGGTTCGATGATCCTGACGGTCACGCTCAATCCGGCGATCGACATCACGTATCACGTGACGCAGCTGCGGCCGGGGCAGACGCATCGGGTGTCGCGGGTGGACGAACGGCTGGGCGGCAAGGGCATCAACGTGGCCTCGGTGCTCTCGCAGCTGGGTGTGCCCGCGCTCGCGACCGGCCTGCTGCGCGACGGGCCGCCGTCGTTCTCGCCGATCGCGGCACCGCCACGCCGCACGGTCGCGGTCACGGACGGCGTTGACGCGACAGGATTCTGGGAGCAGGGTCCCACGGTGTCCGCCGACGAGTGGGCGGCGTTCCAGGCGCACTTCGCGCGCCTCCTGCCCGGCGCCGCCGTGGTCGTGCTTTCCGGATCACTGCCGCCCGGCCTGCCCGACGCCGCCTACGGCTCGCTGATCGCGCTGGCCCGCGAGGCGGGCGCGAAGACCATCCTGGACAGCTCGGGGCTGGCCCTCGCCTGGGGAGTGGCCGCGGCCCCCGACATCGTCAAGCCCAACGCCGCCGAACTGGCCGAGCTCACCGCCATGGAAGACGGGCGCCTGCTGTCCAATCTCGACTCCCGCACCACCGCCGTCGTGTCGGACGGCCCGGACGGCTTGACAGCCAAGGGTTTCCGGGCCCGCCCACCCCGCCGCCTCGAGGGTAACCCGACCGGCGCGGGCGACGCGTGCGTGGCGGCCCTCGCACGCGGCCTGCTCGCCGGCACGCCCTGGCCGGATCTGCTCAGGGATGCCGTCGCGCTCTCCGCGGCCGCGGTCGCCTCGCCCGTCGCCGGGCTCGTCGACCTGGACGTGTATCGCGGGCTGCTGCCCGGCATCACGCTGGAGGCGAGCTAGATGCCGCTCGTCGCCACCCGGGATCTGGTGCGGCGCGAGGGCGGTCACGGCGTCTGCGCGTTCAACGTGATCACGCTCGAGCACGCCGAGGCCATCGTGGCCGGCGCCGAGCGGGCCGGCCTGCCCGTCATCCTCCAGATCAGCGAAAACGCGGTGAGGTTCCACGGCGGCCGGCCGGGCCCGATCGCCGCCGCGACCGCCGCCGTCGCCGCGGCGTCCACAGTGGACTGTGCGCTGCACCTGGACCATGTCGAGTCGTTCGAACTGCTGCACGAGGCGCCCAAGCACCGCTTCTCGTCGGTCATGTTCGACGCGTCCAAACTGGACTATGCGGCCAACGTGATCGCCACGCGCACCGCCGCCCAGTTCGCCCACGCACACGGGCTGTGGATCGAAAGCGAACTCGGCGAGATAGGCGGCAAAGACGGCGCGCACGCGCCCGGCGCACGCACCGATCCCGCCGAGGCACGCGCCTATGTGGAGGCGACCGATGTGGACGCCCTCGCCGTGGCCGTGGGCTCCTCACACGCCATGACCAGCCGCGATGCCGTGCTTGACCACGAGCTCATCGCCGCGCTGCGCGAGGCCGTCCCGGTCCCGCTTGTCCTGCACGGCTCCTCCGGCGTCACCGACGAGGAGCTCGCCCGCGCTGTGGCCGGCGGCCTGGTGAAGGTCAATATTGGTACCGCATTGAATGTCGCTTTCACCGCCGAGGTGCGCGGGGCGCTCGCCGATCAGCCGACCCTCGTCGATCCCCGCAAATACCTCAATCCGGCCCGCGCGGCCATGTCCGCGACGGTCGCGCACTTCCTGGAGGTCACCAGCCGGGGCCGACCGTGAAGTCCGGGCCGTCCGGGGTTTCGACCCGCTCCCAGCCGAACGACTCCACCGTGATGCCATCGCGCGCCCCGAATTGACGCAGCAGATCCTTTATCGCCCCATCGGGCAGTTGCGCCGCGACCTCCTCGAACAGCTCGGCCGGCACCATCTCGAGCATGCGCGCCACCGCGTGATGCAGCGCGAACCCGATCATCAGGTCGCGCGGGTCCTCGCCCACCTCCGCCCCGAGCGCGGCCGCGAGCAGGGCCCGCCGCAGCAGATCCGGCGATCTCTCGCGCAGGGCGAGGGTCGGCATCCGGTATCCATATCGGCCAAGGGCGAGCCGGTCGCGTTTGCTCAGCGGTCCTTCTCGCTCCCGCAGCAGCTGCTCCGCGCGGCCGTCCAGATCGCCCGGGATCCTGATCAGATTGGGCTCGTATTCCACGAGCCCGAGACTATGCCTTGCTGGGCCGGCGGCCCTGACCCCCACCGCCCCAGCAACCCCCGTTAGCAGCCAAAGCGTCAAAGGGCGGGCGCGGACCGTCCACACAGGACGGTCGCGCCCGCTGGTCCACCCGGCACCCGCAGGGCCACATGATCCCCGATGAGTCATAGACTGACCGACTCCGCGGTTTTGCCCTGCGTCAATATTCTCCCCGGCTAAGGGTTGAGCCCGGAAGTGCCGCGGTGTATGCAGACGTATGCAGACAGCCTTCAGGAGGCAGCTATGGGCGAGACATTCGGTGCGGCGCTCAGACGGCTTCGTGGTGAAATGTCGCTACGGCAGCTGCAGAGCCGCACCCAGTACAGTGCCTCCTACCTGTCCGAACTGGAACGTGGGATCAAGATGCCCACCGCCAAGGTGGCCGAGCGATGCGACGACGCGCTGGGCGCCGACGGCGCGCTGGCGAGGTTAGCGCATACATCAGCAGTAAGGAACATTCACGTTGCGGTCAAAAAACGGGATGATGGGTTAGGCCAGGTTCCCATCAAGGAGCTCGCAATGACCGCTGAGGAGTCCGCACTGTTCATCCGTCGGGCTGGCACGTCCGCAAGCGCTGAGCTGATCGAGCAGCTCAGTGATGAGGTGCGCGGCCTAGCCATCGACTTTGTGAAACGCCCGCCCTATGCGGTGTTCGAGCCCATTGCGAAGCTCCGACGAGAGGTGTTCGCGATCCTGGACAGCCATGTCAGGCCCGAATACCTTTCCGACCTGTACCTGCTGGCCGGCCAGCTGACGGGTCTGCTCGCGCACGCCAGCGCCGACCTCGGCCAACCGCAGATCGCCGACGCGCACGCCCGCACCGCCTGGATGTGCGCCGACCTGGCCGGGCACAACCCGTTGCGCGCCTATGTCCGCTGGATCCAGAGCAACATCGCCTACTGGAGCCACGACTACGTCCGCGCCGCCGAGACCGCGCAGAGCGGACAGCGTTACAGCTCAAGCGGTTCGAGCCAGCTGCGGCTCGCCAGCCAGGAGGCCCGCTCGTGGGCCGCGCTCGGCGACGCCCAACAGGTCACGGACGCGTTGCAGGTGGCACAGGCCGCCCGCGACAACCTGCCGGCCCGGCCGACCGAGGCGGGCGTCTTCTGGTTCAACCCCGGCAAGGCCGCCTACTACGCGGCCGAGGCGTGGCTCGCGCTCGGCAGCCAGGCCAACGCACGCCGGGCCCTCATCGACGCCGCCGAGGCCAGCGCGCTGCTCAAGGCCGAGGACGAGCCGTGTCCCGAGCTGGTCGCCGCAGCGCACCTCGACCTCGTGTCGGCGCACCTGGCGCTCGACGAGGTCGAGGCGGTCTTCGACCAGCTGCCGGAGGTGCTCGACCTGCCGGCCGAGCGCCGGACGGTCCCGGTCGTGGAGCGGGTGGCCAAAATCGGGCGCGGGCTTGAGGGCGACCGGTTCGACTCTTCTATCACCGCCGCCGATCTTCGTGAGAGGATCGCATTGTTCATGGCTTACCCCGCCACACGTGAACTCGAAGGGTGATCGCCAGGAGGTAAAGTGCCCGCTCAGGTGTCGGTCTGCGGGCCTCGGCACTGTACTGCAGAGGACGAGGCCAACGCCTTCCGGGTGGGCCAGCTTCTTGCGGAGCGCGGGATCACGGTCGTCTGTGGCGGCGGCACGGGCGTCATGGCGGCGGTCGCCGCGGGCGTGCGGTCCAAGAACGGTCAGGTGATCGGGGTCCGGCCGGGCGGCGATCCCGACGACGCCTCCCCCGACCTGTCCGCGGTGATCGTCACCAACATGGGCGAGGCGCGCAACGCCATCATCGTGTGGTCGGCCGACGCGGTGATCGCGATCGGCGGTTCGTGGGGCACGCTGTCGGAGGTGGCGCTGGCCAAGCGCCGGGGCGGGATCCCGGTCGTGACCCTGGGCGGCTGGCGGGTCTACGACCGGCACGGCAAGCCGGTCGAGGGCATCGTGGAGGCGGACACCGCGGAGGAAGCCGTCGAGTTCGCCCTCGCCGGGATTGAACCGCATCCCTCCCAAAGGCGGCGCCCACCCCGGTGAGCAGGGTGGACGCCGACCGGATATCGCAGGATCTCAGTCGCTGATCTGCACGTGAAGTGCCTTGCCATCGAGCTCGCCGGTGAGCATCACGAACGGGGCGGTATCGATCACGAGGTACTCGACCGTGACCTGGTAGTTGCCCGGCCCCAGCCGCCGGCACGCCTGCACCATGTCGGACTGACCGGTGTCGGTGTTGAATACGTGGTCGAGCAACAGGGGTTCCTGCGGCACCCCGTTGATCAGGATGGCGATCAGGATGCTGTCCGTGGGCAGCACGGCCGGGAAGTTGGGGTTGTCCAGCTGCGCCTTGGCCGAAAACTGCATCAGCACGTGGTCGTTGTCGCCGTTGGGCACGTTGAAGTTGACCTGCATGCCGCCCGGGATCTGTGTCCAGCCGGTCTCTGCGATCGCGGTCGGCGCGCTGTCCGTACGCACGAACACCTTTTCCTGCACGCCGCCATCACATGACAGCACGTCCTGCACGCCGATGCCGTCAGGGCCCGCCTGCGCCTGTCCCGCCGTCGCACCCCCGATGACAAGCGCCGCGAGTACCGGGACGAGCCATAGCTTCTTCCTCCTCGATAGGACCGTTCTCGATAGGACCATGGAGGTCGCTCCTCTCACTTTGGTGTGCGAGGAGACTGGCATCCGGCCGTCACGGTGGCGTCAGCGTCGGGTCACGGCGTTCAGCCCATAGGGTCCATTCATTCATTGATTCGTAGTTAGCAATGCTTGCTAAGGTGATGCATGCTTCCGTTAAAGCGAGGAATACCAGCACTTTTGGCCGTGGGCACGCTTGTTGCCGCGGCCGCCGTCCTCATCTCAGGACAGGCCACCGGCGCGGTGCAGCCCGCCGCGACGCCGACCGTTGCGCCGGTCGCCGATCTTCGCTGCGGCGCGCCCGGCACCAACTCGTTCGGCCTCGTCCCGCCGCTCACGCTCACGGTGCAGTCGACGACGATCGAGCGGGCCACGGCCTACCGCAGCTGCAGCGCGCCGGCCTTCCCCGGCATCCGCGAGGGTTACGAGCACCGCACGAACATCCTGAACGACAGCTGCGTCATCATGCTGCAGGCTGCCGGCACGTCAACGTTCAACATCATCTGGAACACGAGCCAGACCAGCACGCTGACGGTCCAGCGCAGCGCGCAGATCTCCGGCAACCAGTTCATCGTGACGTTCACCGGCAACGTGACGGCGGGCCTGTTCGCCGGGCGCAAGGCGCGGCAGGTGTTCACCGCGAACGCCACGGAGCTCATCGCCTGCCTTGCGGGCAACGGTCAGGTCCCGTTCCTGATCTCGGATGTCACGCTGGTGATCCACCCGTAGGCGGATCCGTGGGCGATTCGGGCCGGGGAGGCCGCCGGCTCTTCGGCCCGGGTCGATTCAGCGCGAAGGCCCGGGACGGTTCAGCGCGAAGGCCCGGGACGGTTCAGCGCGAACGCCCGGGACGGCTCAGCCCGAACACGGCGCAGCCCAACAGCAGCACGATGACACCGGCGACGACCGAACCAAGCGGCAGCGTGACCGCGAGCAGCACGCAACCCGCAAACCCCAGCGCCGCAACGGTCTTGAGCCACCACCTCCCGCCCAGCGTCCACGCCGCCAGGTTGGTGATCGCGTAGTACGTGAGCACGGTCAGCGACGAGAACCCGATCGCGCCCCGGACGTCGGCGAGCAGCACGACCGCGATCACGACGCCCGCGAGCACCAGCTCCGCGATCCACGGCGTGTGCCACGCCGGGTGGACGCGGTCGAGCACGCGCGGCAGATCGGCGCGGCGAGCCATCGCCAGGGTCGTGCGCCCCACGCCCGCGAGCAGGCTGAGCAGCACGCCGCACACCGCGATCCCCGCGCCCACCCGCACCACCAGCGACAGCTGTGGCACCACGTCGGCCAGCGGCGCGGTCGACTCGGCCAGCCGCCGCATGCCCAGCGCGCGTACGCACACGATCGCCACCAGCAGGTAGAGCGCGAACACGATGCCCAACGCGACCGGCACGGCGCGCGGGATCGTCCTTTGTGGATTGACGACCTCCTCGCCGAGCGTCGCTATCCGGGCGTAGCCCGCAAACGCGAAGAACAGCAGTCCGGCAGCTGCCAGTGGACTTGGACCGCCCAGTGTCACGGCTTCGGCCGTACCAGAAAAAAGAAAACCGAAAGCGACGGTCAGCAGCAGCACGGCCAGGGTCAGGACCACCAGAAACCTTGTCGCTAAAGCGGTTTTGGTGACCCCGCGCAGGTTGACGGCGGTCAGGACGACCACCGCGGCGACCGCGACGAGCCGGGCCTGTTGTGGCCAAAGATAGAACCCGATGGTCAGGGCCATGGCCGCGCAGCTGGCCGTCTTGCCGACCACAAAACCCCAGCCGGCGAGATATCCGGTGAACGGACCGAGCCGCTCCCGCCCATAGACATATGTCCCGCCGGACTCCGGATAGCGTGCGGCCAGCCGCGCCGAGCCGGTGGCATTGCACGCGGCGACCAGCCCGGCCAGCAGCAGAGCGACGAATAGCGCTGGCGCCGTCTTGGCCGCGGCCGCGGCCGGCCCCCACACGACGAAAACGCCCGCGCCCAGCATCGCGCCCAGTCCAATCACGACAGCGTCGAGCGGTTTGAGCCTGCGCGCCAGACGATTCACCGCGTCAGCCTACGCACGACTCTGTCTATCAGCAGGCCCAGTGCCACGGCGGCCAGCCCGTCGGTCAACCAGTGATGGCCGAGATAGGTGGTGGTGAAGAGCACGATGACGGGCGGGACGATCCGCAGCGCAGGTGGCATCGGGCGCCACAGTTTCGCCAGCGCCCCCACGATCACGCCCCACCACACGATCGCGTTGACCACATGCCCCGACGGATAGCTCAGCGTATATGTTGCCTGGTCATTGAAGAACTCGACCGCGTTGGGCAGCGGGCTGTTGGGCGAGTCGCGGCGCGACCACAGCTTGAGCGGCCCGATCGTCAGGTAGGTCAGCGCGAACGCCGCCAGCCACGGCACGGCGCTGCGCCAATCCCTTGTGCGCCAAAGCAAAAGCAGGGTGAGCCCGCCGCCGAGGATCCACGCGACCACCACGCCCTGCCCGAGCTTGTTGAGCACTGTCGCGATCACCTGCAGCACGCCGATCTGGTGCTCCCGCATGAAGTCGCGCACGCCCTCGTCGAGCCCATGGGTCCAGCCGAGCGCGGCGGCGAGCGTGATCAGCGCGAGCGCGAGAAGGAGACTCAGCTCGCTCTTGATCCGCCGCATTCGCCAAGGTTAGACCAGGTGCTGGATCTGCGGGTAAAGGCGATCCATCCGCACACCCGAGTTGGGGCAGCCGCCGAAGTGATGCAGCGCCACCACCCGGTCGGTGCCGCGGGACAGGACCGGCGAACCCGACGAGCCACCCTCGGTGTCGCAGTAGTACGCGATGTCGGTGTCGGGCGCGTACCCCTCGTAGTAAGAGTCGGCGACCGAACAGTTGCCCATCGCGATCGCCGCGGGCCTGCCGGCCGGATGCTGCGGCACGTAGAGCTGCTCGCCCCGCGCCGGACGGCGCACGTCAAGCTCCAGATAGCCAAACTTCTCGATGGACGCGAAGCTCGACACGGTGAAGATCGTGTAATCGAGGGTCCGGTCGCTCGCGAGCACCTCGCTCAGCCACACCTTCGCGGTGCTGAACACCGCGTAACCGCCACACTCGGCGCACTGATAGTTGAACCAGACCTCCGTGTCGGCCGCCTCCTCCAGCGTGCCGACACAGTGGTGGTTGGTCATCATCCGGTTGCCCGGACCGATCCGGAAGCCCGTGCACAACTCGACACCATTGATGAGCATGCGCGCGACGGCCTTGGTGTTGCGGTAGGGCACCGGATCGGTCGTGCGATAGCACACCGCGTCGACCTTCTCGTCCGGACCGCAAACGGACTCCGGCTGCCTGTGCCTCCTCGGAGACGATCGCTGCCCGGCCGGAGCCGACCGCGCCACCCGGTCGACGACCCCCGAGCCGTGCACGACGACCGTGTCCGCGCTGATCGACATCGCCCAGCCGGGCCGATCCACCCGATGCGACTCCGAACCGTCCACTGTGCTCACCGTCACCGGCCCGTCCACGCGGGCGAAATGCAGCTTCACGAATTCGGCGCCCGGGTAGCGCAGCGTCTGATAACCCGTGATCACCTTCAGGATCCGCTGCACAAGCCCATCCGGGCCCCGCTCACCGGGCACGGCGGCATTGGCGCCACCCGCCAGCACAAACACAAACACGATCCCGAAGATCCAAGCGAAAGTCCGTCGCACACATGTGTAACGACCCACCGGATAATGCAGCGCCTCGGGTAAACGGTCATGCTACTTACGTGCGCATCACGTCCGCTCTCGTCGATCCTGCCCTGATCGACCTGCCCTGGTCCATCCCACTCGAGCAATGGCCCGCCGACCACCTGGTCGCCCTGCCCCAGGGCATCTCCCGGCACGTGGTCCGGTTCGTGCGCCTGGCCGGGACCGTGTACGCGGTCAAGGAGACCCGCGAGCGGATCGCCGAGCGGGAGTACGACCTGCTCCGCGCGCTCGAGCGGCTCGGCGCGCCCGCAGTCGAGGCGGTCGCGATCGTGGCCGACCGGGTGGACGAACTCGAACCGGTCCTCGTCACCCGGCACCTGCAGTTCTCCCTGCCCTACCGGGCGCTGTTCTCGCACACGCTGCGGCCGCAGACACTCGACCGGCTGCTCGACGCGCTGGCCGCGCTGCTGGTCCGGCTGCACCTGCTGGGCTTCTTCTGGGGCGACTGCTCGCTGTCCAACACGCTGTTCCGGCGGGACGCGGGCGCGTTCGCGGCGTACCTCGTCGACGCCGAGACGGGCGCGCTGCACCTGCGGCTGTCCAACGGGCAACGTGACGAAGATCTCGAGATCGCCCGCACGAACATCTTCGGCGAGGCGCTCGACCTGCAGGCGGCCGGGCTGCTGCACGAGAGCGTCGACCCCGAACTCGTGTCCGACAACGTCGTGCAGCGTTACGAGAAGCTGTGGCACGAGCTCACCCACGAGCAAGCGGTTCTTTCCGGGGCGGTCACCGACTCCCGCCGCCAGATCGACAAGCGCATCCGCCGCCTCAACGAGCTCGGCTTCGACGTCGAAGAGGTGGCGATGTCGATCGTCGAGGACGGGGGCGAGCGGCGGGTCACCCTGCGCCCGAAGGTGGTCGATGCCGGACATCACACCCGCCGCCTGCTGCGCCTGACCGGGCTCGACGCCGAGGAGAACCAGGCCCGGGCGCTGCTCAACGATCTGGACGCCTACCGGGCTGAGTCGGACATTCCAGACGAAGCGCAGGCGGCGCACCGCTGGCTCACCGAGGTCTTCGAGCCCGTGATCCGGGCCGTGCCGCCGCAACTGCGCGGCAAACTCGAGCCGCCGGAGCTGTTCGTGCAGATCATCGGGCATCGGTGGGAGCTGTCGGAGGACGCCGGGCGCGACGTCGGGCTCGCACCGGCCGTGCAGTCGTTCCTGGCCGACGTACTGGTGCACCGCCCGGACGAACAGGCGATTCTGGGCTTTAATCCTGAAGAAGTCTGATTTTCATCGGGTACCCTGGGCGCTTCCCCAGTCCCCCCGAGGAAGTCAATGCGTTGGATCTCCCGTGCCGTCATGCTCACCCTCGGCGTGGCGGTCGCCCTCACCGTAGCCACGCCCCCGAGCAGCGCCGGCACACCGCTCAACACCGCGGCGGTGCCGGCCGGCTTCGTCTCCGTCATGGGATACGAGCCACAGACGGCCACGCTCGCCGACGGCACCGTGCGCTTGATCAACCCGAAGGGTTCGTGTTCGGTGCCGGGAGAAGGCCGGCCGTTCGACTTCGCGGTGGCCTGCAAGGCGCACGACTTCGGCTACGACCTGCTGCGCTACGCCGCGCGCACCGGCACGCCGCTGCCCGCCTCGGCGCGCGAGGACATCGACCACCGCCTCACGCGGGACCTGCGCGTGCAGTGCTCGCATGACGAGGCGTGCGACGCGACCGTGGCCGTCTACCAGGCGGCCGTCGAGTTCAACTCCTGGCGCCAGGTCTTCGGTCCGCCCGTCGACCAGTCGGGCCTGCCCCGCACCGCGGGCCTGATCCTGCTCGGCCTCGTCGGCATTGTCGGCGTCCTGTTCAGGCGGCGCCTTGCCTCAGCAACCTCTTAGGCAGTGGCCTGTTTTAGGAGGCGGCTTGCTTCAGGAGGCGGCTTGCTTCAGGAGGCGGCTTGCTTTTGCTTGCTTTAGGAAGCGGCTTGCCGCAGCAACCGGCTCAGCCCGTCGCGGGTGCACACGGCCGTGAGCTGATCCAGCGCCTTCAGCTTGAGGGCGTTGCGCGGGTTCCAATGCGGGCGCGGCTCGCCGACCGGCTGGTGCGCGACCACCCGCACGGCCCCCGGATCGTCGGCGGTGTCCAGTGTGGACCCGTCGAGCGCGGACCCCTTCGCCACGATGACCTGCGCGAGCAGGAGCACGCGCCGGCCGACCGAAATCGTGCCGATCACCTCGCGATCCATGAGCGCCTCGGCGAAGGCCGGCGCGGCGACGTAGGACACGCTGCTGGACAGCTGCAGGTCCAGGGTCTTGCGCGCCCGCGCCGCGAGGTCCTCGTCGAACAGCCGCACCAGGATCCTTAACCCGGGTTGAAGGTTGCGCCCATGCAGCGCCGCCTCGAGGTTGATCACATCGGTGCTGGCCACCGCCATCATCGCCCGGCACCGCTCGACCCCCGCGCTGCGCAGAGTCGTCTCCCGGCTGGCATCGCCGATGATCACCGGGATGCCGAACTCCGCGGCGAGCGGGATGCCGCGCGCGTTCTCATTGCGGTCGATGGCGACCACCGGCAGGCCCCGATCATGCAACAGGCGCAGCACCCGCGTGCCCACACCGCCCAGCCCGACCACGACCACATGCCCCTCGCGCGGCTGGGCCAGCCGGCCCTGGGCCACGGCGAGGCGCGCGTTGACCACACCCTCAACGATCAGGGCGGTCACGAGCGGGACCAGCGCCAGCCCGGCGATCCCGATGAATAGCTGCAGCACCTGTTCGAACCGGGTCAGCTCGTGGTTTTCCTGCAGCCCGCCCAGCGCGGTCACCACCGTGAGATAAAACCCGCGCCACGTGTCCAACTGCATGTCCTGCCAGGCCAGCAGCGTGCCCGAGACCATCAGGATCAGGGCCACAGCGAGGAAGGCGACGCCCAGCTTGCGCGAGAACAGCGCGCGCACAAACGTCCAGGCCGCCCTCATGCCCCACCAGCGGCGCGGCCGGCTCGCTCCGATCCAGACGGTACTGATCAGATCCTCCGCCTGCGGGCTGCTCGCCTCGGCGAGCACCAGATTGGCCCGGGCCGAGTCGGCCGGAAGCAGCGCCGGCCCACCCAGCGCGCCGGTGTCGGCCAGGCCGCAGACGATATCCTGCGGCGGCACGTCATCGCGGCGCGCCACGATCAGCGTGCGCGACGACACCTGGACCGGGTTGGCCGCGACCTCCCCCAGCGCGGCGGCGACGAGCGCCGGCGCCGCGATCTCCGCGTCGGACAGCACCCGGCACTCCCCCAGCAGCTTCTCGATCGCCTGCCCCAGATGCGTGTTGTACATCCGGACCACGATGCGCAGCTTCGGCGCGAGCTCGCGCGCCTGAAGCGCGATGTGAATGTTGCCCACGTCGTCCTGCACGGTGAGGGCCAGCCCGGACGCCGTGGCCACATCGGCCTTCAGAAGCGCCTTCTCGTCGATGCGCTCGACCACGACCAGACGCACCCGTGGCAGCTCACCGAAATCGCGGGCCGTGCGATGCTCCTGCTTGGTCATCAGCACCACCACGTCGGCGCCGTAGCGGCGGGCCAACTGGTCGGCCAGCCGGTAGGCCAGACCGTCCGAACCGTTGATGACGAAGTGTCCTCCACGGGAGCGCCGGCTGGTCAGGCCTTGCAGCGGTAGGGGCATCACCGGATCGTATCGGCGAGGCCCAAACCACGTCCGCTCGCGCTCCCACGCGCCTACTCCCGCTCCCGCGCGCGACGATTTGCCCAGTTTCATCGTTGCATCAACGGACGAATGCACCAGTCGGCGGCGTCAACGCCGAGCCGTGTACCGGTAAGCAATCGAATGGATGGACATGAACAAGTGGTTGTACCGCGCCGCTGGCGCCCTTAGCGTCGCGAGCGGCACCTTGCTCTTGAGCGGTGGTGTTGCCCATGCCGACGCGACACTTTCAGTTGACCCGGAGGCGATGCGTGCGGGCGTCGCGGACTTTTTCACGCCGGCCGGACCTCACTTCGTACCGGCCGCTGGTAGGGAGGAGTTCATCGGCGGTCTGCTCGGCGGCGGGGGTCGCAGCCCGCTCAGTGGCCTGACCGGCGGGCTCGGCGGCGGAGGCGGCAGCCCGCTCAGTGGCCTGACCGGCGGGCTCGGCGGCCTGACCGGTGGTAAAGACGGCAACAACCTGCTCAACGGGCTCACCGGCGGCGGTGACCTGCTCGGCAGCGTGACCGGGACCGTCGCCAACGGCGCCGACCCGCTCAGCAACCTGACGGGCGGGCTCGACGACGGCGACAGTCCGCTGTCCAGCCTCACCGGCGGCCTGACCGACGGCGGCGGTCCACTCACGAAGGTCACCGGCGACCCGGCCAGCGGGGATAACGTGGCTGGCGCGGTCACCAGCCGCCTGACGGGCAAGTTGTTCGGCAGCGGCGAGGGTCAGGGGGGCCAGGCACTGGACCCTATGACGGACGACGTCGTGACACCCGACCATCGCACGGCCCCGACGCTGGGTCCGGTGAGCAACGATCTGATCGACCCCGCGATGCGCGGCACGAGCGCGGACACCAAGGCCCAGCAGGGCATCCAGCTCGACCCGGCCACAGCGCGCCAGGTGAACAACGTGACCACGCCGATGGTGTCGGCGATGATCGCCGACGCGATCGCCAAGCAGATGGGCACCACGACCGACGACCTGCTGTCCGGCCCGGCCTTGCCGGACATCACCGGCCCTGCCCAAGACCTTCTGAGCGGCCAGTCCACCGCCGACGCCCGGGCAGTCGCCGACGTCTTCGACCAGATCACCGCAGAAGTCCCCGACCGGATGGGTACCGACGCCTCGGGCCCGGCACGGGCCGAGGAGAGCTTCCCGCTGGTCGACCAGCTGCCGGTGGCCGGCACGATGCTCGGCGGCGGCGGCCCGCTCGGCCAGGTAGTCGCGGTCGGGGATATCCACAGGGGCATCCCGCTCGTTGGCCCCGCGCTCGACGGCCAGTTCAGCGTCGACTCCATCACCCAGCTTCCGGTCGTCGGCAACTTGATCAATAACGGCATGCTCAAGACGGGCGACGGGCCGGGCCTGCCGGTAGTGGGCAGCCTGCCGTTCATCGGCGGCGCGCTCAAAAACATGGGCAAGCAGACCACCACGCCGGCCCCGTCGGCCATGCAGCCACCGCCTGGCGCCGCAGCCAAACCGCCGACGCCGACGATGCCAACGTCCGCCGCGCAGGCACCGCTCGCTCCGGCACCCAATGCACTCGGCCGCACCCCGGCCGCCCAGCCCGCGCCCGCCGCCAGCACCACGCCGAACCGCACCAAGGTCACCCAGGCCCCGATCCACGCGGGCAGGCACCGCGCGACCGAGCGCCCCGAGCTCATCGACCCGGATTACCTCGAGTCGGGCGAGCCGCCCGCGCTCGACCCGCCCACCAGCGGCGACCTCCCACTGGTCGGCCCACCGCTCAAGCAGCTGCCACTGGTCGGCGGACTTCTTTAGAGGGCGAGAGCGATACCGCTGCCTAATCCGCTCTCGTCAAAAAGAAAAGTGGGGGC
>JBIOYB010000191.1:0-6411 GCA_044869915.1 Allorhizocola sp.
GGCGAAGTCAGGTCGCGCTGCGAGGGCCGCGCGTACCGCCTGCAACGCAGCGGCATGATAGCCCTGGCGGTCCAAAGAAAGCCCGTAGTAGTAGCCTGCATCCGCATCGCTCGGATGCGCGACCGCCACCTGCCAGAGTATCTGGCCAGCTGCCGGGAAATCGCTCATCCGGAAGCAAGACATGCCCAGCAGCATCATCATTGCCTGCGAGTTGTCACCGGCGTCGACGGCAGCCTGCGCGAGCCTGCGTGCCTCGGCGAACCGTCCGTCGTGGAAATGTCGGACTGCTTGCTCGTACATCGACCACCGCCACTGAGAAGGAGTTCGGCAGCCAACACTCGGCATATTTCGCGCTTATCACCCACAATACGCCGTGCCGCCGTCGTCGGCGGGTGAACTGAACTATCTGGCAGCAGGTGGGTTTCAAGCCTTAGAGGCTCAATTTCTTGCCACGTTGACGACATTCAGTGGACTTAGTCAGATAAATAGATGATGCGACTGTGCGTGACGCCGCTGGACGGCTAAACCATTTCGTGGAGGCAGAGTGGACCAACTGCATACCCGCCGAATCTTCTCCCGCGGCCTGCCCGCCATCTCGATGACGATCACCACCCCGGGGCGGCGGCGGGATCACCGTCGACGTGCCGGACCACGAGGACTTCCGCTCCTGCATGCTCGATCTTCGACCCTTCACCCTGGACCGCGAAGACCAGCACTTCTACTCGATCTGCAGCATCCTCGAGCGCACCCACACCGATGACGTGCTCAAGGAGGCGGCCCGCGCCAACCGCCGATCCTGGAAAGAGGCGTTCGAGGGCACGGCAACCGGGCAGAGATAGACCGGCATCAAGGTCTATAAATACGGCGAGTACAGCGAAGGCAAGATGGTCAAAGAACTCGACGACGTGCTGCGCACTGTCATCGGCATCGCGGTCCACTACAAGCTCGCGGACAAGGTCGCAGCGTCGATCGCCTACCACCACGGCCGTCTCGCCCAGATGGGATTCGTCAAGACGAGCTGAGTTCGCGTTCGAAGCGCTCAAAGGTTTAGTTCAGAGAAGCATGGGTCATCTCATCGACCGGCAGCGACAGCAACAGTTCCGCCGCCTCTTCGTCGCCGCCTGTCTGCTCGAACACGGCCGCTTTGAGCGACAGCGCCCGCATCGCCTCACGGAACAGGTTGTCCTTATCCTGCTCCAGGTTCCAGCGGGCGATGACCGGGTAGCCGGTGAAGGTCGCCCAACAGTCGACGTACTTCTTCGACGAATCGTTGAGCCGCCCGAAGCCGGGATCGGCCTCGATAGCGGCGAGGATTTCGGCGGCCCGCCGGCCGATCTCGACCGAGGCGGGCAAAGTCGTGGTGTCCATTCGCTTTCTCTCCGTTCCAGCATGTGCAGTGACGAAATCTGTGTGGAAAACCTTGGAAGATAAGCGGATCGGCATGAGGTCCACCGGTGGTGAGCGTGGCATTGCCGTAATCCCTTCGCCGTGGTTGGGGATCCGGCCCTGGGGTGCAACCGAAGGCCGGACGATCGAGCCACCCCGTGTAAAGCTGACGTGGTGCGGGTAACAGCCTTACGCCACGCGGCAAGCTGACGCCCGGCCCACATCCGCGCTGCCCACGACCGCCTCGCCATCAGCGAGGCGTATGCGGACCGTTGTGGCACTGTCAGCCGCCGCAGGAACATCCGCTACGGTGCCCGCGCGGTACGCAGCTCCGCGCGGGCAGTGACCCGGCACGCCACCCGCGTGTGTGCCAGGAATTCAGGGCCACCGAACCGGCGGTTCATGCCGGGCCACCCCCAAAGGCGTTGAATGTTGGTCGGTCGTCGAGCAGCGCCATCGGTTCGCGGTGGGGCAACACGTTTGTGCCCAGCAGGCCGGCATAGCCGAGGTCGAGCTGAGGACAGGGAGACATCTCGCCGCAGGTGGCACACTTGCCGCCGGAATCCGAGCGCAGGTGCGCCTCGATAACCCGCAGCGCCGCGCGGGGATTGCGCAGCGCTTCGGTGGAAGCCACCCCACGAGCAGTCAATGTTGTTGCCGTCATTGCACATTCCGTCCTCCCCTAGCCGCCGACGCTGCTTGGCCCGCCTCCCAACCGCGAAGAATTCCGGTCAATATCTGCTCCCCCGTCATCGGTCAGCCGCAACATAAACGAACGCTGCCGCCTAACCGGTTCGATACCGACCCGCCGATCGCCCAGCAGCAGATGCAGCGTCGTGCGAACGTCGTTGACCGCAACGTCGGGCAGAACCTCGACCATGCCCACGACAGTCCAATCACGGCCCCGGATCAGCGAGTGTTGCTTCGCAAATCCGATGCTGCGACACGGGATGACACGCTCGCCGACGAGGCGATCGCCATCTTCGCCGAGACCGGTGCTGCGCCGTCGCAACTCAGCCGCGTGCGTGCAGTCGGGCAAGGCACTTGACGCCGAGACATGCGTCGGTCTAACCCTCAAGGCGGCAGGCGCCCCAACCTCGCTTGCCGGAGTTGGTCATTGGCTGGACAAACCGCAGTCAGGCCGAATCAACCCCGCCCGTTGCCGTTGGTCCGTCATGTGCTGATCAATCTCATCGGAAATGGCGTCCGCCAACACCTCGCCGACACGGGTCGTCAAGCTCTGCACCGTCTCCGCGTACATCGTCAGCCCGTGCTGCAACGCCTCCTGGCTCTGCTCCAAACGCTCGAACTTCTGGAGCATCGCCATATCGCGCTGCAGCAGGACCGCCTGATCCTGCTCCAGATTGGATAAGGTCTGCGCGATCCCCGACAGACTGACCGCCAAACCGGGAAGACGCGAATCGATCCCGGCGATATGCATCTCGATTTTGCTAGACGTCATGACCAGGACACGCGCCAGGCTGACGAGACGGTCGAGCACCGCCTCAAAACGCTCCTCGGTCCAGGCCGCGTGGACGGCAAGGGTCTCGTTGACGTCACGCACCGCCTTGCCCACGACCGCCAGGTCTGCATCCGGCCCCGCGACCAGTTCGCCGATCATCTCATCGACCCGGTCCGTCTTGCGCTTGACCTCATCCATGCTCACTTCTGCGTTGTCCTTCCTCAATTTTGAGCTGTCCGTTGAAGCGTCGGGATGCCGGTGTCACCAAAGGTCACCAACTCGTCGAGTTACGTCCTCCACAGCACAACGGCCACAACCCTTCGCCAAATCATCGGGACGCATAAGAAACCTTGATCCCGAGCCAGAACTTCGCCCTACAGCGGCGTGGCGGTGAAGAAATCCTTGGGCATCACCATTACTCACCTTCTCTCTGCTTGATATGCCGCGGCCTGGTTTGTGCTGTCCGCTCCAAGTCGCGCAGGATGGCGGACAGTACCTGCTCGCCGTCGCTGGTGAGCCGCAACGTCAAAGCGCGCTGCGCATCAGGTTCGTCAACGGCGAACTCGCACCCACACTGAACACCCACAACGCCCCCGCACCCAACGTGCGCCGCGCCAAAACCACGGACCTCACCGGCCACCCCTCCCAATCAAGACCGCCGCAGCCGGGCAGTCCAGCAAGCGGTAAACACACCACCCCGCGTGTAACGCGAAGTCGCTGCCGACGATCTACGTCAGCAGCGCGGTCGGCTCATCCACGTTCATCTACGCGGCGGGCATCTCACTACCCGGCGTTATCTGGAAGTTCAATGGCGTCAGTTCCCCGTGCCACAGGGAAGTTCCCTAGCCCGGCTTGGATGCGTACCGTCTAGGCGATAGACATCGATCCGTGCGGCATCATGAGGTGGTGGCATGACCGAGGGAAGGCCGGAGAGCCTGCGCCGGCAACAAGCCCGCCTGGCCGCCGCATTGCGTTCCGCGGGCAAGACCTGGGTGGAGGCTGCCGAGATCTTCCAGACAAGGTTCCGGCTCAACCCGCGCGTCGCGTTGCGGTCGGTACGGGGATGGAGCCAGGCGCAAGCGGCCGAAGAGTGGAATCGGCGCTGGCCCAATGAGCCTAAGACCTTCAAGACGTTCTCCTATTGGGAGATCTGGCCGGGCAAGGGCGGGTACTCGCCGTCACAGGACAACCTCGTGCGTCTGGCCGAGATCTACGAATGCAGCGTGGGCGACCTGCTGGGCGATCTGCCAAGCTTCCGTCACCTCGACTCCGTCGCCGGAGCAACTTTGGCAGCGTCACGGGGTTCGACCAGCGCGCTCACAGGTGAGATCATGGTGCCAAGCGAGGCAGAGATCCTGCTTCGCGACCTGCTCGGCCGGCGCCCCAACGCCGAGGCATGTGCTCCGCCACAAGCGGACATCACCGGCCTGTGCCGCCTGCCCGAGGAGGTCGACTTCGGAGAATTGGCGCAGGTCATTGTGATGTGGATGCAACGGATACCGCACTCCCACGCCCGCAGGGACATGTTGGGCAAGCTGACAGCCGCCCTGGCGCTCGCAACGGCAACGCCACTGACCGAGCTGGCAGGCGTGGCCGAACGCGCCGGCGCAGCACCGGTAGCCGCTGACTTGGGCAAGTTCGACCCGGCGACACTGGCGCACTGCGAAGCCATGATGCCCAACCTGCGCAAACAGGGCGACGTGCTCGGAGCGGGCTCGACTTTGCCCAGCGCGTTGGCCTACCGGCGCATCGCCGAACAGCTGGCCAAAGTCGCTCCACACGGCCCGCAGCGGGACCGCGCGGTGGCCGTGTACGCCGAGCTGACCCAGCTGACCGGCTGGCTGTGCTTCAACATGGGCGACTACGGCTCCGCCCAGCGCTTCTACGACGACGCTCGCGCCGCCGCGCACGAAGCGCGGGCGGTCGAGCTGGTGACCTACATCCTATGCACGATGAGCCATCTGGCGACGTGGCAGGGCCAGCCTCGGGTCGGTATTGACCATGCCGTCGCCGCCGCTGCCTGGGCCGAGCAGAGCGGCAGCCCCTATGCCCGCGCCTACGCCGCAGACGTGTCCGTGCGGGCGCTGACGGCAGACGGGCAGGCCAACCGGTCGAAGGACACCCTCGACCGTGAGTTTGCTGCCTTGCAAGCGGCGCTTGCTGACAACAGCCCGCGCCAGTCGTGGTGGTACTTCTTCGACGAGTCGTTTTTCTGGAGCACCAGTGCACAGAACGCTTTGAAGTTCCACGGAGCCGACGAGGTACTTGCGGCGGCCGACATGGCGCTTAAGCTGAGCGACCAGGGCAACCTGCACGAGCGGTCGTTCCGGTTGCTATTTCGCGCTGAGGCGCTCGCACGCAAGCAGAACATCGGCCTGGCCTGCCAGAACATCACCGAGGTCGTGGAACTTACCTCCGTGAACTCCACACGCCGCATCGAGCAGCGGGTACAGGAACTGCGCCGCGGACTCGACCCGTGGAGGCGCACACGGGCTGTGAGGGATCTCGATCAGGCGATCCGCGCCCACCGGTCACTGCCTGCCAGTTAGCGGAAGCGGACGCACGAACACGGCATACTCGCGGTAATAGGCACCAGGCCGTCCGGGAATCGTGCCGATCCGCTGCCAGCCCCACCCCTCGTAGAGCGCGTGGATCGCGGTCGCTGCCGGGTTGGCCGTCAGCGTGGCCCGCTCTTCGGGACGGCCGCTCAGGAACGCATCTTGCAGACCTCGCCCAATTCCCTTTCCCTGCCACGCTTTACGCACCTCGATCTCAGCCAGCACCACCGTACGTTCGCCCCCTCGCTCGTCGGTGAACCCCGGCTCCGGTGCAGGGTCCAACCCGGCAAACCACTCTCGCTCCTGCCGCAGGCTGTAACCGAAGACGAACCCGACCAACTCGTCACCCACCCAAGCCGTGACCAGCCCATAGTTGCGCGCGCCGAGCGCGCCGTTGGCACGGTCACGGAAGGCGTCGGTCTTGACATTGGTGTTCTCGCCGGGAACTTCGCCATACGCATCGGCATAGACCTCGCACAGCCTGTCCATCAGGCCAGCAGCGTTATCGGCGCTCAAACGGGAGTACGTCACGTCGGTCACGCCAATCACCTTACGTTCGTGCGGTTGTTCGTCATTCCCCGTGCCGCAGGGAAATACGCTCAGCAGCCACTTTCTGGTGTGGAACATTGTTAGCTTGAGCTTCAGGAATCCAGTAATCATCGACACATGACGATCAAACGGGAACTTGACACCCAACGACAGGCGAGCTACCTGCTTGCTCTCGGCCGGGTACCCCCGCCGTTTCGGCTGCTTGAAGCCTGGCGGGGTGGCGGCACGCGATGCGCTCGCACCGCGCCTGAGCATGGCGCACCCCTTTCACCACAACGAATCCGCACCCGCCCTATCCACTGCAGCCGATTGAGAAACTCGGATGTCTTCTGGCGCGAAAGGCTGCACACTCATAGACCCTTGACGAACTCTTACGGAGGTTGCGGTGATACCCATGCAGCGATCCGTTCACCGTCAGTTTGTCGTCATCGCGGGGCCGACCAGTTCGGGCAAGAC
>JBIOYB010000192.1:0-9232 GCA_044869915.1 Allorhizocola sp.
CATCACCACGTGCGGCACGAGCTGCACCGCTCCCGGCATGGCCTCGGCCTCATGCTCGTTGACGATGAGCACGTCCACGGCCGCCAGGAGCTCGGCCGGCAGCGGGCGTGCCGGCGCGGCGTTGAGCATCACGAGGGTGCCCGCCGTGCGCGCCGCGGCCGCCGCCTGCGCGACCGTCGGAAGTGGGATCTCGAGCTGGCACAGCAGCACGTCGGAGCCCTCGATCGCCATCCGGTCCTGCACGTCCAGCCTGGTCAGCGCCGCATTCGCGCCCGGCGCCACGACGATCAGGTTTTCCGCGTTGGTATCCACCGCTATCAACGCGACCCCCGACGGGCCCGGCACGGTCCGCAGCCGCGCCACGTCGACACCCGCCCGGATCATGTTGTCGCGCAAGGCCTCGCCAAACGCGTCCTGCCCGACCGCGCCGATGAACGAGCACCGCCCGCCCGCCAGCGCCGCCGCGATCGCCTGATTGGCGCCCTTGCCGCCCGGCACGGTCACGAACGTCTCGCCCAGCACGGTCTCACCCGGCCGGGGCAGCGACTGCGCCGTCACGACGAGGTCCATGTTGGCGCTGCCCACAACGATCACTCTGCTCATGTGATAAGTCCCATCGTCCGGCCGGCCAGCTCGCCGAAGCTCACCCCGTCGAAGCCCGCGATGCTCGTGCGCAACCTGTCGCGCAAAGGATCCGTCCACCTTGGAGGAAGCGTCCCGGACAGCGCTCCCGTCACAGACCCGACCGTCGCGCCGTTGGAATCGGTGTCCCAGCCTGCACTGACGACGGCGCAAATGGATTTGCCGAAGTCTCCCCGGCCATGCGACAGGGCCGCTGCTACCAGCGCGGCATTATTTCTCACGTGTACCCAATGAAGCCGTCCAAGCTCTTGATAGAGCGCATCCACCGTGTCCTCCCAAACGCCACGCAGCCCGCGCGCCCACACCACGGTGTCGCGGAACCGCCCGCCGGGCAGCACGCTCTCGCCCGCGTCGAGCACCTCGTCCACAGTGGACGCCACGACTGCCACCGACGTCATGGCCGCGACCCACCGCGCGCCCAAAATCCCGTCTCCCACATGGCTCACGGCCGCGTCACGGGCGGCCATCTCGGCGGCCTCGTGCGGCCGCCCCGGGTTGACCCAGCCATAGACGTCGGCCCGGATCTGCGCGCCGATCCACTCCCGAAACGGGTTGTGCCGTCGCGCGGTCTCGGGCGGGGTCAGCCCCAGCAACAGGTTGCGATACGCCACCCGCTCGGCGGTGAAGACGCGCCCGGCCGCGAGCCAGTCCAACCACGACTGTGCGACGTCATCGCTCGTGAAATCGCGCCCATAGGTCTCCAGGATCCGCAACGCCAGCAACGCGAAGTTGAGGTCGTCGTCCTCCGGCATGCCGTCGATGTTTTCGGCGAGCGAGTTGGGCGCGCTGCGCCTGTTCCACGGCCAGCGCTGGGCCACCTCGTCCGGCAGCCCGGCCGCCGTGAAGTATCCGTCCAGCGGCCACCGCCCGGTCGCCCGCAGGATCTCGCGGATGCCCGGCCGCGGTATCTTCTCGACCGGCTTGCCCAACAGGCACCCCACCGCGCGCCCGACCCACGCCCCCCGCATCCTCTCCGGCTCCACCGGTCGGGCTTGCCCACGCGGGGACAACGGCACCTCTAATGAGGGCATTTCAAAAGGAAGCAGGTCAAGCAACTCGAGCGCCAAGGCCCGCAACGCTGGCGACACGGGCACCTCCGAGGCCCCGCTCACCGGAGGCGTCAGCGAACCGCCCGCCGCGACCCACCGCCGCTCCAAAGCGGACACATCGCGACCCTCGTCTCGGCTAGCCGCGAACTCGTGCGGCAGCAGGTCCTCCGGCTGCACCCACGTCAACCTCATGCCAGTAACCCTCGAAAAGCCGCCGCCCGCCGCGCCATCCGTGCCTCGTCGCGCTCCAGGATCTCCGTGGCCACCCCGGCGAGCACCTCTCCGGGCGCCCCGAGGTCCAGTTTGGACGCCGCAGAGACCGTTTCCACCCACGGGTGCGGGATCGGACCCCCTAGTGCTCCCGCGAGCGCGCCCGCCATCGTGGCCGTCGAGTCGGCATCCCGCCCGTAGTTGACCGCGCCCAGCACCGCGCGCTCATAGTCGCCCCGTGCCACGAGCAGCATGCCCAACGCGATCGGCAGCTCCTCGATCGAGTGCAGCCGGCTCGGCCGCCGCGCACCCAGCCCGGGACTCCGGTATTCCGAACCCACCGTGTCAAACGGCGCCACGGCCGCCCGCAGCGGTCCGATCGCCTCGCGCCAGTCGTCATAGGACTGTGCGGCCTCGGCTACGGCATCGATGGCCGCCCGCGTCCCGTCCCGCGCCAGTGACAGGCACGCCTGCACGACATCGGAAGCCGTCGCGCCCGGTGTCATCGCCGCCGCGACACCGGCCGCGAACACCGCGGCCGCCTCCCGCCCGTACGAGTGCTGATGCGCCCCCGCGACGGAAGCCGCCTCGTCGTACGCGCCCAACGGATCCCCGGCGTTTACCACGCCCACCGGGGCCATGTACATCGCGGCGCCGCAGTTGCAAATGTTGCCGACGCCGGCCTCGCGCGGATCGGCGTGCGCGTGCCACAGGCGCGTGACAAGCCACCGTTCAGCGGCCGCGAGGCGATGGTAGGCCACCGCCTCGCGCCCCATGTCCGGAATGTACACCACCTGCTCGATCAGGTCGGGCACGAGCAGCTCCGCCACGTCGAACGCGTCCAGGTGGTCGCGCTTGCGCGCGTAGACCCGGACCAACGCGTGCGTGAGCAGCGTGTCGTCGGTGATGTGCCCGTCGCCCTTGTGGTAGGGCGCCAGTGCCCGGGCGGCCCAGTTCTCGTGGAACGGAGGCACGATCCCCGTGACCCAGCCGCCGTAGCGGGCCTGGATCTCGTCGGGCAGCGCGGTCTCGGTCGCGCCGCCGAGCGCATCGCCCACGGCCGCGCCGACCAGGCACCCCACCGACCTGTCGAGCAGTTGCGTCATCCTTTGAAACCGTCCTCTAGCTGCTTGGCCAACTGATCAATCGTGATCTTGTTGGCGAAGTATTGCTGCAGTGCGGGCGTGGCGTACTTGGTCTTCCATTCCGGGTACCCATTGACCTTCTGGAATGCCGAGATGGTCAGGTCGGCGGCGCTGTCGGCGGCCACGTCCCAGCCCTGCTTGCCCTGGGTGAGCTTGACGAGTTCCTCGTTGGCCTGCTTGCCCGTCGGCACCAGCCAGTCGCCCTTGGCCAGGGTCGCCATGTTCACGGGGTTGAGGAAGTACTCGATGAACTGCATGGCCTGCTTCTTGGCCTTCGAGTCCTCCGAAATGGACAGTGTCTGTGGGTTGGCCGCCTGGTTGGCGGACGTGCCCTTGACGGGCGGGATGGTGACCCACTCAAAGCCGGCGGGCGCCTGCTCGACCATCTGCTGCCGCAGCGACACCGACCCGGGCAGCATGGCGTATTTGCCGCCGAAGAAGCCCGGCAGGCTATCCGCCCCGCTCATCCCAAGCGCGGCCGGGGACGCCGTCTTCGAAACATAGAGCATGTCGTGTATCCGTTGCGGCACCGCCTTTTCGGCCTCGCCGATCTTCACGACCGTCTTGCCGCCCTCCTGGTAGAAGAACTTGCCGTCGAAGTTCAGCGACAGGTTCATCACCCGGTTGGTCGGCGACTTGAGCGCCCAGGCGACGCCATACACATCGCCCGCTGTCAGCTTCTTGGCGTTGGCCTGGAACTCGTCCCAGGTCCAACCGCCCGTGGCCGGCGGCACGGTGACACCGGCCGCGTCGAGCAGCTTCTTGTTGGCGATGACGACCTGCGACTCGAGCAGGAACGGCACGCCGGTCACCTTGCCGTCGAACGTCGTGGTCTCCCACACGCCCGGCGCGATCTGGCCCTTCAGGTCGCTGGACACCAGGCCCGACAGGTCGGCGAGGTAGCCCTGCTTGCTGAACTCGCCGAGCGCGGCCGACTCGTACTGGAAGATGTCCGGCGCTTCGCCGCCTTCAAACGAGGTGAGCAGCTGGTCGTGCACTGAGTTCCAGTCGCCCTGCACGTATTCGATCTGTATGTCTGGGTGTTCGGCGTTCCACTTCGCCACGATCGCCTTGTTGGCCTCCAGCGACTCCTTCTGCCACGCGAGCGACAGGAAGCGAAGTTTGACCGGCCCGGTGCTCTCCTGCTCCGGTGCGTTGTTTCCACACGCGGCGAGCCCCAACGCAAGTAGGGCGACCGCGAGTCGACGTAACATGTGTTCCAACCTCCTGTGATTGTCAGCCTTTCACCGCTCCGGCTAGGGAACCGGAGGAGAGGCGGCGTTGCATGAAGGCGAAGAAGAGCAGGCTCGGGACGGTGGCGAGCAGTGATCCTGCGGCCAGCGGCCCGAGCCTGGCGGTGCCTTCGATTCCGACAAACCGCGCCAGGGTCACCGGCAGGGTCGCCAGCTCAGGGTTTTTGAGCAGCACGAGCGCGAAGAAAAACTCGTTCCACGCCGAGATGAACGCGAACAGTGCGGTCGCGACCACGCCCGGCGCCAGCAGCGGGAAGACGACGCGACGCAGCACCTGCAGCCGGGTCGCGCCATCGACCGACGCCGCTTCCTCCAGCTCGCGCGGGATGTTGCGCACGAAGCCCTGCAGCATCCACAGCGCGAACGGCAGGGCCCACACCACGTAGATGAGCACCAGCCCGGCGTGCGTGTTGGCCAGCCCGACCTCCCGCAGCACGAGGAAGATCGGGATGATCAGCAGGACGAACGGGAACAGTTGCGACAGCAGCACCCATCCCAGCGCGGCGGTGCCGATGCGCGTCTTGAAGCGCGCCAGCGCGTAGGACGCGGGCAGCGCGACGAGCACGGTCACGATGGCCGAGGCGAGCGCGACCTTCAGGCTGTTGAACGCCGCGCGGTCGAGCTCCTGCTCGCTGAACGCCTGCACGTAGTTCATCAGGGTGGGCGCGTCGGGGATGAGCGTCGGGTGCAGCTTCACCAGCTCGGGCGGCGGCTTGAACGAGGTGGAAAGCATCCACACCAAGGGAAAACCGAGGAAGATGAGGTACCCGGTCAAAGCGAGGTATTGCAGGAAACGCTTCATCGATTCGCCTCCCTCAGCCGGCGCCGCAGGTAGATCGCGAGAAGCGCCACGATGATCAGGACCATCACGTTGCCGAGCGCGGCCGCGTAGCCGTAATTGCCGTAGCGGAAGGCCTCCTCGTAGGCGAACAGCATGGGCAGCATGGTCTTTCCGCCCGGCCCGCCCTGCGTGAGCACGTAGACGAGCCCAAACGAGTTGAAGTTCCAGATGAAGTCCAGCGACGTGATGGCCACGACGACCGGTGCTATCCCGGGCAGGGTGACATTTCTGAAGCGCTGCCATGCCGACGCGCCGTCCGTCTGCGCTGCTTCATGCAATTCTTTTGGTACGCCTTGCAGCCCGGCCAGCAGCACGACGGTGGTCTGCGGCATGCCCGCCCACACGCCCACCATGATGACCGCAGGCAGCGCGGTGGTGAAGTCGCCCAACCAGTTGGTGCGCAAGCTTTCTGCGCCGACGCGGTAGAAGACCTCGTTGAGCAGACCGGCGTCGGGGTGATAGACCAGGCGCCACAGGATGCCCACGACGACCGGCGGCATGGCCCATGGCACGAGCGCCAAAACCCTTGCCAATCCACGGAAGCGCAGCGGCTGGTTGAGCAGCTGGGCGAGGCCGAGTGCCAGCAGGAACTGCAGCACCGTCACGCCGAACGCCCAGAGCAGCCCGATCCGGAACGAGCCCCAGAACAGGTCGTCCTTCAACAGCTCCTGATAGTTGGCGAAACCCGTGAAGTTCACTTCAACGTTGCGCCCGGCGCGCGCGTCGGTGAACCCGAGATACATCCCGCGCAGCAACGGGAAGACCGACAGCGCCACTATCGGGACAAGCGAAGGGAGCAGGAGCAGATAGATGCCGGTGCGATCGGAGCGCCTCATGAGGTCTCCCGCACGACGAGCTGCGGGGGCACGAGCTCGCGCCGCGCCTTGAGGGCCGGATCCTTGATGCGCTCGAGCAGAAGCTGCGCCGCGAGCCGTCCCCGGGCCGCCGAGCCGAGCGAGACGCTTGATATTTGCGGATACGACATGCGCGCCAGCTCGGTGTCGTCCATGCCCACAAGCGCGATGTCGTGCGGGACGCGCACCCCGGCGACGAGCAGGGCGTGCAGCGCGCCGACCGCGATCAGGTCGTTGGCGCAGATGATGGAGTCCGGTTTCTGGGGGAGCAGCCGCTCGGCCGCGACCCGACCCGCCTCATACTGGAAGTCACCGACCTCGATGTGCGTGTCGAGCCCGTGCCGCCGCATGGCCTCGCGATAGCCGTGGTCACGGGCCGCGCCCGGCACGGTGTCGAGCGGGCCGTTGATGAACGCGATCCGCTTGCGTCCCTTGCCCACAAGGTGCTCGACGGCGAGGGCGATGCCCGTGCGCGAGTCGGTGCGTACGTTGTCGACCGGCACATCGTCGGGCAGCTGTCCAATCACGACCACGGGGGCGGGGCTGGCGACCATCGCCTCGATGTGCGCGTCGGTCAGCCGGATCGGCGAAATGATCATGCCGTCGACGTAGCGGTGGGCGAGCCGTTTGAGCAACGCGGTCTCCTGGCCCACCCGGCCGCCGGTGGCGTGCACCACGAGCTGGCGCCCCGACTCGGCCACGACCGACTCGATGGCGCGCATCATCTCGACATACACCGGGTTGCCGATGTCCTCGACGGCGAGCGCGATGAGGTCGGTCCGCTGCGATTGGAGCGAGCGCGCGATGGCGTTGGGCACGTAGCCCACGGTCTTGGCCGCCTCGCGCACCTTGGCCACGGTCTCGGGGCTCCCGCCGAGGCCGTTGAGCACGCGACTCGCCGAAGCGATCGACACGCCGGCGAGCGCGGCGACCGTGTGCACGGTCGGCCTTTCGCCAGGCCTCTCCCCAGGTCGTAAACGTTTACGATCCACGATGCGCGTCTCCGGGGGTAGTTGTTGTAAACGTTTCCGGGAGTCTGCACCCGTAAGGTCCGGCCCGTCAAGAGCCTGTTACAAAACTGTTTCCCGGCCGCTCCCCCGCACGTGGACGCTAATGTGTGATCAAGCATCTAGGTAAACGGGGGTACCGATGTCAGAGCCATCAGAGCCGTCCAAGCCCGCCGGTTTCACCAACCCATTCGACTGGTTGCGCAGGAAGAAGGGCAATCAGAAGGCTCAGCCGCAACCGCAGGCCCAGCCTCAGGTGACACCGACACCACCGACACCACCGGCAGCCGAGGCTCCCACGGCACCGGCCGCGACCGCCATCGAAACCCGTTTCCACACCGTGCAGGCAGGCGACACGCTGTGGGCCATCGCCGAGCGCTTCTACGGCGACGGCCGCCAATACACGAAGATCGCGGCGGCCAACAGCCTCGCCAACCCGGACCACATCGAGCCCGGCCTGGAGCTCAAAATACCCGCTTAATCCGGCGGCAGCCGTGTGTCACCCGGGGGCTACGCTTTTGTTCCATGGGGAGTGAAAGCAGCGCCGTTGTCATCGGCGCGAGCGTGGCGGGTCTGACCGCCGCAAAGGTTCTAGCCCAACGATTCTCACAGGTCACAGTCATCGATCGAGATTTCCTTGACGGCGGCGCCCAGCCCCGCAAGGGGGTCCCGCAGGGTCACCACCCGCACGTGCTGCTGGGCGCTGGCCAGCGCGCGCTGGAGGAGCTCTTCCCGGGCATCCGCGACGAGATGGTCGCCGAGGGCGCCGTCCCGTTCGACCCGGGCGCCGATCTGCTGTTCCACCGGTTCGGCAACGTGTGGCCCAAGGCGCGCGTCGGCCTGGGCCTCATCTCATTCAGCCGGCCGCTGCTGGATTATTTGCTGTACAAGCGGATCGCTCAGCTGTCCAATGTGGTCATACGGCCGGGCACGGCGGTCTCCGGGCTGACCGGCGACGCGCGGCGCATCACGGGCGTCGTGCTCGACGACGGCACCACCATCGAGGCAGACCTCATCGTCGACGCGTCCGGGCGCAGCGGCCGCTCCAGCCGGTGGCTCGCCGACCTCGGCTGCGCCACGCCGACCAGCGCCGAGGTCAACATCGGCGTCGGCTATGCGAGCCGGTTTCTCAAGCGGGAGCCCGGCTTCCTGCCCGAGGGCGTGGGCGTCTTCGTGCTGCCGAGCCCCCCGGCCAAGCGGGCGGGGCTGCTCCTGCCCGTCGAGGGCGACCGCTGGCTGGTGTCCATGGGCGGATGGCACGGCGAGTTCCCCGACAGCGAGGAGGAGATGGTCAAGTTCGCCGCCGACCTGCCGCTGCCGGTCATTCACGAAAAGCTGGTCGAGGCCGAGCCGGCCGGTGACTTCGTGCGCATGACGTTCCCGTCGAGCAGGCGGCGCTACTTCGAGAAGCTGACGGACGTGCCCGCGGGCTACCTGGCGGCCGGCGACGCGGTGTGCAGCTTCAACCCCATCTATGGGCAGGGCATGACGTGCGCGTCGCTCGAGGCGCTCGCGCTCGGCCGGCTGCTCGACCGGTCCGGCGAGGCGACGAGCGCGATGGTCCGGGCGTATTACCGCGAGGTCGGCACGATCCTCACCACGCCGTGGCGGTTCGCGGTCGGCGGCGACTTCGTCTTCCCCGAGACCACCGGGCCGCGGCCGCGTGGCATCGGGCTGCTCAACGGATATGCCAAGCGGGTGCAGCTCGCGTCGCAAGTGGACGTGGAGGTGCGCAAGACCTTCACCGCCGTGCAGCACCTGCTCAAGCCGCCGAGCGCCCTTTTCCGTCCGTCGTTCGTGCTGCGTGTGTTGCGCGCTTCCAAACGCACATGACGCCACGCCAGTTCGCTTTCGTAGGCATTCACCTATAGCCATGTCGTGACCGGCGACGGCGCGCTCCCGCCCGAGGCGGCCCAACCTGAGCCGCCGTGGCGCATGACGGGCCGGCTCTGGATGGCGTTCGTCCGCACGGCCACCGACGTCGCCGTGCCCGCCGATCTCACCGCGGCGGGCGGGCGGCGGCGCCACGTCGGGCTCGATGACGACCACCACGAGAGGCCTTCCATCCTCGGCGAGCATCGGATGGACCAGCCCTTCCGGGTCGACCACCACGTTGACCCGGCCGTAAGCCCCTCACGACACGACCGGGGCGGTGCTCTCGCGCACGACAAGTTTGGCCTCGGCGGCGACGCTGCGCCCGGCCGGCTGGTCGGACAGCACGAGCTCCATCG
>JBIOYB010000193.1:0-16799 GCA_044869915.1 Allorhizocola sp.
GGTCTCGGCCGGCACGGGTACCAGCTACACCTACACCGCCCGCGGCACGCTGGCCGCCACCATCACCGGCGGTGCCAGCACCGCCAGCACCGCGGACGCCTTCGACCAGATCATCACCCAGCAGGCCACCGGCGGCGGGCAGCAAACCTACGGCTACGACGCCTTAGGACGGGTGCTGCGCGACGGGTTCGCCTACGCCGGCCTGGACAACGACCTGGCCGCCGACGGCACCGCCGGGTACCTGCGCGACCCCGACGGCAGCACGGTCGCGGTCAGCGCGGGCGGCACCGCCCGTCTCCTGTGGACCGACCAGCACGACGACGTCATCGCCCAGCTCGACACCGCCGGTGCCACGCTGACCGGCACCAGCACCTACTCGCCGCTGGGCGAGGTCACGGCCCGCACCGGCATGCTGGGCAACCTCGGCTACCAGTCGGAGTGGACCGACCCGGCCACCTCCCGGGTCAACATGCACGCCCGCTGGTACAACCCGGGCACCGGCCAGTTCGACAGCCGTGACAGCGTCACCAACAGCCCCGTGCCCAACTCCATCAACGCCAACCGGTACCAGTACGGCGACGGCAATCCGCTGACCGTGACCGACCCGACCGGGCACTTCGGCGAGCGGCTGCGCAAAGCGTGGAAGAGCGTCTCCTCCGCGGCGAAGAACGCGTGGAACACGGTCACCGACGCGGCCCACAAGGCACGCGACTGGGTCGCCGAGAAGGCCAACGACATCAAGCAAGCGGTGTCCCAGGCCTACCAGGCGGCAGTGCAGGCCGGCAAGGCGATCAAAGCGGCCGCGCAGCGTGCCGCCGACCGGATCTCCCAATGGGCGCACACCGCCAAGGAGTGGCTGGCCGAACACAAAGCCGAGATCGTCGGCGCCATCGTCGGCATGATCGTCGAGGCAGCGTGCATGGTCGCGGTCGGCTGGACCGGCGTCGGCGCGGTCGCCTGCGGGATAGCCGCAGGTGTCGTCGGCGGCATGGTCACCGGCGGCATGCAGGGCCACACCGGCATAGACCTGCTCAAGGACGCCGCGATCGGAGGCCTCGTCGGCGGCATCGGTGCGGCCCTTCCCGGGTTGGGCTCCGCCGCCTCCAAAGCACTGGGCAAAGCAACCGGTGCCGCGGGTCGCGGCGCAGGCAAAGCCGGACGGGCCGCCAACGCGGCCACCGATACGGCCACTGGCACGCTCGGCACGGCCGCCCGGCAGTCCGACGAAGCGGCCGGGGCGGCGTCCACGGCGGTGGCCCGTGGCACCAGCCGCTCCACCAGCGAGCTCGCGCCAAGCGGCTCCGCCGCAGGCAGGTCCGCCAGACAGGTCGACGACGCCGTCCCGCAAACGGCCAAGGCCCCCCGCGAGAACGGCGATGACCTGAGCGATGCGGCGTCGGGCTGTGCCCGGCACAGCTTCGATCCGCAAACCGGCGTCCGGATGGCCGACGGCACCACCAAGCCCATCTCCGACATCCAGCTCGGTGACCAGGTCCTGGCCACCGACCCGGCCACCGGGCAGGCCACGGCCCAGCCGGTGCGGGTGCTGCACCACCACGACGACCAGGACCTCGCCGACGTCGCCGTCACCGACGACACGACCGGCACGAGCACTGTCCTGCGCACCACCGCACACCACCCGTTCTGGGAGACCACCGACGGGAGGTGGACCGACGCCGCCGACCTTCAACCCGGCGACCTGCTCCGCTCCCCGGACGGCGGCACCACCCAGCGGGTCACCACGGTCAACGTCCGCACCGGCCCGGCCCGGATGCACGACCTCACCGTCGCCGGCGTCCACACCTACTACGTCCTGGCCGCCACCGCACCCGTGCTCGTCCACAACTGCGGCGGCGCGAACCCGCGGCACGCCAACAACTGCACCTGCGGCTACGACGCCAACGGCAACACCGTCCATTCGCCGCACGAGGGATTCGACGCCAACGGCTGGCAATGGACCGCCCTGGACCCGGGTACGGTCGTCAGCCGCTTCGGCGACACGCAAGGCCGCTACCTATCCCCGCCGACGACCTCCTTCTGGCAGCGCGCATTGCCGATCCGAAGCATGTCCCGCTCCGGGTATCACGAGTACGTCATCACTAGCCGGATTTGGGTCCGATCCGGAACAGCCGCCGGATGGTTCGGGGCGAGAGGCGGCGGCCGGCAGTACATCACCGGACCGACAGTGCAGCAGTTGCTTCAACGCGGCGTGCTCACAGCACGTCCCCCGGTTTCACAAAACGTGTGGTCCCGCGTCATCTGGCCCTTTTAGTCCACCACAACGGTCCGTGCCATACACGCGTCGGGAACCGGGGTTTCACACCCCCGGGTTCCCGACACCGTCATGTGCCGCAAGCGGTATGTCGATGACACCCTGCGCCAGGCACTCGACGCCGGCATCGGCACGGTCGTCATTCTCGGCGCGGGCGTGGACACCGCCGCCTACCTACGCGGCAAAGCGCAGATCTTCGAGGTCGACCTTCCCGCCAACATCGAGCGAGAACGCGCGGCGCCGACGAAAAACCTTCGGCGGCGTACCTGCAGGCGTGACTCTGGTGCCCATCGACTTCGGCACCGAGGACCTCAACACCGTCTCTCCGGCGGACGGCCTTGTCGTGTTGCTGCCGCTTGCGTGGGGAGAGCACGCCATGTTCGTGGTGCTTTAGATCTTCCAGCAGGTACTTACTAGAGCGCCCAGTTTGGATGCCGTTGTAGATCTATTCACGGCATGCGGGCTCAGTTGCCTGGCCAGCCGAGCAGGCGTGCGCCGAGGACGGCCGCGTGGAGGGTGAACCGTTGGGTGGGTTCGCCAGGGTGGTAGCCGGTCATGGTGTTGATGCGGTCGAGGCGGTAGGTGATGGCGCGCACGGATAGGTGCATGGCGCGTGCGGTGGCGGTGTAGTTGCCTTGGTGCTCGAACAGGATGCTGAGGGTGTCCAGATAGGACTGTGGGCCGCCGCGGGCGTGCTGCAGGGGGCCGAGGACGGTGGTGACGAGGTCGGTGATGGCGTCGCGGTCGCGTAGCAGGACGGGGAATACAAGGAGGTCGGCGGCCTGCAGGACCGGTGTGGTGAAGCCGAGTTTGGCGGCCAGATCGAGCGTGTTCTGCGCTTCGGTGAGTGAGGTGGCGATGCCGTTGATACCGGGGTGGGGCCTGCCCACGCCGAGCTGCCAGCCGTTGGTGCCGAGGCGAGCGATGAGGTGGTGGGCAAGTTCGGCGGGCAGGCCGCGCAGGCCACCCGTGCTGATGCAGATCAGCCGCCCTTCGCGCAGGGTGGTTAGGGTGTTGCCCGCGCCATAACGTGCGGCGAGCAGAGTGTCGATGTCGCGTACCAGATCCTCGGTGAACGCGACGGGCGCGGTGGCGCTGGCCGTGATGACGGTGTGGCTGCCGGACAGGCGGATGCCGTAGCGGTGGGCGCGTTCGGCGAGGTGGCCGGGGTCGGCGCGGCCGGTGAGCAGGTCGTTGACGAACGCGGTTCGTGAATTGTCGTGATCGGACAGTTCGCGCCGTAGGTGCCGGTGGAACGCGGCGATGGCCGTCTCGAGTGTGCTCGTCAGGTCGACCATGAGGTTGCTGGCCGCGGCGTGGACTCCGGCAGGAGTGTCGGACGGCGTGATACGGCGGGTGGTCCAGTGTTGGCTGCCCGCGGCTAGCAGGGCGGCAACGAGATCGGCGATGTCGTTGCCATCGGCTGCGGCGGTGGTCCCGAGCGCTTCGGATTGCGTGGTGCGCTGAGTCTGTGTGGGCAGGCTGAGTATGGCCAGCGCTTGTGCGTTAAGGGTTTGCGTGGCGGGCATGGCGGGCTTCCTCGCTTCGCGCGGCGGGCAGGCTTGGGGCTGCCCGCCGTCATGGTGGGTTACACGCCGACGTCTCGCCGGTCGAACAGGATGACTCCGGCCACGCTCGTGGCGGCACCGATCCCGGCGAGCAGGAGCAGCGCCCACGGGTGCCAGCCGGTGTGCAGGGGGTCGGTGCCGATGAAGTAATGGAACGGCGAAAGCCACTCCAGCCACGACCAGCTTTCCGACAGGTTGGACAAGGCGTTGGCCATATAGGTGGCCACGCCGATGATGCCGGTAACCGCGAGGACGGTTCCGCATTTGCCGGTGATGGCCCCGGTCAGGAAGGCGATGCCGGTGAAGCACCAGGCCAGGGCGATCAGGCCCGCGCTGGCGGCGGCGACATTACCGAGGGGCACGTCCATCCCGATGGCGGGGACCAGGATCGACAGGAGAATCCACGGGACGGCCGCCACGAGGGTGATTACGGTCGCGGCGGCGAGCAGCCGCTGCGAAGCGAACGCCTTGCGGGACAACGGGTTGGCCAGCAGGAGTTCCATGCCGCCGTCTTCTTCCGGGCGGGCGATCGTGCGGGCGGCGAGGGTGACCGTGCACATGAGCACCAGCAGCGGGCCGATCAGGCTGAAGACGGTGGCTTGCAGGTAGCCGGCGGGTGAGAGCATGTCGGCGACGCCGAGGAAGTCGAGCATGCCTTGCGGCAGCGCGTTTTGCTTCAGCTCGGCGGCGCCTTGGAACTGGCTGTAGAAGCCGGTGTAGATGGCGGTGAATGCGGCTACGCCGAGGGTCCAGCCGATGATGGCGCGGCGGTCGTCACGCCAGGTTTTGCGCACCAGCGGGGTGATCATCAGCGGTCCCCTTCCCCGGCGTAGTAGTACGACAGGAACGTTTCTTCCAGGTCGGGTTCGGCCGAGAGCAGGTCGATGACCTCATGTTTCGCGGCGGCCTTGATCAGCGGGTCGAGTTTGCCGTCCACGGTGCAGCGCAGGACCGGACCTGACGCCTCGACGTGGGAAACCCCGGGAAGGGCGGCGAACTCGGCCGCGTCGACGGGGTCGCCGAAATGGATTTCGATCGTGCGGATCGCGCGCCGCCCGAGGGATTCGACCTTCTCCACCGCGGCGAGCTGACCGTTGCGGACGATGGCGACCCGGTCGGCCACGGACTGGACTTCGGCCAGGACGTGCGAGGACATGAACACGGTCTGGCCGTTGCCGCGGGCGTCGCGGACCATCGCGAGGAATTCCTGCTGCATCAACGGGTCCAGGCCGCCGGTCGGCTCGTCGAGGATGAGCAGGGCGGGCTGGTGCATGAACGCCTGCACCAGGCCGACCTTCTGCTTATTGCCTTTTGACATCGCGTGCACCGGCCGGGACAGGTCCAAGTCCAGGCGGGTGGCCAGCTCGGTCACGTTCGTCCATGCGACGCCGCCGCGTGCCTGGCCAAGGAACGTGAGGAGGTCTTTGGCGGTCTCGCGGCCGGGGAAGGCGAGTTCGCCGGGCAGGTAGCCAATCTGCCGGTGCAGAACGGCTTTGTCGCGGCGCGGGTCCAGGCCCAGGATCGTGGCGTGGCCGCGGGTGGGTCGCAGGAAGTCCAGCAGCAGCCGGATGGTGGTGGTCTTCCCGGAGCCGTTGGGGCCGAGGAAGCCCATCACCTCACCTACTTTGACGTCGAGGTTGAGGTTTTCGATGCCGCGCCGGGTGCCGTAGAACTTGGTCAGGTCTTCGGCCAGCACGGCGATATCGCTGGTCATGCCATATAGCATTCGCGTTTCACCTTCGCTGGTTCTAGGGCGGCGTCCGGACAACTAACCACGCCGGATCTTGCCGGGTTCCGGCAAACGTGCAGCTCAACTTGCCAACAGCAACGGCATCGTCAGGGCGTATGTGGCCAGCAGCACCGTTGCTTCGGCGCGGGTGAGTGTCAGGCCACGGCGTAGTAGCGCCCACGCCAGACCACCAGTGAAGATCATGGTGATCACGATCGCGACGCTCACGGTGCCGTTGTTGCCCGCTGGTGCGGCGAATGCGATGACCGCGCCTCCGGCGAGGCTGTTGAACAGGTTCGACCCGAACAGGTTGCCGACTACCAGATCGGACTCGGCGCGGCGCATCGCCTGGATCGTGGTGACCAGCTCCGGCAGCGAGGTGCCCAGCGCGACCAGGGTGAACCCGATGATCAGCTGTGGGACGCCCAGCTCGGTGGCGATCGCTGAGGCGTTGGCGACCAGAAGTTGCGCCCCGGCCAGGACACCGGCCAGGCCGAGCACGGCACGCACGGGCTCGAACCACGCCGGCAGGGTGAACCGGGCCTTGGCCGGTAGCGCGACGGTGGGCTCGTCGGCCGGTTCAACGCCGTCCTTGGTGAACTCGTCGACTTCTTTGGCGAGTTCGCTGTTGCGGCCCTGGGCGGCCCAGCGCAGCAGCAGCCACACCGCCGCCACCATCGCGACCCCGAGCACGATCCCGGCGACCGAGTTGAGACCGGCGAAGGCGAGCACGCCGAACAGCACCACGGCTGCGACGGCCAGCGGAGCTTCCCGGCGGATCACCGTGGAGGCGACCGCGACCCGGCCGATAAGCGCCGCGATCCCCAGGATCAGGGTGAGGTTGAGGATGTTGGAGCCGGTGATGTTTCCCAGCGCGATCCCGGTGTCGCCGCGAGCGGCAGCCACGCCGGAGACGAGGAACTCCGGTGCCGAGGTCCCCAGGCCGATGACGACGACACCGACGACGACGGGGCTGATCCGCAGCCGGGCGGCGATCCGAGACGAGCCGAGCACCAGATGGTCGGCGGCGAAAGCGAGCAGGACCAGGCCGGCGACGGCCAGGAGGATCTGTGTGATCATGAAGGGTGCTCCGGGTCGAGGGGACGACGTTTGCTTGCCGACCAGGCTTCCCGGCACACCGGCGCACAACATACCCCGCCACGGGAGTTGTGCGGATCAGCCGGGCGGCTTTACCGGGTGTGGTCGGCGCGCTGCCACCATGCCGCCGTCGCCCATACGCTGGCCACACCGACGAGGGCCACACCGGCGTACCCGGCCCAGGTGGGCGAGTCGTCTCCGGCCACGCCCGCGTGCAGGGCGGGCACGGAGAACGGGAACCAGGCGCCGTACCCAAGCGCTGCCACAATCTGTGCGGTGAACAGCACCGCGAACAGCACGCCGATCGCGGGAAGGTATCCGCGGCCGATCGAGGCGGCCAGCCCGAACAAGGCGGTGATCGCGATGGTCAGGATAGCGGTGACGAGCACCTTCGCTGCCCCGGCCGCGAGGACCTGGCCGGTCAACGGGCGGGGGATGCGCAGCAGGAGCCCGATCCCCGTCCCGGCGGCGAGCAGGTATACCGCCAGGCCCAGGCACCACACGGCCGCTACGGCGAATTTGGCTAAGACGGTGGCGGCCCTGCCGGTCGGCAGGGCCAGCAGGTCCTTGGCGGTGTGGTCGGCGAACTCCCGGCCGAACATCCACACCATGCTCATGCCGAAGATCCCCAGCCCACCGACCGCGGTGATCTGCGCCAGCAGGCCGTAGTACGACGGCCAGGTTGCCTCCAGGGTGGCCAGCTGTGCCTTCGCCCCCAGCAGGCCCAGATCGCGGGCCTTGTCCGGGTGCAGCGAGATGAACATGAACATGCCCCCGGCTGCTGCACCGATCGTGAGTGCCAGCACGGTTATCCACGGCAGCCGAGAGCGACGCAGCTTGAGCCACTCAGCCGCCCACGCCGCGCTCATGACCCAGCCTCACCGGTGAGCCGCAGAAACAGGGCTTCGAGGTCTTCCTCGGCCATCGCCAGGTGCAGCGGCGGGTGGCCAGCACCCACGAGCAGGGTTGCCACCTCGTCCGGGTGCGCCACGGCCCGGTCGGCGGTCATCGCCAGGCTGCCGTCAGGGTCGGCGACCGGCTCGAACCCCGCCTGCTGCAACGTGTCTTGGGCGGCGGCCTGGTCGCGGCAGCGTACCTTCAGGGTGCGCCGCACATGCTTGGGCACATCACCGGCAGCGATCTCGCTGACCATTCTTCCCTCGTGGATGATGCCGATCCGGGTGGCCAGCTTGGCGACCTCGGCCAAGATGTGGCTAGACAGCAAGATGGTGGTCCCTTCGGCAGCAAGCGTTTTGAGCAGCTGCCGGACCTCGGTCACCCCGGCCGGATCGAGGCCGTTGGCGGGCTCATCCAAGATCAGCAACTGCGGTCTGCCCAGCAGCGCCTTGGCCAGACCCAGACGCTGCTGGTTGCCCAGCGACAGGTCCCGCGCCCGCCGTCCGGCATACGGCAGCAGACCCAGCTGGTCCATGGCTTCGTGTGCTGCCGAGACGGGAAGGTGTTTGAGGCGAGCCATGAGACGCAGATTTTCCATGACCGACAGTTCGGGGTAGGCCGCCGGTGTCTCCACCAGATGCCCCACCTTCGCCCACAGGTCCGATGCGCCAGCCGACACCGGAAGATCGAACAGTTGCACGGAGCCCGCTGTAGGTTTGATCATTCCGAGCAGGGTGCGGATCGTGGTCGTCTTGCCCGCGCCGTTGAGCCCCAGCAGGGCATAGATCTCCCCGGTGGTCACGGTCAGGCTGGCCCCGTCGACGGCCTTGACCGGCCCGTAGTGCTTGGCCAAATCAATCACCTGCACCACCGCTGCCATGGACGCGTTCACCAGCCACTGCCTTCGACCAGGACAGCGGCACCGAACCGGCCCAGCCCCACAACTATCGCCGTGCCGGTCATCGCGAAGGCTCCTGACGCTCGGTAAGCACCATGGACACAGGCGCAGCGCCGGTGCCCGCCGCCCACTCAATCGCCGCCTTGGTGCCGTTGAGATAGTCGCGCACCCGTGATGTCGGCGCTCGCCCGGCCGTGTTGCGCTCCTGCGCATCCGGGTCACACCACGACCGGTCTGGGGCTCTGTCAAGCAGTCCCATCAGCCCGGCCACGGTTCCTTCCAGGTATTCACTGGAACGCACGCGGTATTGCGCGAGCGCCTCCGTGAGCATCGCGTGAAGTTCCGGTTCGCTAGGCGGTGTGGACATCATCGGCTCCCGTCAGGCGAAGGCGAAGTAGCGCAGCCACAGGTACGGCACGCACAACGCGATGGCGATGACCGTGACGATCAGCCCGGACTTGGTGAACTCCCAGAAGCTGATACGTTTGCCGGCGCGCTCGGCCATACCGAGGATGACCACATTGGCCGAGGCACCGATCGCGGTCGCGTTACCGCCCAGGTCCGCGCCCAAAGCCAGCGCCCACCACAGCACGTTCCCGTCCCCCTTGGGGAAGCCATTGACGAGGTCCGCGACGATCGGTGACATCGTTGCCACGTACGGAATGTTGTCCACGATCGCCGACAGGAACGCCGACCCCCACAGCAACACCATGGTGGCAGGCCACAACTTCCCGCCGACGGCACTCGTGGCCGCCTGCGAGATCTGGTCGATGACCCCGGTGTTGACCAAAGCGCCGACCATCACGAACAGGCCGGCGAAAAACGCCAGCGTCGGCCACTCGACATCCTCGGCCACCGTCTGCGCGTTCAGCCGCGAGAGGGCCAGCAGCAGCAACCCGCCGACGATCGCAACCACCGCCGGTTCCAGATGCAGCACGGTGTGCAGCACGAACGCCGCCGTCACCAGCACCAGCACGCCACCGGAAACGGCGAGCAGCCGCGGGTCCTTGATGGCGTCCTTCTCGTGTAATTCCATCACCTTGGCGGCCCGCTCCGGGCGGAAGATGAACGCCTTGCGGAAAAGCACCCGGCACAGCAGCACGAACACCGCCATCAGCACCACCACGATCGGCGCCAGATGGATGAGGAAATCGTTGTACGACAACCCCGCCCGCGAGGCGATGATGATGTTCGGCGGGTCCCCGACAAGCGTGGCGGTGCCGCCGATGTTGGACGCCATCGCCTCCGCAATCAGAAACGGCGCCGCCGGAACACCCAGCCGGTCACAGACCAGGAACGTGACCGGGGCGATCAGCAGCACCGTCGTTACGTTGTCCAAGGCCGCCGACGCGATCGACGTGACCAGCACGAGGATGACCATGACCCGGAACGGGCGGCCTTTGGCCCGCTTCGCAGCCCAAATTGCCAGGTATTCGAACCCGCCGGTGCGTTTGAGCACCGCGACGATCAGCATCATCCCCAGCAGCAGGAAAAGCACGTTCCAGTCGATGCCGGTGTGCTCGTCGAAGAACGCGTGATGGGCGTCGGTCGCGCCGATCAGCAGCATCACCGCGGCGCCACCGAGGGCGGCGGCCACCCGGTGGATTCTCTCGGTGGCGATCAGGACATAGGCGACCGTGAAGACCGCGACAGCGGCCCAGGCGAGCATGCTCACGCGCCGTCACCCAGGATGCGGTCCAGCAGCGTATGCATCGTGACGACTCCGGCCAGCGTGCCGTCCGGGTTGGTGACCGCGACCAGGGGGCTTCGCGTGCGGGCCATCAGCGCGGCCATCTCCAGCGCGGTGGCCCGCCCGTCCACCACCGGAGGCTCCTTCGGTTCATCGGGTAGGCATTCCTGCACCGTGCGGCCATCAAGCTCGCGGATGAACACATCCGCCGCCGCCTCATCGATCACCCGAGCCAGGGTCGGATCGTCCTGGCAGTAGGACGGCACCGCCAGCCGCAACACCTGCGTGCCCGGCAGCACCAGTTGCGGCTTACCGGCTCCGTCGACAACGATCAGCCCAGGCAGATCACCGCCAGCCAAGATCCTAGCGGCCTCGATGGCCGGGGTCTGCATGGTGACCGTGGGATACTCGATGGCAAGATCAGACGCGCGCATAACGGAAACCGCCTCACGAAGCTGGCACAGGACCAAAAGTTCGCCGACCAGACTTCCCGGCACGCCTACTCCGTACCTTATCTGTGGTCACCCGCAACAGTCCATCGGGACCCTAGCCACTCCATGGTGCGAGCCCTAATGCGGAGGAGAACGTGACCAAGGATCGGTTCTTGGTTCGCGCCACTTCCCCTTCAGCGCCCGCACCAAGTATCCGATTTATGGTGTATGTAATCGAGGGGAAACCGGGCGAACCAAAACCGATCGTCAACCCGTTGATATGTGCTGATGATTCCGTAAATCGATCGCCGCGATGCCTGAAGCGGTCTGCTGGCGGGGCCTGACCTCATTCTGCGGCTCGTCCGGGACGCCGCTGATCACGTGGACCACAGGTGGGAGACGAAGGGCGGGGTTCATCTACAAGCGTCCTGTGATACCGATGCTCGCCGGACCGATCAGCTGAATTCGGCCCGTGAGGGCGGCTTGGTGCGTCAGTTTGCGAGTGGTCGGACGGCGGCGGGCAAGCCTGCATTGTGCCCGCTGTTTTACTGCTGGCGCTGGGGTCCAGTGTCTGAGTCTGGTGGGTCTTCTTGGCGGCGCTGGGGCGTAGCTTGATCGAGCGAGCGGAGAAAGTCGATGTCGTCGTCTGGCGCGGGACGCGCCGGTTTGCCGGAGTCCGGCTGCCGGTGTTTGTCTGATCGGGCGGTGCTCAGGCGGCGACGGGGGCGGCCGGCGAGGAACCAGGCTGCCGGGCCGGCCAGCGGCACCAGGAGGATCACCGCTATCCAGGCGGTCTTGGGCAGGGCGCGGATGAGTCGTTTGTCGTCTACCGACAGGCAGCTGACCGTGGCGATCGCCGCGATCAGGATGCCGGCAATCGCCAGCTCATCGATCACGGCCACCAAGGTACCAGCCAGGTCCGCTTACTGGTCCGGCTACCGCCATGAACGTCAATATGTGATAACCCTCGTTGGCTGGGGGCGGTCGGTGATGTGTTGTGTCCACAACGGATGCGCGATGCTGACGGCTTGACCGTATCCACGTTGTTCAGGTCGCCGGGGCGGCTGGTGGGCGGTGCAGCGGTTCGGTGGTGATGGCCCGCAGCGGCTCGGTGGGTAGACGTGCGATGGCGCAGGCTTGCTGGATGGCCTGCCTGGCCATCAGGTCTGCGGCGTCGGTGTCTGGCGCGGCGAGCACGATGGTGGCGGCGACGTGGTGTTTGCCGGTGGCGCCGAGGGTCAGCGTCTCGGTGGAAATGCCTTCTGGGCGGGTCGTCAGTGCCTGGTGCCGGGCGGGCGGGATGGTCGTAGGGGCGCACGGTGGGCACGGGCAGTTCGGCATGCACCCTGCATAACAGTGCCGGGTTCAGGGCGGGACCTGGCCTTTATACGTCGGGCATGGCGATGAGCAGTTCGGTCGCTGTCACGATCAGGTGGTGAGCGCGGACCATGAGGGTGGTCGCCATCGCGTGCGCCGACGATCCGGCGGTCTCGGCCAGTGTGCGCAGGTGTTCCAGGTCGTTTCCGAGCCGGGTGACGAGCTCGGCCAGATCGGCCGGGGTCGCGTTGGTGAGGTCTTTGGCGATCTCGTCGAGGGCCATGCCGGAGGCTTCCAGCTGTCTGATCGTGCCGATTAGTTCCACGGTGGACGAGTCGTAGAGCCGGAAACCGCCATCGGTGCGTTTGGCGGGCTGGATGAGGCCGAGGTTGGTGTAGAAGTCGACGGTGCGGTTTGATACCCCGGCGGCGGCGGCGAGTTCGCCGATGCGCATCAGACCAGGCACCACGTGCTCCTTCCAGCAACCGTACAGTTTCACGTGTTAGTGTAGTGCTCGTGGCTGATTCTACCGGCCCGCATACCGGTTCCCGCCAGTCCGGGAATGACGCTCACCGCGCGGTGGTGAGCTATCCGGATGTGGGTGTGCATAGGTTCGGGGTGTTCATCCGGCCGTGTTGATCGGGGTGGGGCTGCTGCTGATCGTGGCCTTGATAGCCGCGACCGCCTATTTCGTCGCCCAGGAGTTCGCCTACGTCGCCGCGGATCGCGGCAAGCTGCGCCAGGAAGCCGATGCCGGTGATGCGGTGGCGGTCCGGGCTTTGAAGGTGACCGGGCGGTTGTCGTTCATGCTGTCCGGTGCCCAGCTGGGTATCACCGTCACCGCGCTGCTGGCCGGATACGTCGCTGAACCGTATCTGGGCGAAGGGCTGGCCGCGTTGCTGCACACGGCGGGGGTTCCCCAAGCGGTGAGCCTGTCGATTGCGGTGGCGCTCGCGTTGGCTGTGGCCACGGTCATTCAGATGGTGTTGGGTGAGCTCGCGCCGAAGAACCTGGCCATCACCCGGCCGGAGGCCCTCGCGAAGACCTTGTCGCGGTCGACATTGGTGTATCTGGCGGTGGCCGGGCCCATCATCCGCGTCTTCGATGCCGCCGCCAACCGGCTGCTGCGGGCGGTGGGCATCGAGCCGGTCGAGGAGCTGGCGCAGGGTGCGACGCGTGAGGACCTGGAGCAGATCGTCGCCGACGCCCGCGAACGCGGCGAACTCGATGACGACACCGCCCAGCTGCTCGATGCCGGGCTGGGGTTCCGCACGTTGACCGCCGGTGAGGCGATGGTGCCCCGCGTCGAGGTCACCTTCATGCAGGCCGCGCAGCCGGCCTCGGATCTGGTGGCACTGCTCGATTCCGGGCATTCCCGGTTCCCGGTCACCGGCACGGGCCCCGACGACATCATCGGCATTGTGGCCATCGCTGATGTTCTAGCGGTACCGGCAGCACAACGGGCGAGTACTTCGGTAGGGGCGATCGCGCAGCCGGCGATCCTGGTACCGGAATCGGCCTCACTTCCGGCGGTGCTGGAACGGCTGCGCGCCGAGCACCGCCAGCTGGCCGTTGTGGCCGATGAGTACGGCGGGATGGCCGGGGTGATCAGCCTGGAAGACATCGCCGAAGAACTGGTCGGCGACATCCGCGACGAAGACGACCTGCCCGAAGGCCATGCGGAACGTCACCGCGACGGGTCGTGGCTGGTGCCCGGCCGGTGGCAGATCGTGTCTATTCCAGACACGGCAACGGCAGCACACATCGAGCAGGTAGCCCAGGAATCAGGCCGCTCCCGGCTTGCCGTCACCCACAACGGTCACATCACCGGCATCGTGCACGTGCGCGACGCGCTCAAAGCCACCACCGCAGGTGTCGCCGCGACGGCCGGTTATCTGATGACCGCACCGTATGTGCTGCGCCCGCGCCAAAGCGCCGCCTCCGCCATCCGGGGCATGCGTGAGCATCGCGCCCAGCTCGCCCTGGTCACCCGCGACGAGCAGCCGGTGGGGCTGGTCGCCCTGGAGGATCTGCTGGAGCAGCTGATCGGGCAGTTCGACGACGAAACCGACCCGATCATCACCACCTATCAAGCCGCCCCACCCCGCCGCCAGCCACCACGGCCCGGCACCACCTGACAAAGGGAAAGGTCAACAGATGGTTTTCAAGAGACTGCTCGCCGGGCTGGGCCTCGGCGGAGTCGAAGCCGACACCGTCCTGCCGCCACAGCCGGCAATGGCAGGCGGGCAGCTGACCGGACAGGTCAACCTGCGCGCCAAATCCGACACCGACATCACCGCCATCACGCTGATCCTGGTCGCCCAAGGCCGGATGGGTGAGCTGGAATTGGGCCGGTTCCAGGTCGCCGGGATGGTCCGCATCCCCTCCGGCAGCCAGCAGTCGGTGCCGTTCAGCGTGCCGCTGCCCGCACACACCCCGTTCACTGTCCTTTTTGAACAGAACCTGCCCGGCATGCAGCTCGGTGTGCGCACCGAACTGGCGGTCGCCTCGGGCAAGGCCAAAGGCGACTTCGATCCGGTACGGGTCGAGGCCGCCAGTGTGCACCAACAGATCATGGACACGCTTGGGCTGATCGGCTGCCGGTTCGTGCGCACCGAACTGCGCCCCGGACCTGCGACCGGCCTCAATGTGCCCGCCGCGCAAGCCATCACCTTCTACGCGCCCATCCCGGAAGGGCAGCAGCCCGGCCCGCACATCCCGCAGATCACCTTCACCCTCGTCGGTGCCGACCAGGGCATCACCGTGCTCGCCGAACTCACCGGCCGGCCCGGCATGCCGGACCGCCACGAACTGTCCGCCGCCGACATCCAAGGACTGACCAACACCGATGGCGGCTGGAGCGGTGAAGTCGACCGGTGGCTGATCAGCACCTTGGACAAGTTGGCCTCCGCGCCGCAGACGGCAGCCGGCGCCGGTTCAGGTGCGTTCATGCAACCCAGCGCGCCAGGCCACCAGCCGCCCGGGTACGGCCACCAGCAGCAGAGGTACGGGCAGCCCGGATACGGCAAACAGGGCTACGCCTACGGCGGGCACGGGCAGCACGGCTCGTACAAGTACGGCGGCTACCACGGCAGACCGTCGATGGCCGGCGCTTTGGCGATGGGTGTCGGTGGTGCCGCTCTCGGGTTCCTGGGCGGCATGATGCTCGGCGGCATGATCGGCGACGCCTTCGGCGGCGACGACCCAGCCGCCGACGCGGCCGACACCGCAGGTGCCGAAGACCCCGGCACGGCCGACACCGGATACGAGGACACAGGCGGCGGCTACGACGACTTCGGCGGCGACTTCGGCGGCGGCGAGTTCTAGCCACCCCAGGAATGTGCGGCGGGTGTGGCCGCATTTCCACGCCCGCCGTGAAGCGCCGGAGGCCGCCAGCGCTCTGCACAGGTTCAGGCCGCCACCGGTCCACCCCCTGTGTGACACCTCGTCCGATTCTGGAGTATTGCGGTGGTCAAGTTTCTGCTCTGGCTCATCCTGCTGATCCTGTGCTGGCCACTGGCCCTGCTCGCCCTGATCTGCTACCCGCTGGTGTGGCTGCTGATGCTGCCGTTCCGCCTGATCGGCATCACCACCAGCGGCGTGTTCGCCTTACTCAAGTCTTTGCTGACACTGCCGGCCCGGGTGCTACGCGGGCCGCGACAGCTGAAGGGAACCACGGTATGAAGTCTTCCAACCCGGTGCTCGGCCGGCTCACAACTGCCGCACACCAGCCCACCTACCAAGTACCCGGCGGCCCCGGATATGGCCAGCCCTACAGCTATGGCGGGCAAACCTACTACCCGGACACCCCGGTGCAGACCCGCCACGATGTGATGACCATCGACGATGTCGTAGTCAAAACCGTGTCCCTGCTCGGCGCCGCCGTCCTGGCCGCCGCCATCACCTGGATTGTGGTGCCCTTGCAGGCGATCGGGCCGGTGTGGATCGCCGCCATGCTCGTCGGTCTGGTCCTCGGGCTGATCATCTCGTTCGCGCAGGTCACCAACCCGGTCATCCTGTTCGCCTACGCCCTGGTCGAAGGTGTGTTCCTCGGTGCGGTGTCCAAGGCGTACGAGACTCGGTGGAACGGCATCGTCCTGCTGGCAGTGATCGCCACCCTATCCGTCTTCTTCGTCATGGCCGGCCTGTACAAGGCCCGCATCATCCGTGCCTCGGCGAAGTTCACCAAAATCGTCATCGGTGCCGCTGCCGGGCTTGCGGTGGTGATGCTGGTCAACTTCGTGATCTCGCTGTTCACCAACCAGGCCGGGCCACTGCGTGACGGTGGCCCGTTCGCCATCATCTTCAGCCTCGTCTGCATCGTCGTCGCGGCGCTCATGTTCGTCGTCACCTTCAACCAGATCGAAGAAGGCATCGCCGCCGGGCTGCCCCGCAAATACGGGTGGCTGGGCGCGTTCGGCATCCTCGTCGAACTCGTCTGGCTCTACCTGGAATTCCTGCGCCTGATCTCCTACTTCCAGAACGACTGACGTGCTGGGCTAAACACTGGGCGGCCCGCGCTACGACCTTGCCCAGAACGCGGGCCGCCCAACACCCCAGCACCCGACCCACTATCCACATTGCACGATCCACACGCGACGTCAGAAGTGAAGGGCCACACCCCATATGGCTACCGAGGGAAGCACCAAAGCCGTCGTCACCGCCCTGGCCGCCAACCTCGGCATCGCCGTATCCAAGTTCATCGCCGCACTGATCACCGGATCGTCGTCGATGCTCGCCGAAGCCGTGCACTCGGTGGCTGACTCCACCAACCAGGCCCTCCTGCTGCTCGGCGGTAAACGCGCCAAACGCCCCGCCACGCAGCTGCACCAGTTCGGGTATGGCCGCGAACGCTACATCTACGCCTTCATCGTCGCCATCATCCTGTTCACCCTCGGT
>JBIOYB010000194.1:0-2324 GCA_044869915.1 Allorhizocola sp.
CCGTGCGCGCGTCCATCCGGATGGTCTGGTCGGCCGCGACGGTGAGCTTGGGCCAGATCAGCTGGGTGATGTTGGCGAGCTCCCCGCCCTCGAGCGTGTCGATCCAGCTGTAGGCGAAGTATTCGCCGGCCGGCAGGTGCATCTCGCCCGTGCCGTCCGGGTCGTCGACCCAGTGTTCCTTGAACGTCTCGAGGTCGATCGCGACGGTCAGGTATTGCTCGGCCGGGTTGCCCGCGCGGTCGGTCTGAACAAATTGGACAGTGTATTTTTGCTCCTCCCGGTCCACGCCGTACGGGGTTTGCACGCGGACGCCGCCGGGGCCGGTGGCCACGATCCGCCCGCCGAGCGGGCCGACCGTGCTCCCGGAACGGGTGTCGGCGGTCAGTTTCACTGATGCGCTGCCGCCCGCCGGCACGGTTACCGAGGTGGTGTTGAGCGAGAACGTGCCGCCGACGGTGTCGGTGAGCGCCAACTGCAGGGTCACGTCGGTGGAGCCGGTGTTGCGGTAGGTGAGGTCTTTAGTCTGTACTGGGTCGTCCGCGTGTGGCCAGGTTTGCAGGCCGAAGCCGACCGTGACCGGGTCGGCCGACACGTTCGCGGTGATCGCCCGGGCCACGTCGAGGCGGCCGGCGCCCTGTTCGAACGGCCCATCGGTCGCATTCGGTTGCGCCGATCCGGCCAGGGTCGCCTTGCGTTGTTGCGGTGTCCATTGTGGATGCTGCTGGGTCAGGATCGCCGCCGCGGCCGCCACATGCGGCGTGGCCATGGACGTGCCCGACAACGACAGGTACAACTCACCCGGGATCCCCAGCAGGCCATCCTTGCTCCGCGCGGCCACCACATTCACGCCCGGCGCGGTGATCTCGGGCTTGACCCCGGCGTCGCCGACGCGTGGGCCGCGGCTGGAAGACGGCGCCAACACATCGGACTTGTCGACGGCACCGGTGTATCCGGCCACCCACGCCGCCGGCGCGCCCACCTGCGGCACGGTCACGTCCAGCGCCGGTTTGCGGATGCCGTCGAGCCAGATCTTCGTGCCCGGCTGCGCCGCCAGGGTCTTCCACTGCGCCGATGCGGTCAGGGCGCGGGTGGTCCGGCGCGCCCCGCTGGTGATCAGCAGCGGCAGCGTGTCGCGCCTGTCGTAACCGGCCTCCAGCAGGCCCGTGAGGTCAAACAGCCGGCGATCGAGACGATCCTCACGCAGCAGCGGCAGCGCATCGGACGGGATCACATAGTGGTGGCCCTGGTAGGAGTAATCGAGAAAACGCACGTTGTCCCTGGGCCGCACCGAGATCCCGCCCCGCGCGTGCACGGTGATCCGATCCCCGGTGATGAGCGTGACAGTACGCGGCAGACCCTCGCCCGAGGCGCCGGTTTGGCCGGCACCGGCTTGGCTCGTGCCGGGCGCGGCTGTCAGAAGCGAGGCGATGAGCACAGTGCTGAGGGCAGCACCGAGCCCGCGACGGTGTCGCAAGGTTCCTCCCCGAGTCGGGCTGATATGTGTCTCAAGAAGGAGAGGTCGCCGACGCCCGCCGTCGTTGTATCGGTCAGATGTCGACCTCGCGCATGTGACCGTCCGGGCCCATCTGGAACAAACGCGGTGGGCCCATCTCGGCGCTCGCCTGCGCATAGGCCGCCTCGCGCTCGGCCTGCTCGACGCCCGTGGGGTCGGTGACGAGGAAACCGTGGACGGGGACCTCTTCGGCGTCGATATCGTCGGGGTCCATGCGACCCTCCAGCACGAAGCCGAACAATGCGCGCAGCGCCTCCTCGCCGAGCTCGAGCGGATGGAACGGCAACGGGTATGGGCCCTGGTCGGGCCAGCCCGGCACGGGCTCGACCGGATGCTCGCCGGCCCAGAACGGCCGCTCGAAATCGTATGGCTCGCCGATGTTTTCGATGATCCCGCTGGCCGGTGACAGGCTGAGCGAGCGGATCAGCCGGCCGTCCTCCCACACCGCGAAGCACAGCCAGTCGACCACGGAGTGCATGCCGTGCATGAGGATGCGCCGGCCCGAGCCGAGCGCGAGCAGGTGCTCGGGCAGCTCCGACGGCCGGTCGAGCACCAGGCGCCGGTCGCAGAGCAGCTCGGCTCCTGATAGGACGGTGCCGTAGGTGTAATCGTCCGGCGGGTACACGTCATCGTCCAGAGTGGACTCCTCTTCGGGCTCCACGTCGTATCCCGGGTGGATCCGGCGCACGAGCGCCTCGACCTCGTCGCGTGCGGGCAGGGTCGCGTCCCGAAGTGCCGGACGGATGTCCCCGTCGACGAATGCCAGCAGCGCCGTCTTCGCGCCCATGCCTGTCCTCCTCGGTGTTGATGA
>JBIOYB010000195.1:0-5389 GCA_044869915.1 Allorhizocola sp.
GAACGGGCCTCTGCGATCGGCGTACGTGACTCGGTCGTCGGGCGGCTGCATCTCGGCCTGATCCCTTGCCGGGATACCGGATGGCCACGCGACCGTTCACGCGGCCCCGTGGCCATCCGGTCCACCTTCCATCTGAGCAGGCACTATCGCATCGGTGCGCCCACGCCGGCGTCGCGCCGGTTGCTCAGGAAGTCGGTCGTGGGCAGCCGCCCGTCGGGGGTGCGGCTGCCCTGCGCCGAGCCCGGATCGTGGTCGACGAGCGCGCTCGTGGTCCAGCCGGCCTCGTTCCACGTGTTGCCGTCCTGCACCGCCGACGCGGCCAGCACCGCGTCGCGGGCGTTGGCCAGGGCGAGGTTGTGCCGGAACACCGAGCCGGAGAAGAAGAACGCGAAGCCGTCCTTGCCGTTGCGGTAGGCGCTGTTGTTGGTCAGCCGCAGCGCACCCCGGTTGGCGCTCTCGGTGAAGCCGTAACCGGCGTTATCCCACGACGCGCTGTTGGTGACCACGTGCGCCACGGCCGGCGCGGGATCGCCGCCACCGAGCCGGAAACCGTTGCCCGCGCCCGGCTCCGCCCGCGCGGGATCGTGCCATAGGTCGAAGCCGTTGCGGTAGGCCCAGCTGCGGTCGATGGTCACGGGATCGGTGAACTCGTGCAGGTCGAGCCCGTCGTCGACGTTGCCCCAGAAGCGGCAGCCGCGCACCGCGTTGCCCCCGCCCGAGCCCCACTTGAACGCCACACCGTCGGCGCCGCCCCGGTCGTGATTGCGGTAGAAATCGCCGTCGAGGACCTCGTTGCCCACCGTGCCCGCGTCGCGCAGCAGCAGGCCCGTGCCGCCGTTGTCGTGAATGGACAGCCGGCTGAACACGTTGTGCCGGCAGGACCGGCAGACATACGCGTGCCCGGGCGCGTTGCGGATCTCCAGCCCGCGCACGGTCCAATAGGGGGCGGTCTGCGTGATGAACCACTTGCCCTCCGGTATCCCGGCGGCGTCGAAGACGGGTGCCTCGCCGGGGGCGTTCGTCAAGGTGATCCGCCGGTCCGGCGTGCCGTCGGTGGCGATCTCCACGGGCTGGCTGGCACGATAGGCGCCGCCGCGAGCGACGATGGTCTGGCCCGGCTGGACCACCGACACCGCCTTGGCCAGGCTGGCGTAGGGCCGGTCCGCGCTGCCGTCCCCGGCGTCGTTGCCGTTGGGCGACAGGTAAATCCGGTCCGAGGCCGCGATCGCGGGCGACTGCGACGGTGCCGCAGTCTGTGCCGCAGTCTGTGTCGGTGCCGGGAACGGCGTCGCTGACGCGGTCGCGGGGGCGGGGGAGGGCGGCGGGGCGAAGGCATTGTCGCCACCGTCGGGCGCCAGCACCGTCGTGACGACCACCAGCGCGGTCACGGCGCTCGTGGCCGTGCCTATGGTCAGCGCCGGCTTGGCGGTCAGCGCGTCCACGAGCCGGTGCCACCAGCCGGCACCGGCCGGGACCGCGTGCCAGGCCGTGCCGATAGTGGTGAGCGTGCCTTCGAGCAGCCCCGCGGAAACCGGCAGCAGCCCGATGTGGGCCAGCACGGTGTCGGTCGGGGCCAGCCACTGGCCCGCGGCCAGGCATTGCGGGCAGCCGCGCACGTGCCGGTGCAGCCGCTTCTGCCAGCGCGGCTCCGCGTCGGCGCCGTCCCAGCCGCGCGCCGCGACCTGCAACCCGGCGCAACGCGGCTCCGCCCGCCACGCGGCCAGGATGAGCCGGGCCCGGGTCAGGTGCGCGCGCATCCGCTGGATGCGCACCGCGGTGTGGGCGACCGTCAGGCCGAGCGCACCGGCCAGCTCCGCCCGGCTCAGCGTGCCCAGCAGCTCCTGCCACCACAGCGCGAGCACACGCCGATCGCCCGCGTCCAGCCACCGGCTGGCCTCCAGGATGGCCTGGCGCTCCACGGAAAGGCGCAACCGGTTGAGCGCGCCGTCCACAAAGTCCGGTCCGGCCGGCTCGGTGTCGCCGTCCCACGGCTGCTGGCGCGCGACGTGCGCCTGGCGCGCCCGCTGCCGGTCGCGGATCTGGCGCACGGCGATCGCCACCAGCCACGACCGGAACCGCTCGGGCTCGCGCAATGACGGCAGCGCCCGCACGACGCGCAGCATCGTCTCCTGTACCACATCGTCGACGTCGGGATGGCCGTGCAGGGCGCGGCTCGCGATGGTGTGCACGAGCGGCAGATGCGCGCTGAGCAGCTCGGCCAGGGCCTGCCGGTCGCCGTCGCGCGCCGCGACAACCAGCGCACTGTCGGTATGTATGTCCATCGATCCCTCTCGGCGTCGCCGCCGGAGAGTTTAGACCAATCTTCGACGGATTCGGTTATGGCCCTGCGGTGCGGCTCGTCTCCCTCATTGATGCCTCCGGCCGGGACCACGGAAGCGTCGCCGTCCCTGTCCGCTCATCCGGAGGAAACACCATGCTCAAAATTCCCAAAGTCGTACTGATCCTCGCCGTCCTGGCCGTGTTTGTGCCACAACAGGCCGTGTCGGCAGCCGTCCCGATCAACGGTGGTGTGTATCAGCTGGCCGTCGCGAGCAACGGCATGTGCGTGGACGTCGTCGCCGGTTCGCGCGACAACGGCGCGCTGCTGCAGCAATGGGGTTGCACCGCGGGTGCGGCTTGGCAGCAGTTCCGGGTCGTGTCGGCCGGGTCGGGCCGGTTCAACCTGGTCAACGTCCAAAGTGGACGGTGTGTGGACGTGCCCAGCGGTTCGACCGCTCCCGGCGTGCGGCTGCAGCAGTGGGGCTGCGGTGACGGTATGAAGCCCAACCAGCAGTGGACCTTCGCGGCGTCGGGGTCAGGCACGTACCAAATAGTAGGGATTAATGGTCTTTGTATCGCGGCGTCGGGTGCGGCGACCGTGCAGGAGGCGTGTAGCGCCAACACAAACAAGCAATGGGCCTTCAACCCCGTCGGCTCCACCGCGCCGCCCACCGTCGCCTCGGACGGGACCGGCCAATACCGCACCGTCCAAGCCGCCATCGACGCCGTCCCCGCCAACAACACCACCCGCCGGGTCATCACCATCAAGGCGGGCACCTACCGCGAGATCGTCACCGTCCCGGCGGACAAACCCCTCATCACCCTGCAGGGCCTCGGCACGTCGCCGGGCGCCACGGTCATCGTCAACAACCACAGCTCGGCCGGCGGCTACGGCACCTCGGGCAGCGCCACGGTCTTCGCCCACGGGCGGGACTTCACCGCCACCAACCTGACCATCGCCAACGACTACGGCGAGGGCAGCCAGGCGGTCGCGCTCAACCTCAACGCCGACCGCGCGGTGCTGACCAACGTGCGGCTGCTGGGCAATCAGGACACGCTCCTGGTCAACGACGGCGCCCGCGCGTACGTCAGGAACTCCTACGTCGAAGGCACCGTCGACTTCATCTTCGGCGGCGGCACGATCGTGTTCCACGGCTGCCAGATCTATCAGCGGCGCGCGTCGGGCGGCCCGATCACCGCCGCGAGCACGGCCGCGACAAAAACCTACGGGATGCTGTTCCACCAGTCCACGGTCACCGGCGCGGCCAACAACGTGACCCAGCTCGGCCGGCCGTGGCGGCCCGACGCCCAGGTGCTCTACCGGGAATCGTCGCTGAGCGCGACCATCAGCACCGCCCAGCCGTGGGTGGACATGTCCGGCAACTCTTGGCGCAACGCCCGATTCCTCGAATACCGGAACACCGGAGCGGGCGCGCCCGTCAACGGCAACCGGCCCCAGCTGGCCGACGCGCAGGCCGCCAACTACACGCCGCAGCGCTACCTCGCCGGCGCCGACGGCTGGAACCCCATCTCATGAACCCGTTCGGAGGAAAGAAGATGCTCAAGAAACTGCTGGCGATCGCCGTCCTGATCGCGGTGATCCCCGCCGGCGTCCCGGCTGCCGCCGCCCCTGTCAGCGGGGGTGTGTATCAGCTGGCGGTCGCGGCGAACGGCATGTGCGTCGATGTCGTGGCCGGTTCACGGGACAACGGTGCGTTGTTGCAGCCGTGGGGGTGTACGCCCGGTGCGGCGTGGCAGCAGTTCCGGGTGGTGTCGGTGGGTTCGGGCCGGTTCAACCTGGTCAACGTCCAAAGTGGACGGTGTGTGGACGTGCCGGGCGGCTCGGCGGCATCGGGTGTGCAGTTGCAGCAGTGGGGCTGCGGTGATGGTACGAAGCCCAACCAGCAGTGGACTTTCACGGCGTCGGGCTCCGGCACGTACCAAATAGTGGGGGTCAATGGTTTGTGTGTGACGGCGTCGGGTGCGGCGGTCGTGCAGGAGGCGTGTAGCGCCAACACGAACAAGCAGTGGGCCTTCAACCCCACCGGCGGCGGCCGGACGTGGCCCAGCACCGCCGACGGCTTCGCCGCCGGCACCACCGGAGGCGCGGGCGGCACCACCGTCACCGTCACGACGCTGGCCGACCTCATGCGCTACGCGTCGCTCAGCGGCTCCTACGTGATCCGGGTCAACGCCACCATCACGGTCACGCCGTATGGACACGAGATCCCCGTGACATCCAACAAGACCATCGTCGGAGTCAGCAAGAACGGGCGCATCCGCAACGGCGGCTTCTTCCTGGGCGCCGGCACACGCAACGTCATCATCCGCAACCTGACCATCGGCGACACACTGATGGCCGACGACGACCCGGACGACAAGGTCTACGACTACGACGGCATCCAGATGGACACCGCCGACCACGTGTGGATCGACCACAACACCATCGCCCGCACCAACGACGGTCTCATCGACAGCCGCAAAGACACCACCAACCTGACCGTGTCATGGAACAACATGGGCAACACCAACAAGTCCTTCGGCATCGGCTGGACGACCAACGTCACGGCCCGCATGACCATCCACCACAACTGGATCCACGACACCAACCAGCGCAACCCCAGCACCGACAACGTGGCATACGCCCACCTGTACAACAACTACCTGCAAAACCTGAGGTCCTACGGCAATTACGCCCGGGGCGGGACCAAGATGGTGCTGGAGAACAGCTACTTCGACACCGTCAACGACCCCTACTACCCGGACAGCACCGCGCAGTTGCGCCAGAGCGGCAGCATCCTGGTCAACTGCACGGGCGACCGGATCAGCCAGGGCGCGGCCTTCAACCCGTCGAGCTTCTACGCGTACACCCTTGACGCGGCGGCCGACGTGCCGTCGCTGCTGCGCGCCTACAGCGGGCCGCAGGACAACATCGGCATCTGACACTTGGGAGTAAACCTTTTGACAGTTCGGCCGCTGCCCAAACTTTAGGCGGTGCAGGTCAGGGGATTACGTCCGGTCGGCGGGTCCGTCACTGTGCCTTAGACGGCAAGCTGACCTGCGGTTTCACCGCGTTCAAAAATGCCCGCGGCGGGCACGCCCGCCGCGG
>JBIOYB010000196.1:0-2319 GCA_044869915.1 Allorhizocola sp.
ACTCCGCCCTGCGCAAGGTCGCCCGGGTGAAGCTCACCTCGGGGATCGAGGTCACCGCCTACATCCCCGGCGTCGGGCACAACCTGCAGGAACACTCGATCGTGCTCGTGCGCGGCGGCCGGGTGAAGGACTTGCCCGGCGTCCGCTACAAGATCATCCGCGGGTCGCTGGACACCCAGGGGGTCCGCAACCGCCGGCAGTCCCGCAGCCGCTACGGCGCGAAGAAGGAGAAGAGCTGACATGCCCCGCAAGGGTCCCGCCCCCGCGCGGCCGGTCCTCGTCGACCCGGTCTACAACTCCCCGCTGGTCACTTCGCTGGTCAACAAGGTCCTGACCCAGGGCAAGCGCTCGGTCGCCGAGCGGATCGTCTACGGAGCCCTCGAGGGGTGCCGCGAGAAGACCGGCACCGACCCGGTGATCACCCTGAAGCGCGCCATGGACAACGTCCGGCCCGCCCTGGAGGTCAAGAGCCGCCGGGTCGGTGGCGCCACCTACCAGGTGCCCGTCGAGGTGCGCGGCCCGCGGGCCACCACGCTGGCGCTGCGCTGGCTGGTCAGCTACTCCCGGCTGCGCCGGGAGAAGACCATGACCGATCGGCTGATGAACGAGCTGCTCGACGCGAGCAACGGCCTCGGCGCCAGCGTCAAGCGGCGCGAGGACACCCACAAGATGGCCGAATCCAACAAGGCATTCGCGCACTACCGGTGGTAGTGGTGCCTGCCCGCACGACCGCCGGTGACGGTCGGGCGCGACCCCGCCCGACGTACGACAACGACTTGAGAGAAGACTGAGCTAGCAGTGGCACTCGACACCGCCATCATCGACCTGGCCAAGGTCCGCAACATCGGGATCATGGCCCATATCGACGCGGGCAAGACCACCACCACCGAGCGGATCCTGTTCTACACCGGCATCAACTACAAGATCGGCGAGGTCCACGAGGGCGCCGCCACGATGGACTGGATGGAGCAGGAGCAGGAGCGCGGCATCACGATCACCTCGGCCGCCACCACCTGTGAGTGGGACGGCCACACCATCAACATCCTCGACACCCCGGGCCACGTCGACTTCACCGTCGAGGTGGAGCGCTCGCTGCGGGTGCTCGACGGGGCGGTCGCGGTCTTCGACGGGGTGGCCGGCGTCGAGCCGCAGTCCGAGACGGTCTGGCGGCAGGCCGACCGCTACCACGTGCCGCGGATCTGTTTCGTCAACAAGCTCGACCGCACCGGCGCCGAGTTCCACCGCTGCGTCGACATGATCGTCACCCGGCTCAACGCCACCCCGCTCGTGCTGCAGATCCCGGTCGGCACCGAGGCCGACTTCAAGGGGGTCGTCGACCTGGTCGGCATGAAGGCCATGCTGTGGAGCGAGGAGGCCGCCAAGGGCGAGATGTACGACACCGTCGACATCCCGCCCTCCCACGCCGAGGCCGCGCGGGAGTGGCATGACCGGCTGCTCGAGACGATCGCTGAGAACGACGACGAGATGATGGAGCTCTACCTCGACGGCAAGGAGCCGACCGAGGCGGCCCTGATCGCGGCGATCCGCCGGGCGACCGTGGCCAGCAAGATCACCCCGGTGCTCTGCGGGTCGGCGTTCAAGAACAAGGGCGTGCAGCCCATGCTCGACGCCGTCGTCCGCTACCTGCCGTCGCCGCTGGACATCGGCGCCGTTTCGGGCCACGCGGTGGGCGACGCCACCGAGGTCGTCACTCGGGAGCCCGACAAGGACGCGCCGCTGTCCACCCTCGCCTTCAAGATCATGAGCGACCCGCACCTGGGCCGGCTCACCTACATCCGGATCTACTCCGGCACCCTCACCGCGGGCTCGCAGGTGCTCAACAGCACCAAGTCGACCAAGGAGCGGATCGGCAAGATCTACCGGATGCACGCCAACAAGCGTGAAGAGATCGAGAAGGCGACCGCGGGCCAGATCGTCGCGGTGATGGGCCTGAAGAACACCACGACCGGCGACACGCTGTGCGGCCCGGAGGCCCCGGTGATCCTCGAGTCGATGGACTTCCCGGCGCCGGTGATCTCGGTCGCCATCGAGCCGAAGTCCAAGGGCGACCAGGAGAAACTCGGCGTCGCGATCCAGCGACTCGCCGAGGAGGACCCGACCTTCCAGGTCCGCACCGACGAGGAGACCGCGCAGACGATCATCTCGGGGATGGGCGAGCTGCACCTCGAGGTGCTGGTCGACCGGATGAAGCGCGAGTTCCGGGTCGAGGCCAACGTCGGCAAGCCGCAGGTCGCGTACCGTGAGACGATCCGCAAGGCCGTCGAGCGCGTGGACTACACCCACAAGAAGCAGACCGGT
>JBIOYB010000197.1:0-3531 GCA_044869915.1 Allorhizocola sp.
CCAGGACGTCCGCGCGTTCTTCAAGACCCTCCGATAAGACCGAGCCCGTGCCGCCCGGCCCACGCTGGGCGGCACCCGCTATCGCCGGCCGGGGTTAACCGCGCCGGCGCTCGCACGCCTTCCCGTCCTTGTCGGGGTCGAGACCGTAGGGGTCCTTGCCGCCGATCACGTCGAAGTCGCGCTGGCGGATCTGGTTGCAGGTCAGCTTGCGCACGATCGGCAAGCACACGCTGTAGTTGGGGTGGCAGCGCGGGTTGGGCGTGGGACTGGACTCAAACGATGGCGTCGGTTCGGGCAGAAGCGGCGCCACCGTCGTGACCTCGGGCTCCGGGGCCGGCGCCGACGCGAGCGGCGCCTCGGCCACCGCCGCGGGCTGGTGGGGCGTGGTCCAGCTCGGGAGCAGCCCGCCCATCACGGCACCCGTGTAGCAGCACATCGCGACGAGCACGAACGCGATGATGCTCAGCCAGCCGAGGGGCTGCTTGACGAAGGCAACCACCCGCTGCACGAAGGGCGAATCCACACGCCGACCGTAGGTGAAGCCCGCCTAATTTTCCAATAGCTCCGGGGCCTGCGGTTGCCGCGGTGCGCTCTCGACAGGCTCCAGCACCGCGATGGTGTCCTCCGCCACACCCATCTCGGCCAGCCGGCGCGCGCTCACCAGCACACGCTGCTCGATCGAGCCGATCGCGCTGTTGTATGCCGCCACGGACGCCGCGAGCGAGCTGCCGAGCTTGGCCAGATGCCCGCCGACCTTGCCAAGCCGCCCGTAAAGTTGTTTGGCCACGCGGTGCACCTCCATCGCATTGCGCGACAACGCCTCCTGCCGCCAGGTGTAGGCGACCGTCCGAAGTAGAGCGATCAATGTGGACGGTGTGGCCAGCACAACGTTGCGCGTGAACGCGTGCTCCAGCAGCGCCGGATCGCGTTCGAGCGCGACGGTCAGGAACGGCTCGGCCGGAACGAACAGCACAACGAACTCGGGCGCCTGCGCGAACGCGTGCCAATAGCCCCGTGCGCTGAGCGCGTCGACGTGCGTGCGCAGCGCCTTGGCGTGACCGTCGAAGTCCTCGTTGAGATAGGCCTCAAGCGGTACCTTCGCATCGACCACCACGCTTCTGCCGCCGTGCAGCCGGACGACCAGGTCGGGACGCAACACCGCCCCCTCCAGGACGGCCGTCACCTGCTCGTCGAAGTCGCAGTGCTGCAGCATGCCCGCCGCCTCGACGATCCGGCGCAGCTGATGCTCGCCCCACCGCCCGCGCACGCCCGACGCGCGCAGCGCGCCGACCAGCTGCCCGGTCTGCTGGTTGGCCACGCGCAGCTGCGAGCGCAGCTCCGCGTAGGCGTCGACCCGGTCGTGCTCGAGCTGGCGCAGCGTCTCGTGCAGCGGCGCGATCACCCGTGCGACCGCCTCCTGCGACTGCGCCGTCGCCTCGAACGACAGCGCGCGCATCGCCTGCTCCAGCCGCGCCTCGCCGGCCTGGGTGGCATCGAGCGTGGCGGTCAGCCGGGCGAGCTCGGGCGCCACGCGGGCGCGGGCGGCGAACCACCCGAGCCCGCCCCCGGCGAGCAGACAAACCACCACGATCGCGAGAGTCGTCACGCCCTAAGCCTGAACGACTCTCGCAACTCGCGGACTCCGCCACGCCGAGCACACGATGTCAACCGAGCGCTCCGACGAACTGCGCAATGTGAGCCGACTGCGCCACACGGGAAGGCTCGTGGACATACATCATGTGGCCGGCCTCGTAGTAACGGAACTCGACGTTGCCGGCCAGCTCCCGCGGGATCTCCAGCTGGGCGAAGGTGTGCTCGGTCGCGTGATAGGGCGTCGCGCCGTCGTGGTAGCCACACGCGACCTGGACGCGCATGTGCGGGTTGGCCCGCATCGCCTGGGCCAGCTTGTCGGCCACGTTGACGTGCTGCCCCTCAAACTCCTTGAAGGACCACGGGTTGACCTGCCTCCACGCCAGCACCTCGTAGGGCAGATCATTTTCGACCTTGAGATCCTCGCGCAGGTAGTGGTTGATGGCCGCGGTGTATGGGCCCACGATGGCGTCGAACGACGGGTCGGAGGTCCACATCTCCCGGCCATAGTCGGCATCCCACCCGGTGAACCGCCCGTCGAGCCGGCCCACGGTCTTGCGCTGCCCGCGCAGCAGCTCGGTGTAGAACCGCACGTGCTCGGGCCGCAGGTTGATCCGGTCGACGTAATCCCCGGACAGCCCGGTGAGCCGGGCCAGCCGCGCGACCGCGTCGGCCCGCTCCTCGCCGGTCAGCCGGGCCCCGCGGCTGAGCGCCCACGGGTAGTCGCGCGCCGCGAACTCCTCGGCCTCGGCGAGCACCTCGGCCAGCGGGCGCTCCCCATGCAGCCCGTGATAATGCGCGATCGCGGCATAGGTCGGCAGGAACAGCGGATAGGCCATGTCCAGGTGCGGGTGGAACTCGAGCGTGCCGAAGTTGAGCACGCCCGAAATGAGGATCAAACCGTTGAGCCACATGCCATGCCGCTCCTGCAGGTGCTGCGCCAGGCCGGCGGCGCGCATGCCGCCGTAGGACTCGCCGCACAGGTATTTGGGCGACATCCACCGCCCATTGCGCGAGCACCACAGCCGGATCAGCTCGCCGATGCTCTCGATGTCGGCCGTGAAACCGTGATAGTCCTTGGACTTTTCGCCTTTGATGGCGCGCGAGTAGCCGGTCGACACCGGATCGATGAAGACCAGGTCGGCGTGGCGAAGCAGGGTCTCGGCGTTGTCCGCCAGGCCGTAGGGTGGCGGCAGGAGGGCACCGGCGTCGCCCATCAGCACACGTCGCGGCCCGAGCAGGCCCATGTGCAGCCACACGCTCGACGAGCCGGGGCCGCCGTTGAACACGAAGACAACCGGGCGCGTCCGCGGGTCGCCACCGTCGACCACATAGGAGATCATGGACATCTCGGCCTTGGCCCTGTGCCCGTCGAACTTGTCGTCGGTGTGCGACTCGATCCGCAGCACCACCCGGCCCGCGGTCGCGGTGTAGCTCAGCCCGGCCGTCTCATGATGCGTGGTCACGAGGTCGTCGGTGGGCTCAGGGGTGTCACCGTTGCCGGTGGTCTTCTCTTCGGTTTTCTCCTCCGCCATGGGAGCAAAGGCTAGCGCGTCTGTACGACAAAAATCTGGTCGGTGCTTTCGAGCCGGTATCCGAACCCGTGCACGGTCGCCAGCACATCGCCGTGCCGGCGCAGCTTCACCCTGATCCGTCGCACGTGGACATCGACGGTGCGCTCGCCGCTGAACTCGTGGCCCCACACGGCGCGCAACAGTTGCAGGCGCGTGAAGGCCGCGCCCGCGTGGTTGGTCAGGAACAGGAGAAGGTCGTATTCGCGGCGGGTGAACCGGATCGGTTCACCGTTGACATAGACCTGGCGGCTCGGGGTGTCGATCAGCACAGGTTGCGCCGACAGGGTAGCCGCTGGGCCGATCTCCGAGTCGATCTCGGAGATCGCCTGCGCCACCCGGTCGGCCGCCTCTTCGGCGTCGGGTCCGG
>JBIOYB010000198.1:0-6299 GCA_044869915.1 Allorhizocola sp.
GGTACCGGCGACGGCCGACGGCACCGGCGGAGCCGATACACAAGCGGTCAGCGCGGCTACAACAACCGTCCAATCCATACCTACATCCGATCCGGACACCTTTGCCCTGTCCCTCATCTCAGCCGGAATGATCGGCCTCGGCCTGGCGATGGGGGGACTCGTGATCGTCGCCCATCGGCGCAGGCAGTACTAGGGCCAAACCCGATTCAGCACATCTCACCGGTCGGCCGTGCCTTCATCAGGCGGGCGCTGCCGCACCGATCCGGCGTGTCTCGGCGGCCGAACACATCTCGTCCGCCGAACGCGCCGTGCATCAGCCAGGCACGGCTCGCGTGGGTCAAGCGCGCCTCGCCTCAATAGGTCCGGGCTTGGCGGCAGCCGGGCCTGGCTCGCGAGCCAGGCCCGCTTCGCGTCGACCGGCACGCCTCGTCAACCGGCACACCTCGGGGTCAGTTTGGGACGGCCGAGGCCGAAGGGGTGGGTCTGGTTGTCGGAGTCGTGTCGCCCGGGCCTAGCGAGATCACCAGCACGATGGTCGTGAGGCGCTGGACCCGTGCGCCCGCGGACGGGTCGGTCGCGATCACGGTGTCGCGTGGCGCGTTGTCGGGCCTGTAGTCGAAGCGATAGCTCAGTCCCGCAGCGTCAAGCTTGGCGACCGCGACGGCCTGCGTGTCACCGAGCAGGCGCGGCACTTCGACCAGCTCCGGCGCGGCCGAAGGCGTGGGGCTGGCCGCGGCCCGCGTGGTCGGCGCGACCGGCGTGGCGCTCGTGGGCACGATCGGGGCGGGCGAGTCGGGCGCCGCCGGGTCAGGCGTGGAGTCGCGACCCAGGAACCACGCGGCCAGGATCACCACGCCCACCAGGCCCAGCGCCACCATGCCCAGTAGCAGGGGCGTCCACCATGTGCGCCCTCTTCGCGGCGGCTCGGCGGCCGGGTAGGGCGCGGAGTCGCGCAGGCCGGTGCGCTGTGGGCGTACCTCGGCCCGGCCCGCCCACGCTCCCGCCGCGGGCGTCATGACCCGGGTGTGATCGGGTGCCGCGCCTGCGGGAGACGGCGGCAGCTGGGTCGTGGCGTCGCCCTCCCCAGCGGCGTCCTCTGCGGCCGGCGTCGACGCGGCGCCACCGGAAGCATCGGCGGTCTCGACCCCACCGGGAGCGTCGGCGGCAACGGAAGCATCCGAGGCCCCGGCGGCATCGTCGCCCGAGGCTGGCGTCCCGGCCGCCGCCACGTCATCATCCTCCGAAGCCGGCGCCGGCGAGCTTGCGTCGCCCTCGGGAGCCGTCGGCGCGGGTGAAGCCGGCGCGATCAGCGAGGTCTCATCGGGCGCTGGCTGCTCGGATGTGGCCTCGTCGCCGGGTGTCGGCTGCTCGGGCTCCTGCGGCCGCGGCTTGGGTCCCTGGGGGGCCGGCTTTTCGGTCTCTTCCTCGTCGCCCATCCATGCAGTCCTATCACGTCAGCCTGTGACGGTCCCCGGCGACGCGCTCTCGGAGCAGTAGAGCTTCACTTTCGCATTCCACGGCAGCTCGGTCCCGATCGAGGGCTCGGTCTTGTAGACCCTGCCCTTGTCGCCACCGGGATAGTCGTCGATGGTCAGGCCGACGTCGATCACCTTGGCCACGGCGTTGGGCTTGCACATGAGGCCTAGGACCTCCGGCACCTTGACCTTGGGGACCGGCCCGGTCACATAAAGCGAGATGGCCGAGCCTTTGAGGTAGCACACGTCCTTTTCCGGATTGGTGCCGACCACGATGCCGTCCAGGCGGTTGCCCTCCTGGTTGAAGTGGACGTTGACCGTGACGCCCAGGCTGAGGCCCTTGCGGCGGGCCTCCATGTATTGCTGTCCGACTAGGTTAGGCATGGCGAAGGCGTTGGCCGGCGTCGCGCACGGCCCGGCGGGCGCGCGCGTGGGCGACGGTGTGGGTGGCGGTGTGGGCGAGGGTGCCCGCTTCGTGGGCTCCTGCGTGACGGTTGGGCCCGGGGTCGGACCTCCAAGGTCGGTCTGTTCACCGCTTGCCACTAGCCAACCCGTCGTCCAGCCCACGACGCCGAAGACGATCAGCGTCGTGGCGAAGGCGGCCATCGTGCCGGGGCTGGGAACACTCACGTAGGAAGAGTAGACCGTGAGCACGAGTCGAGTTCGCGTTGATCCCCGGCCCTCCGATAGGGTGCGCCACATGCCACCGTCCAAGATGGTTCGAGCGATGGCCATCGCCGTCGCAGTAGCGGCCGGCGCCGGAGCGGCGCAGCTAGGGGTCGGTTACGGTCTCGGCGTCTTCTCGTGGCTGCCCACGGTGCACGGTGTGGACGACGCGGCGTGGCTGGCGAGCCTGGCCTGGACGGTGTGGATTTCGTCTCTTTCCGTGGTTGTCGGCACGCTCCTCGGCGATCGGGTTGGCATCCCGACTGTCGGCATCTCGTCACTGGCCCGCCTGCTGTGGCGCGTGGTGTTCGCGCTGGCGGCAGCTCTGGGCGGGCTGATCGTCGTCGGTCTGACCGCCGTGCCGGCGCGGGCGGCCCAGCGGGCGGACACGTTCGCGCCGCACGTGATCGTCGGCGGTTCCGCCATCGCGGGTGTCCTGCTGGGGCTGTTCATCGCGCTGGCCGCGGTCAGTTCGCGCCCGATCGCGTTCAACGTGCTGTTCACGGCCGTGTGGATGTGGCTGCTGGCGCTGGTGGCGACGGCCGACACACTGGCCGCGGGCGGCGATCTGCGGGTGGCCCAGCTCGGGGTGTGGCAGGTGACCGCGCACGGGCCGTGGTTCCACAGCATTTACCTGCCGGGTGCGGCGCTGGCGACGGGGTCCGCGCTGGTGATCGGGGTGTGCGCGGCCTGGGCGGGGGCGCGCCGGGGTGCGGGACGCATCGGCGTGGCGCTCTCCGGTGCGGCGGGGCCGGCCGTGGTCGCGGCGGCATACCTGCTTGCGGCCCCGGTGCTGGTCAACGTCAAGCCGGAGCAGCTGTCGGCCCATCTCGTCGCGCCCTATGCGGTGCTCGCCGGGCTGGCGGGATCGGCTCTTGTCGCGCTGTTGCCCCGCTTCCGTGGCGCCGAGCAGGACGGGACCGGGCCGGACATAGCGGCCGCCGATCCGGCCTAGTTCCCCGTCGCGCCCAGCACCACCAGCCCACCACCCGCGGCGCCGCGCAGGCGAAGGTGGCCGGCGATCCGGTCCAGGGTGGTCTGGTGCGCCTGGCGGGCCGCGGCCGGCAGCGACTGGTCGGCGACGGCCTTGGGCAGCTCGATGATGCGCAGTTTGGGGGTCAGCTGCAGCCAGGTCGGGATGGCCTCGGCCTTCGTGATGCGCCACCGGCCGTCGGCCGACTCGGTCAGGGTCAGCCGGACCATGACGCCCTCGCGGTCCTTCTCGTTTTCCGGTGTGGGCCGCGCGATCTGGTTGCCGAGGCCGTAGACCGCCCACTTCTCGCCGATCTGCTCCATCGCCTGTACCGAATGCGAGTGATGGCCCAGCAGGATGTCGATTTCCGGACCGGCGAGCGCCTCCTTGGCCCAGCGCTCCTGATCGGCGTTGGGCAGGTGCTTGTACTCCGTACCAGCATGAAGGCTTAAGACGACGATGTCCGCCTTGGCTTCCCTGGCCCTCCGGGCCGCCGCTTTGATCGCTGCCGGGTCGATCAGGTTGGCCGCCCACTCCTTGCCCGCCGGTGGTTTGAGGTTGCCACTGAAGCCATACGTGTACGAAATATGTGCGATCTTGACCCCGTCCACGTCGTAGATTTTCGCGGTGGCGGCCTCTTCCGCGCTTCGGGCGCTTCCGGTGTGGCCGAGGCCCACCCGGTCCATGGCGTCCAGCGTGCGGGTCACACCGTCGAACCCACGGTCGAGCACGTGGTTGGAGGCGGTCGAGCATCCGTCGAAGCCTGCCTGCTTCAGCCCGTCGAGCAGTTCGGCCGGCGCGTTGAACAGCGGGAAGCCGCTGGGTGCCGTGCCCGCCGGCGCGACCGGCGTCTCGAGGTGGCACAGTGCGAGGTCGGCCGCGCCGATCGTCGGGGCCACGCCCTCGAAGATCTGTGCGAAGGCGAAACCCTTGCCGCCGTTGTCCACCCGGGCCTGCTCCCACACCGGTGGGTGGGCGATGACGTCGCCCGCGCCGAGCAGGGTGATCTCACGCAGTGTCGCTGCTGTCGGCGACACGTCGGCGGGCGGGGGCTGCGCCGACGGCGCCGAACCGTCCGCGTTCAGCCGCTTGTTGAGGGCGCCCAGGACCAGTCCGCCGCCGAGCACGACGATCACGATCGACATCATGACCGAGCACAGACTCACCCTCCGTTGGGTGCGCAACCGCCTGCGTGACACAGAGTTAGATTACTGCAAGATCGTCGATTCGAGTTCGATCGGCCAGGTGTGCACGGGCTCGTTGGAGCGCTGAAGCTTCACGTAGTGCGCCAGCATGGCGCGCAGCGCGGCCGGCCTGGTGTAGCCCTGGCGCTCCAGCAGCCGGACCATTTCGACCTGCCATGTGGCGCCGGTGCGTTTCATGCGACATCGCTGTTCGATGATGCCCAGCATTTTGTCGCGCAGGCCCGCGTCGACCCCGAACCGGTCGAGGCCCTCGGCGGCGCGTGGCAGGAGCGTCTCCAGCAGCAGTTCGGTCACCCAGACCTCGCCCTGCCTGGGCCACCACATCGGCGCGTGGATCCCACGGCGGGCCGCGGCGTGGAAGTTGTCCTCGGCCACGCTGAACGGCATCTGCGTCCACAGTGGACGGTCGTCCTCGGCGAGCATCCGCACCAGCCCGAAGTACAGGGCCGCGTTGGCCATCATGTCGACCACGGTCGGCCCGGCCGGCAGGACCCGGTTTTCGACGCGCAGGTGCGGGCGGCCCGCCTGGATGTCGTAGACCGGCCGGTTCCACCGGTAGACCGTGCCGTTGTGCAGGCGCAGCTCGTGCAGCTTGGGCACGCCGCCCGCACGGAACACCTCCAGCGGGTCCTCCGGGTCCGAAATGGACAGCAGCGGCGGGAAGTAGCGCACGTTCTCCTCGAACAGGTCGAAGATCGACGTGATCCAGCGCTCGCCGAACCAGACCCGCGGCCGCACGCCCTGCGCCTTGAGCTCGGCGGGCCGTGTGTCGGTCGCCTGCTCGAACAGCGCGATGCGGGTCTCCGCCCAAAGTTGGTGGCCGAACAGAAACGGGGAGTTGGCGGCGACCGCGACCTGCACACCCGCGATCACCTGCGCCGCGTTCCAATAGTTGGCGAACTCCCCCGGCGCCACCTGCAGGTGGAACTGCAGGCTGGTGCACGCGGCCTCGGGCGCGATCGAGTCGGTCTGGGTCTGCAGATGGTCGACCCCCCGGATGTCCAGGGAGATCTGATCGCCCCTGACCGCGAGGATTTCTTCGTTCAATACTCGGTATCGGTCGTCGAGCGAGATGTTGGCCAGCGCCGTGTGGTCTGTCGTCAGCGTCGGCAGCACACCGATCATCACGATCGACGTGTCGAAGTTGGCCGCGTGCTTGTTGGCCCGCCCGATCGCGGAGGTGATGTAGTCGTCGTAGCCCGCGAGCCCGTCCTCGGCGATGAGGCGTGGCGGCACGTTGAGCTCCAGGTTGAACTGCCCCAGCTCGGTCTGGAACACCGGGTCGTTCATGCTCAGCACGTCGGTGTTGCGCATCGTCGGCTGATGGTTGGAGTCGACGAGGTTGAGCTCTATCTCTAAACCGGTCATCGGGTGATCGGAGTCAAAACTGAAGTCGTCCAGCATCAACGCGAACACGTCCAGGCAGCGTCGGACCTTGTAGCGGTACCGCTGCCGCTCCTCGCGGCTGAACGTGCCCTGCGCGATCTCCTTACCCATGCTGTCCTCCCCGACGCACGGTGACCGACTGAACCCTCAGAGTACTTTCCACTGACGACAATCGAATCGCCAGGTTGCATCCTTCCCCAGTCCAACCACCGGCAGAAAGCCCGGCAGAAGTGACCGCCGGAAACCCGAAAACCAGCAGAAACCAGGACGAACAGGCTGCGACAGGTTGCTAACGTCGAACTCCCTTGGGGAGGACGATCGCCTGCGCTTTTGCGCGCCGGCGGCGAGCCAGGGAGCCCTTTTGAGGGCTATCGCGGGGGTGCATCTCGGCGCGGGCGGAGACGACGGGGAGACAGGGGCAATCGTCGGGGGGTCCGCCCGCGTCCGAGCCGGGCCACGTTGCTCATCGCCTTTGACGATTTCGCCGTGGCCCGCAATATCTGCTCCGGGGGCGACCCCCGGAAACCCCACGAAGTCGGTCGTGGCGCACTGCATCGGAAAGCTAGAAAGAGCCTGAAGAGCTTTATTTACCTC
>JBIOYB010000199.1:0-2937 GCA_044869915.1 Allorhizocola sp.
GCGGATCGCCCGCGGCAGATTCGGGAGGGAGCGAGCGCGGGCGGCCCAGGCGAGCCGGCCGCGCCGTGGTCAGAGGACGATGAATTCGACGCGGCGGTTGAGGGCCTGATTTTGCGGGCTGTTGTCCGGGACGCGGGGCCGGCTCTCGCCGAATCCCTCGGCCGTCATGCGATCGGCCGCGATGCCAAGCGCCACAAGGGCATCGCGCACCGACTGGGCGCGGGCCTGGCTGAGCAAGAGGTTGGACTCGGGCGTGCCGTTGGAGTCGGTGTGGCCCTCGATGCGCACCCGGGCGGTCGGGTTGTCGCGCAGGATGTCCGCGGCCTTCGCCACGGCCGCCTGGCCCTCGGCGGTCAGCGTGGCACTGTTGTTTTCGAACGTGATCTGCGGCAGATCGGTCAGCGCGCGCTGCACCACCTCCGGCGGTTTGACGGGCACCTCGAGCCGGCTCGTCACGTTGGCCGCGCCCACGGCCTGGCCCGCGGCGGCGACCGCGGCATCACGCACGGCCGTCGACTCCACGGTGCCGGCGAGCGTGATACGGCCGTCGCGCAGCTCGATGGTCACGCCCTTGGCGTTGGCGCCCAGCGCGCGCACCACGGCGGGCAGGCCCGCCAGGCCGGCGTCGCTCACGCCCGGGTCGACGGTCAGCTGACCCTGCGCGCCAAGCGCCTGCAGCAGCCCGTTTGACGGTGCCACGCCCGTGACGCTCGCCCGTCCACTGTCGACCGTTACGGTGACGGAGGGTTGGCGCAGCGGCACGTCCGGCCCGTCGACGTCGACCACGCGGACGCCCTCCACGCCCTCGACGGCGCGGCGTGCGCCGTCGACATCGGAGGCGTTGGCGACCACAACCGACCCGTCGCGGCCGACAAACCGCACGTCGGCGCCGCGGATGCCGGCCCCCTCGAGTGCGGCCGCCGAGCGGCGGGTCAGGTCGGCCTCGATCGAGTGCCGGTTGGGGATCCCTTGGGCCACACCGATCGCGGCCAGTCCCACCGCGGCGGTCGTGACGGCGATCCAGGCGCGCCGCCTACTCACGCTCATTGCCGACCCTCGTCCCGGCCCGCGACCAGACGCCGGGTCAGGTCGGCGAAGCCCTCCTCGTCGCCGTCGGCCAGCAGGCGCGCCTGCCGCGACCACGTGACGAGGCTGGGCGCGAACTTCAGCCCCTTGGCCTTGATGGCGTCGCGCAACGTATCCTCGTCGGTGCCGGCAAGCTGCTCGTATGTCCTGATGCCCGCGGCCACCAGCGCCCGCGACATCGCCGGCCCGATCCCCTCGACCCGCTCCAGATCGTCCGGCTCCACCTCATCCGGCTCAACCACCGCGACCTTTGTCAGCACCGGCACCGGCACCGGCTCAGGTTCGGCCGCAACGACCTCCGGCTCGGGCTCGACAGCAGCGACGGCCGCCGGCGAAGGCTCGGCAACAACGACGGGGACCGGATCCGGCTCAACGGCGGCCGCCGGCGAAGGCTCGGCAACAACGACGGGGACCGGATCCGGCTCAACGACGGCCGCCGCGGTGACGGGCTCCCGCTCCGCCGCGGCGTCATCGGCCACGGTGTCATCGGCCACGGCGACGCCTACCGGGGAAGGCTCGGCCACCGGGGAAGACTCGGCGATGGACTCGCTGCGCTGCGCGGGAATGAGCGCGACCGGATCCGGCTCACTCACGGGCTCACGCGCCGTCTCAACCGAAGCGGGCGGCTCTTCCACAGCCTGTCGCGCCGGACGGTCCCGGCGCAGCAGCCGACCCCAGATCAGCCAGCCGACCAGGAGTCCCAACAGAAATGCCAACGCGATCATCAGGATCGACTGGCCGATGAACCAAGCCACTGCCCACTACCCTCCGCCGAACCCCGTGCTCGCAAGCTTCGGCCGGAAAGCATCGCATACTTCGCCGCAAGTTACCATGTACGCTCCAGACATCCGACCTTTCGATGGAGGCTGCATGGACCCGGCAGAACGCGTCCCGTTAGGACGGACGCCGCTCGAGGTGACCCGGCTGGGTCTGGGGCTTGCCCCGATCGGAGGACTCTACGCACACGTGTCCGACGAGGACGCGGAGCAGACCGTCACGCGCGGGCTGCATCACGGGCTGCGCCTGCTGGACACGGCCCCGCTCTATGGGCACGGCCTATCGGAGCGGCGCATCGGCGCGGCGCTCGCGCAACGCCCACGCGCCGATTTCGTGCTGTCCACAAAGGTGGGACGACTCCTGGTCGAGGGCGTCGAGGGCGCGCAGCCGATCTGGGCAGGGCTCGAGCCGGGCATCGTGCCGCGCTTCGACTTCTCCTACGACGGCGTGATGCGCAGCTTCGAGGAGAGCCTGGCCCGCCTGGGCCTGGACAGCATAGACATTCTGCACATCCACGATCCCGACGACCACTTCGACGAGGCGGTCGAGGGTGCATACCGCGCGCTGGCCGAGCTTCGCCACGACAACGTGATCGGTGCCGTGAGCGCGGGGATGAATCAGGCCGAGATGCTGGTGCGCCTGGCCGGTGTGGGCGACTTCGACTGCTTCCTGCTCGCCGGGCGCTATACCCTGCTCGACCGGTCCGGTTTGGACGAGTTGCTGCCCCTGTGCGCCCGGCGCGGCATAGCTGTCATCGCGGCCGGCGTGTTCCAATCGGGCCTGCTGGCCGACCCAAAACCAGGGGCAAGCGACAACTACTCCCCCGTCGAGGCCGGCCGCCTGGCTCAAGCGCTTGAGCTTCAATCCCTTTGTGGGGAGTACGAGGTCCCGCTGCGCGCTGCCGCGATCCAGTTCCCCTTCAGCCATCCGGCGGTCACGTCCGTCATCGTCGGGGTGCGCTCCGCGGCCGAGGTCGACGACGCGGTGGCGATGATGGCTCACCCCATCCCGCTCGAGCTGTGGGAGCGCCTGTCGTGATTGTGGACGCGCACCATCATCTTTGGGACCTGTCGC
>JBIOYB010000200.1:0-2246 GCA_044869915.1 Allorhizocola sp.
AGAGACGCAAATTCAGCAATCCGCCTCAGATAGACGAGACAAAATCCCGCGCCGAAATGTCCCACCAACCTGAGGCACCCCAGGTCAACGGCATACCACTGCCTCGGAAACGACGGGACAGGACAGCTGTCCTCCTGGCGGTGGTCGCGCTCGTGGCGAGCGCGCCCGCCAAACCGCCAGCCAACCACGGGACCGATCCGCACGCCTGGCACGTGATGGCAGGCGCGCACGAGGCACACGCGATCCAAGCTCAACAGGTCGCGGTCCTCGCCGGCTCGGAGTTTCGCGCCGACTGCCGTGGCACGCACGTCGCCGCCGACGACCCGATCGTCAAGTTCAACCAGTCCGGCGCGTCGCACGTGCACCAGTTCATCGGCAACCTGTCCGCCAACGCGGCCTCGACGCAGGCCTCGCTCCGCGTCGGCGCGACCAACTGCGACCCGGCCGTCGACCGATCGCCGTATTGGGTGCCCGCCCTGTACCAGAACGGCGTGCACGTCCCGCCCGAAAGCGTGATCATCTACTACCAGGGCATCACCAACCCGCAGACCGCCGTCGCCTATCCACAGGGGCTCAAAGTCGTCGTGGGCAACGCGCTGGCGACAAGCCCCGACCAAAACCCTTCCGCGCGCTGGAATTGCACGAACGGCTCGGCGTCGAGCCGCGACTTCATGAACTGCCCGCCCGGGTCCAAACTGCAGACCTACCTTGACTTCCCGACCTGCTGGAACGGGCGCGACCTCGACAGCCCCAACCACTTCAGCCACATGGCCTGGGCCCTGGGCGGGGTCGGCGCGCCGTGCCCGAGCAGCCATCCCGTCGCCGTCCCCCGCGTCGAGTTCCTGATCACGTACAACGTCAATGGGACCGGGCTGACGCTAGCCGGTACCAGAAATGGCGAAAATGTTTTGAATGCTCCTGGATACACGTTCCATGGGGACTTCTGGAACGCGTGGGACCAGGCCGAACTCGAGCGGCGGGTGCGCGATTGCGTCAACGCCATGCGCGTCTGCGGCACGGACGGCTGCCTGGCCGGTGGATCCCCTTGCGCCGCACCAACTCCGACCCCCAGTCCGGGCGGCGACGGCAGGGACGCGTTCGGCACGATCCAGGCGGAGTCGTTCAACGCGCAGTCGGGCGTCACGGTCCAGTCCACAAGCGACACCGGCGGCGGGCAAAACCTGGCGAGCATCAACAACGGCAACTGGGCGCGCTTCACGGGTGTCCGCTTCGGCGCCACGACCGCACGCCAGTTCAAGGCGCGGGTGGCAAGCGGCGCGCCCGCCGGCGTCAGCGGACTGGTCGAGGTGCGCCTCGGCAGCCCGACCGCCACACCCATCGGCGGCTTCGCCATCGCCAGCACGGGCGGATGGCAAAGCTGGCAAACGATTCCGGCCAACATCGGGCCGGTGACCGGCACGCACGACGTCTACCTGACGTTCGCGAGCGGTCAGCCGGCCGACTTCGTCAACGTCAACTGGTTTGCCTTTGCGCCGTAACGGTTTCTCGGCGACAGTCTCCGGGCCAACGCCCGCCGGCTCGTGTCGGCGGGCTGCGGCTCATCGATGAGCACCACGATGCTCAGGTTGCGGTGGGCGAGCACCCGGCGCAGCGAGCCGAGCAGCGACTCGTCGTCGACGAAGGCCGCCGACGCGCTGCTGTACAGCAGCGTGAACCGCTGGATGGGCGCGCCCGCGTCGATGGCCGCCTGCAGGAACGCCGGACGCCATCGGACCGGGTGCGCGCCGCAGGTCGTGGTGCCCTCCGGGAAGACCTGCATCGAGACCCCCTCCCGAAGCCCGCCGGCCACCGCCGCAACGGTCGCGGGAAGGGTACGCGGGCGCGAACGATCGACGAACACCGTGCCACAGGCCTTTGCCAGCCGCCCGATGATCGGCCAGTCCCCCACCTCCTTCTTGGCCACCATCCGCACGCCGTTGCCGGACCCCATCATCACGACGATGTCCAACCACGACACGTGATTGCCCGCGAGCAGGGCACCCGGCCGGATCGGCGCGCCGATCACGCTCCACCGCACGCCCATTGCGCGCAGCATCGCCCGCGCCCACCGGGGCGCGGCCGACGGGCGCAGCGCGGCCAGCACGAGGACCCCGGCGGCCGCTAGCCCCGTGTTCCGCACATGAGCGTGGGTGGGTCACGTCAGTTGGAGTGGATCGACGTTGAGTAGGTCAAGCAGCCGGATTTGTAGTGGGGGTGGTTGCGGGATTACGTGTGGGTCGCCGGCT
>JBIOYB010000201.1:0-22934 GCA_044869915.1 Allorhizocola sp.
GCCTACATCGACGTGCCGGAGGACGTGCTGGAGCAGCGCGCCATGGAGGCCGATGGCTTGCCGGATCTCTCCGACCTCCCGGCCACCTGGCACGACCCAGCCGACGCGGTGTCGACATTGGACGCCCTCGTGTCCGGCGTCGGCTCCGGCTCGTGGGACTCAGAGTACGACCGCGAGCACGTCGTCGGGTGCCTCGAAGCCTTCCGCGCCGTGCTGCGCGGGGCCGCCGAGCGCGGCACACGCTTCCACCTCACTGTCGCCTGACCCTAACTCTCGCCGCGAGGCTCCCCATCTTTGGCAGTCGCGACCCCCAACCGGTGCGCTGCCGCGGCGGCCTCACGGCGCGAACGGACGTCCAGCTTGGCCAGCAGCGCCGAGACGTGATGGCCCACGGTCTTGGCCGAAAGCGAAAGCCGCACGGCGATCTCGGCGTCGCTGAGGCCCCCGGCCAGCAGCGCGAGCACCTCGACCTGCCGGCCCGTGAGCCCGGCCGGATTGGCCGCCGTCGCCCGGATCGGCCCGCGGGGCACGCGCACGTTGCCGCGCATGCGCAGCTCGCGCCGGATCCGTCCGGCCGCGGGCCGCGCGCCCAGCCCGTCCAGCAACGCGAGCGCTTCCAGCACCGCGTCATCCCGGTCGCCGCGGGCCAGCGCGAGGGCACGCATGTAGGTGCAGCCGAGCTCTTGCCAGGCGTCGGCGGAGGCACGCCAATCTCCCGCCGCCAGCAGCAGCCGATATGGCTCGGCGAGCACGGCCGGGGTCTTCGGCAGCGAGCCTGCCAGCCATAGCCAGAAGGCGAGCTCTCCCGACAACCACGGGTGCTCGATCGCCACCGCCAGGTCGAAGGCCGCCATGGCCTCCTCGGCGACAAGATGATCCGCGCCCCGCAGCCACGCGTGCTCGGCCCGCGCGGCAGCCACCGGCACGGTCCACTGCAGCTCGGTCGTGGCAAACCCGATGTCGGCCGCCTCCCGCAGCGTGTCGGCCGCGGCGGGGTCTCCCCGGCGCGCCTGCAGCAAACCCAGCGGCACCAAGGCATCCACCGCCCTGGGGCCACCCACGACCGGTTCGTCCAGGGCCGCACGCGCGTCCTGCTCCGCACCGGCCCAGTCTCCCTGGTCCAGCCGCAGACGAGCGCGGTATCCCAGCAGGTGCTGGATGTATCCGGACAGCTCGTGCGCCCGCATGAAGGCCAGCCCGCGGTCGAGGTCCGCGCGCGCGTCGCGGTAGTTGTGCATCTCCGCGCTGTCGGTGGACAGGTTGCCCAGCGCCCGTGCGGCGTGGTCCTCCAGCCCGGCCGCGACCGCCACCTCGAACGCGCGCTCGAGATCTGCCCGGCCGCCCGGATCCCCGCCGCAGAGCCGGGCCGAGCCGATGTTGGTCAAGGCGTGGCTCAGCGTCTCCCGATCGTCGAGGCGCTCGGCCAGTCCGATCGCGCGCGCCGCCCAGCTCATCGACACGTCCAGCCGCCGGGCCAGCATGTCGAGCTGCGCCTGGTTGCTATAGGCCATCGCCAGCTCGTGCCCGGATGCCAAGGTCTCCAGCATCGCGATGGCGCGGGCGGCGGCCGCCTCAGCCTCCCGCCGGTTGCCATCCCACCAATGCAGGCGCGACAGCCAGCGTAGACCCGCGCCGACCTTTTCCCGGTCCCCGGCGGCCTCACGGAGCTCGAGCGCGGCACGGCGTGCCGACACCGCCTCGACGGACAGCCCGGACAGATAGCACTCCACGGAATACCCCTCGAGCAACTCCGCTCGTACCAAATCATCGAGCCTGTCGGCATAGACCAGAGCCGACCTATAGTGCCCGACCGCCTCCCGATGCGCCGCGACCGCCGCCGCCTGCCGGGCCGCTTCAGGCGCATATCGCACTATCGCGTCGGCGTCGCCGGACTCGCGCGCGTGGTGCACCAGCCGAGCCACGTCGACCTCCCGCCGCCCGGCCAGCGCCGACAGCACGCGCCGGTTCAGCTCCCTGCGGGCCATCGCGGGCAGCGAGCCCTCCACCGCCCGCCGCAACAGCTCATGGCGAAACCCGACCGCTTCGGGATCGGCCACCAGCAACCCGGCCGCAACACCGGCCTCGACCGCCGACGCCCGCGGCCGGAGCGCCTCCTCCAGCAGCCACAGCTCCGCCCGGGCCGGCACCACCGCGACGAGCCGCACGACCTTCTGCGCCGCGGCGGACAAGCCTCCGAAGCGTGCCAGCACCAAATCCCGCACGGTCAGCGGAACGCCGGCATCACCCGCGGCCAGCACCTCGGTGAGCAGCAACGGGTTTCCACCGGTGAGCGCGTGCAACCCCGTGGCCGGGCGCCCGGCCCGGCCGGCCAGCTCCGCCACCGCCGCCTCGGAGAGCGGCTCCGGCCGCAGCCGCCGCACGGCGTCGCGCGGCAGTCTGCTCACGACAGTCCACAATGGATGCTCGACCCCGAGCTCGTCGTCGCGATAGGTCACGATGAGCAGCGCGCGCGTGCGATCCATCCGCCGGCCCAGGAACACCAGCAGGTCCAGCGTCGCCTCGTCGGCCCAGTGCGCGTCCTCCACCACGACCACCTGCCGCCGGTCCAGCTCGTCCAGGAACGCGGCGAACAGCTCCTCCCGCGGGCTCCCGCCCGCCAGCAGGCTCGCCAACCGGCCACCGGCCTGCCGGGCGATGTCGTGCAACGGGCCCAGCGCGCGGGGCGTCAGCAGCGGGTCGCACGCCCCCAGCAAAAACCGCACCCTGCCGGCATGCCGCTCGGCGAAACCCTTGACCAAGGCCGACTTGCCGATGCCCGCCTCGCCCGCCACGAGCGCGATCCGCCCGCCCGCGGCGCTGTCGGCGAGCACCCCGCCCAGCTCGTCCAGCAGCGCCGAACGCTCCAAAAGCGACGCGGCGCCGCTGCCCACCCACGCATTGGCCAGGACCGGCGCCTCGCGCCGGCGCTCGTCGAGCCGATCCCGTGCCGTGGCCAGCGCTCCCTGCTCCTCGGGGCTCGCGCCCAACAGCCGCACCAGGATGTCGAACCGGTCCGTCGGCGGCAGCGCCTTGCCACCGAGATAGGCCGCGATGCTGCCCACCGACCAACCGGTTTTGTCCGCCAGACACCGGTAGGTCACCTCGGCGCCGCGGTTGCCGCGAGCCAGCCGGCGCCGGAGCTGGCGCAGCAGTCGCGCCAGATCGGCCACGGATCGCACCTCCGCCGGCGTCAACCGCTGCTCGCCCGCCCCGCCATCCGCCGCCACGTGCCCCTCCCCCGGGCGAATTCTCCCAACGCAGGCGACATTGTCGCGTGTCCATCTCCACGCCGGAACGCGGGTGCCGATATGCGACGCATCTCCCACGGTTCAGGCGCGTTCAGCTTTTTTCAGCAATCGGCTCGCCCGGCCGGCGGATCCCCCATGCTCGGCGATGACATTCGTGTGAGCGGATGGCTCACGACCGCAGAGGAGCACCATGCCCATCCAGATCTATTACAGCCCAGCGGGCAATGACGCGTCCGGCCCGCGCTCACCCCCACGGCTGAACCCGGCACGCTGGCACATTCGTATGTGGGATTCGCGTGACAGGCCGCGACGCGCGCCCGTAGGGTCGAAATCATGACAGTTAGCACTATTCCGGACGGGTACCACACCGTCACGCCATGGTTGATCTCACGGGACAGCGCGCGGCTGATCAAGTTTCTCGAGACCGCGTTCAAGGCCGAACCGCTTGGTGACCCGGTCTACGGCGAAAACGGTTCGATTGAGCACGCCGAGCTGCGGATCGGCGACTCGGTGGTGATGCTCTTCGACACCCACGAGGACTGGCCGGACACCCCGGCTTACCACCGCCTCTTCCTGCCGGACGCGGACGCGGCCATGCGCCGGGCGATCAAGGCCGGCGGCACCGTGGTGACCGAGATGCGGACGATGGCGTGGGGCGACCGGATGGGCCGGGTGCGCGACCCGTTCGGCAACATCTGGTGGATCCAGACCAAGGTGGAGGATGTGGATCCGGCCGAGCTCGGGGAGCGCTTCGGCCAACCGGACTATGTCGAGGCGATGCAGTACTTCAAGACGACCCTCGACGAGGAGCTCAAGACCAGATAGGGACGCGACGGGCTTGCTTTAGTTTGGATATCCAACTAACATACCCGACACACGATCACGACAGATGTCAATGTCGTCCCCATTGGATCTGGAGTCTGTCATGCGACGAACCATCCGTTGGCGGCTCGCCACCGCCGTGTCCGCACTCGCCCTCGTCGTCTCCGGTTTCGCCGCCACCCCGGCGCACGCCGCCATCTGGTCCACCTGCGACCAGTGGGGCAACTGGACCAGCGGCGGCTACACGCTGTACAACAACATCTGGGGATCCGGCCGCGGCCCGCAGTGCACGTGGGCCAACTCGCCCACCAACTGGGGAGTGTGGGCCAACCACCCCAACACCGGCGGCGTGAAGTCCTATCCCAACTCCACCAAGTGGTCCGGCAAGCGCGTGAGCGCCCTGGGCACGCTCAGCAGCAGCTTCAACGTCAGCGTGCCCACCAGCGGGGTCGCGTTCACCAGCACCTACGACGTCTGGTCCAGCGACAACCGTTACGAAATCATGTTGTGGGTCAACAAGTATGGCGCGGTCGGGCCGATCGGCAGCTTCCAGACCTCGGCCACAGTGGGCGGCCACAGCTGGAACGTCTACCGTGGCACGAACGGATCCATCAGCGTGTTCTCGTTCCTGCGCACGAGCAACACGTCCTCGGGAACGGTTGACATCAAAGCGATCGCCAACTGGATCCGCGCCCGGGGCTGGTTCGGCGACGTGACCATCGGCAACGTGCAGTTCGGCTACGAAATCACGTCGTCCAACGGCGGCCGGGACTTCGTCACCAACAACCTCACCATCACGGCGACCTGACGCACGACGGTCGAACGCGACGAGGGGCGTCGGGTAGACTGTGGCTGGCTTGGTGCAGCCGGCTGCTCGCGCCCCTCGGGGTTTGGTGAATGCACCCGATGGCTTGCCACGCAACGTCTTGGCGACCGCGGCACCGGCCGACAACGCGAGCCTCGGCGGGCACGTGCCGCGTGGAAGGCCATATCATGACCCCGATCAGTGTCGAGCAGGCCAAGACGCTGGCCAAGCTGCTGCGGCGCGACCTCGCCGCGGCGGGCATCGACATCCCGCACGGCCTCGCGCTCGAGCTCGTCGCGCATCAGCACGGTGCCAAAAGCTGGAATGTGCTGGCGGCCGCGCCCGAGCGGCCCGCCTATCCGGCGATCAGCCGGGCGATTCCCCTGCTGCGCGTGATGTCGGCGGAGGTCGCGCTGCGGTTCTATATCGACTATCTGGGCTTCAAGCTCGACTGGGAGCATCGGTTCGAGCCGGGCGCCCCGCTCTATCTGCAGGTGTCCCGGGCGCAGGCGCTGCTGCACCTGTCCGAGCACCACGGCGACGGCAGCCCGAATGGCGTCGTGTGGTTCGCCGTCGCCGATGTCTATGGGCTGCAAGCGGAGTTGCGTGCCCGCCTGGGGGTGTCCTTGCGCCCGGGCGTCGAGGCCGACGCGCCGGGCGGGCCGACGCTGGCGGTCACCGACCCGTACGGCAACGTGCTGCGGTTTGCCCAGCCGGATTAACGAGAGCGGCGCTGCCGCACGGCGAGGGCAAACAGCCATAGCCAGGCCACGCCGACGCAGAGCCGCTGCCAGAGCCCGGCCGTGTCCACCAGGCCGGGCTCCTGGCCGAAACCCGCGCCGGACATGAAGAACAGCACGAGGAAGGCGATCCCGCTCAGCAGCGAATACACCGCCCAAATCGGCGATCGGCGCCGGAAGAACGCGTACCCGAAAACAAACATCGCGGCGGTCATGCCGGCGAAGGCGGGCAACGAGAAGACAATGTCGTGCATGAAGCCGGCAGTGCTGTAGGCCGTGTGCTTCGCGGGCGTCCCGGCCGGGTAGCCGCTGACCGGGTCGGTGACGAAGATGCCCGCGCCGATCAGGCCCACGCCCCAGACGGCGACGAGCAGCGGCCCGAACAGCGCACCCGGCCCTGGCCGCAGGCTGCGGCGCAGCCCGATGGCGAACAGCACCGTCAGGACGCCGCACACCAGGAAGTTGGCGACCTGCTGCCAGCCGCCGGGGCCTAGCGCGAGCGAGCTGACGGGATGGCGCATCGGGTCGTAGCCGTCCCGCAACGCCCCTTCGAGCAGGAACGCCAGGACGAACAGCGGCCCGGCCAGCAGGCCGAAGACCAGCAAACGGTTGGGCGCCAAGGGCGGGCGCGCGGGTTCGGCGGTGCGGATGAGTGTCGTGATAGGCATGTGTCAACCGTAGTTGACGCACGCAATGCCGTCAACCGAAGTTGACACACCCCTCCCACCTGGCCAACCGGATGAGCATTCGCTACGACAAACCGACGCGGCACCGGTCTTTCGCCCGGTAGTGTGCCTTGATCGTCCGCACTAGCCTCCCGGAGACGACTGCCTGCATGGAGGCCTGCCAAATGCGGATTTCCCGCCTAATTGCCCTGATCGGGTGCGTGGTCGTGGCCACGGCCGCGTGCTCGGCTCCGACCGACAATCAGCCCGAGCGCGCCTATCCGGGCGCGTTCGTCTACGGCTCGGACGGAAACATGCAGAACGGATTCGGCGCCGAATTCTCCGACAATCCAGGACTGCTGATGGGCATGAAGGGCACCGCACCGGCCGTGCAGCTGAGCGCCGACTTCCGCGCTCGCCTGGCCGGGATCGACCCCAAACTCAACGACGTCATCTTCGCCGGCGAGACCTACGACGCGGTCGTCATCGTGAGCATCGCCGCGCAACTGGCCGGCACGACCGACCCGAAGGCGATCGCCAAACAGATCAACGGGGTGACGATCGGGGCCAACCCGTGCACCTCGGTCGCCGAGTGCCTGGCGCACGCGCGCGCCGGCCGGGACCCCGCCTATCGCGGCGCGACGCTGCGCAACGGCTTCACCCCGGTCGGGGAGCCGTCGACCGCCAGCTACGGGATCTATCACTTCGGCTCCGACAACCAGCTCGACGCGGGCAAGACGGAGTACCTCACCACCGGCAACGAGCGCTCGGCAACCACCGAGCAGGCGCCCGCCGCCGCGCAGACATCCAGCAGCCGCAACAAGCATCAGCTCGTGCTGGGCGGGCTGCTGCCGATGGAGGGCGGCCTGTCGTTCGCCTACCCGCCGATGATCGCTGGGGCACGCCTGGCCCTCAAGGAGGTCAACGACGCGGGCGGGGTGCTGGGCGAGCCGGTGGTGTGGCACGACGGCAACGACTTCACCGACCCGAAGAAGGCGCTCGCCACGGTGCAAAAGCACGAGGCCGACGGCGTGCAGGTCATCATCGGCGCGAGCGGTTCCGGGGTGAGCCTGGGCGTGCTGCCGGAGGTCGTCCGGGCCGGCATGATCATGTTTTCGCCGTCGAACACGGCCGCCTCACTGACCAATGTGAACGATTCAGGGCTCTACTTCCGCAGCGCGCCATCGGACATCCTTCAGGCTCGCGCGCTCGCCGACGTGATCCTGCGCGACGGCCTGCGCAAGATCTGCATCGTGGCCCGCGGCGACGCCTACGGCGAGGGCCTCATGGACGGGGTGAGCAAGGAGCTCGCCGCGGCCGGCGTGGCACAGGGCGACATCCGGACGTTCCGCTACGACGTCGGCGAGAACGGCATGATCGGCACGCCCGACCAGATCCGCGACATCATCGCGCAGATCGACAGGGTGCAGCCGGACGGCGTACTAGTCATAGGCTTTGAGGAGTCGGCCGACGTAATCAAGGGTATGTCCAAATCTGGCCTGAAGTTCCGCCGGTAGCGCCGACAGGCGCTTCCCGGGCCACCCGCATGGCCGTTGACCATGGATTACGCCTGGTGAGAGGCTGATCGGGTCGGGCTCGCGGGCCGCGCAGGCATAGATCGCCTTTGGCCGGGCCGTTCCAGCCTCGCTCGCGAGCCCGTCCGCGCCTCTCATGTACGTGAGGAGGCCCGATGCTCGCTTCACATGCGGAGCGCTGGCGGCTGGCGATACTGGACCTGCTCAGCGGGGTAAACCTGAGTCAGCCCGATGAGCTGCCCCAGCTGGTGCGCGCGGCAAGCGCGCCCGTGGCCGACGGCGTCACGCTCTACCTTGTGGATCACGAGCAGCAGATGCTGCGGGAGTTTACGGGCACTCTCGAAAAAGGGACTGAGCGCCAGGTGGAGGGCAGCGTGGCGGGGCTGGCCTTTCAGCGCGGCCAGGTGCAGCCGGAGCCCAACGATCCGGCCGTGCTCTGGGTGCCGCTGCTGGACTCCACGGAACGGCTGGGCGTGCTGCGCGTGGTGGTCCGCGATCCGCCTGCGCCCTCCCGCCGGGCCGATCAGGAGTCGCTCGTGCAGTTTGCCAACCTCGTCGGCCACCTCATCGCCGCGAAACAGCCCTATGGCGACCGGCTGCACCAAGCCCGCAGCAGCGAGAGCATGTCCGTGGCCGCGGTGCTCCTGCGCCAGTTGCTGCCCCCGTCGACGCTCACCAGCGATCGGATGGTCATCTCGGCGAGCCTGCACCCCGCCTATGCCGTCGGCGGCGACGCCTTCGACTACTCCGTGGACGGCGACATCGCGCACATCGCGATCCTCGACGGCGCCGGGCACGGGTTGACGGCCGGGCTGAGCGTGGCCGTGGCACTGTCGGCGATGCGGGCCGAGCGCCGCAAGGGCGAGGGCCTGGTCTCGATGGCCCGCACGGCCGACACGCATCTGGACGCCCAGTTTGACGACAGCCAGTTTGTGACCGCGGCGCTCCTGCGGCTGGATCTGGGCTCGGGGTTGCTGCGCTTCGTCAATGCCGGCCATCCGTCGCCGATCGTCTTCACCCCCAACGGCGGGACGGTCGCGCTGGAAGGCGGCCGGCGCACGCCCCTGGGCATCCCCACGGCGCGGGTCTCCCTCGGCCGGTACCACCTCCAGATCGGCGACAAACTATTGATGTATACCGATGGGGCCGTGGAGTGCCGCAACCGCGAGGGCGAGTTTTTCACCCTCGAACGGCTGGTCGACGTGAGCCGCCGCCAGCTGTCGGGCGACCTCACCCCGCCCGAGGTGGTCCGCCGGATCAACCAGGCTGTGGTGGACTTCCACGACGGCCCGCCCGAGGACGACTCGACGATCCTCCTCCTCGAGTGGTCGCCGACGGCGGCACGCGAGACGCTTCCCTAGCAAAGAGCCCTGAAAGCGAGCCCTAGTAGTAACCCGTCTGCCCGTCGACCAGCTCGCGGATGGTGTCCATGTGACCCGCGTGCCGCGCGGTCTCCTCGATCATGTGGATGATCATCCAGCGCAGCGAGGCCTTGGCGGAGCGGAAGTCGGGATGGCGCCCGGTCTGGTCGAGCGGGTGTGCCGCGATGATTTCGTTGGAACGCTCGCAGGCCCGCTCATACTCGGCGATCAGCTGGGCCAGCGGGACGCCCTCCACGCGCATTTCGGCGTCTTCCACGGACTCGTCGAACTGCGGACCCTTGGCCTCCCCGCCCAGGAACAGGACCTCGAACCAGCTGTTTTCGACCCACCGCATGTGCGAGACGAGGCTGGCCATCGTCATCAGGGGCGAGGTCGGCAGGACGGACCGGTGCGCGTCGGCCTCGGACAGGCCCTCGCACTTCCAGACGAGGATGGCGCGCTGCATGTCGAGCCACCCGACGAGCTGCGTGCGCTCGTCGGCCTCAAAGGGTGGGCGTTCCCGGGAAAAAGTCATAAATGCGCACCCTACGCTTCGTCGGTGCGCTCTGTCGCAGGAATTTCCGTCGCGGGAATCACCGCGTCGTGCTTGCCGTGCGGCAGCATGTATTCGTCCGGACGCAGCAGCATGACGCCGAGCATCGCCACAAACATCACGACGTGCCCGGCCATCGACAGCACGTCCTCGCCGATGACGCCCGCCCACAGCAGCGGCAGCAGGATGAGGAAGGGCACATACATCGCCGCGTCCATCTCGAGGGTCGGGCGCCAGCCGTGGCCCTTGAAGCGCATCCACAGCGTCATCCCGATCGCCATGCCCGTGGCCATCGCCAGCGTGTGCACATCGGCCCGCTGATACACCGCCTCCGCGCCCGCGAGCTTGAAGAGCATGTGGAACACCGGCGTGAGCGCCATCCCGACCAGCATCGCGATGACCATTTGCAGGTAATGCCACCAGAACCGGCCCCACGACCCGCCCGCGGCCAACACCTCCGACACCCGCTTCACCATACGTCTCCCTTCACGCCACTATCGCGGCGATGATAAGCGCGGTGCCCACACCGACGTCGACGACGGCGCAGAACTCCGCATAGCTGCGGCTCACGACCTTATTGATTTTGAAGTGGTACGCGTCCCAGAGCCCGTGCGCGAAGAAGCCCACGCCTGCCACCGCCGCACCCCACCGCGGGTCGACCGCCGCGCACAGCAGGGTGAGCGCCGCGAATCCCACCATGCCCACGGTCTGCACCCAGAACGTGTCGCGTTCCTTGTATCTGCCCCGCGCCACCGCCCACAGCCACAGCAGCACGACCACGACCGTCATGCCGATCGCGGGATCGGCCCAGGACACCTCCCGATCGCGCAGCGCCTGCAGCACCGACACCACGGCGCTCAACACTGCGAACCCGACCCATACCGTCCACTGGAGACCGATCGCATACGCGATCATGTACATGCCCGCCATCCCGACCACGATCGGGCCGAAGACCCCCGCGTCGCGGTCGTCGAGGACGATCACCGTGATCGCGCCCGCGACACCCAGCAACCCCAGACCCGTCGGCCACCGATCGGCCAGTCTTCCCCGCATGCTCGTCTGCTTGCCCGTCACGGCGCTGATGATCCCGCAAACGATCCGGCATGCTGCAACCCGGCGACCGATCCTGTCCGGATTCCTGGGCTCTCGTGCGGGAATCCTGCCGTGGTCCGCTCGGCCCGGAAACGCGAAGGCGGCACGGAGTATTCGGCGAGGAAGGCCTGCCGCAGGGACTCGGTGGTGCGGAAGCCGCATCGCCGCGCCACGGCGGCCAGCGGCAGCGTGGTCGTCCGCAGCAGCTGCGCCGCGGCCTCGGTCCGCACGCGCCGCACATACTGCGCGGGGGTCTGCCGCAGGTTGGTGGAAAAGAGCCGGGTCAGGTGCCGCTCGCTGACCCCGGCGAGCCGGGCCAGCGCCGTCGTGCTGAGGTCGTCGCCGATGTGGCTGACGATGTGGTTGCTCGCGCGGCGGACCACGATGTCCTCGGTGGACTGCCGGGACAGAAACATGCTCAGCTGTGCCTGCTCGCCGGGCCGCTGCAGGTAGGCGACCACGCCGAGGGCGACGCCGTGCGCCACCGCCGTCCCGTGGTCCTCCTCGATGAACGACAGCGTCAGGTCGAGCGCGCTGGTGACGCCGCCGGAGGTGGCGATGTTGCCGTCGCGCACGTAGACGGGCTCCGGGTCGACGCGCACGTCCGGGTAGGCGCGCGCGAGGCCGTCGGCATACATCCAGTGCGTCGTGGCGCGGCGGCCGTTGAGCAGGCCGGTCGCGGCGAGCACCGTTGCTCCCGTGCACACCGACGCGACCCGCCGGGCGAGCCCGGCCAGCCGCCGCACGTGGCCGACCAGCAGCCCATTTGCCGCGGCCTGGAGGTGGCCCAGCCCGCCCGAGACGAGCAGCGTGTCGAGCGGCTCGTTGAACCGCTCCAGCGCGGTCTGCGCGTCGAGCCGCAGCCCCGAGTCGCACGTGATGGCGTGCCCGCCCGCGGTGGCGAGCACGGCCCGGTAGGGCGGGCTCGCGCCGATGCGGTTGGCGATGTCGAGGCTGGACGTGACGCAGGCGATATCCATAAGCTCCGCGCCGTCGTAACCCACGATCAGGACGATCCTCTCCTGCATGGATTCACGCTACGAAAGGCGGGTCAGGCCCACCAAACCCGAGTAAGGGCAAGGTCTTTAGCCTGGGCGTAAATCTCCAGCTGACCCCGGGCGCGGCTGGTGGCAAAAAGGTTTCCCGCGGGGAGGGTTTCCGCGGTGCCCTCGCCAATCGCCTTCCATAGCGGCGCCGTGCCCGGCTCGGCACCGCGCACCACACCGTCCACATCGGACGCGAAGAGCCGCCACTCGCCCGGCACGGGCGCCGCCCAGCACAGCCGGGTGTCCGGCGACATCGGCGCGCCGTTCACGAAGCGCCACTCCGGTTCGCCGCCGGGCGGTATCACGCCGATCCACACGTCGCCCGCCTGCGCGACACACGCCACCCGCACCGTGCCGTCGGGATCCGCGACCGCCTCGAACCGCCGCGCGCGCAGCCAGTCGGGCGTGAGCCGGCGCCAGCCGAACAGGATCACCCTGGTCCACACCGCGCCGTCCGCGCCCAGTGCGAGCAGCGTCCCGCCCGCCTCCTGCGCCGCCGTGAACCCGGTGCCCTCGTGCCGATCCCACTCGCCGACGGCTCCGGGCCGCCATGCCTGGTGGGTGTAGACATGCCCGTCGGTGCCCGCCACGCACAGGTCCACCCCGCCGAACGCATCGGCCGAAGGCTCCGCCGTCACGGCGGCGGCGCCCGCCAGGATCTGCGTCCATCCGCTGTCCCATCCCCGCCCGTCGGTGCGCCACCGCACGAGCAGGCGCCCACCCGAGACCGCGAACAGGCCCACCGACCGATAGGCGTCTGTCACCGCCGCCCACGACTGCGGCCTGGACTCGTTGGCGCCCAACGACTCCCAGGCGCCACCGGCGCAGACCAGCCGCCGGTGCCACAGCTCACGCCGATCGTCGAGCACGATCAGGTCGTGGAACTCCTGCCAGCCCCGCTCGACCGGCGGGTGCCGCGCGATCAGCCACGCCGTGGCTTGCTTGCCATCGGGCACGGGCTCCCATGCCGCCCACCGCCGCAGCGGCACGGTGAACGGCATCGCCGAGCTCGTCCGGTGCTCGTCCTCGAAGTACATCGCCGATTGCGACAGCGTGCACTCCCGCAGCAGGTGATCCCCCATCAGCGCCTTCAGCGTGAACGAGGCCTTCCAGTCATCCGATCCCGTGTGGTGCAACGTGAAGCTCATGTCGGGGTGGCGCTTCACCGGCCGGTCGAAGAAGATCCACTCGGCGTCGTGCCGGGTGTCCTCGCCCACCGGTCCGGCCGCGACCACCTCGTCCTTGGCCACCTCGGCGCATCCGATGTGGACGGTCGCGGTGGCGGTGGTGGACTCCTCCATCTCCTCGTCGCCGGTGCGCAGGTGGATGACCAGTGCCCGGATGGTCTCGGCGTCGTCCGGCCCCGCCTTCACGTCCTCCGTGCGCACCGGCTTGCCGAAGTCGCTCAGGTCGTGCAGCAGCGCCTTGCCGTTCCATTCGAGGCAATAGGTGCGCTGCCCCCACTCGACGCACCCGCCGCGCACAAACCCGTTTTCGAAGCGGGGGTAGAGGTCCGTCTCGAGGGGCGCGCCATTGAGCTCGATCCGCCTGTCCCCGTATGCGACCGACAGCCGGTCGTAACCGCCGCCGGGCTTGGGGATGTCGTAGGTGCACTCCAGGTCGCCCGCGTCGTCGAGGTGGACGCGGGCCGACGACACGCGATCCATGAAGTTGTCGAAGCTGCCGAACTCCGCCTTGCTCCCGACCTGCATGATCCAGACGTTCTTGTCGTCGACAAACCAGTCGCGGTCGGCGAAGTAGTCGGGATAGGACTTTTGCCACGGCTCCTTCGGGTCGTCGTCGCTCGCCTCCTCGACGCGCCGCTCGAAAAGCTCGAATTTGCGGTCGAGCCACTCCGGGCGCTGGTTGGAGAACACGCCGAGGTAGGCCTCCTGCGCCTCCTGGGTGCTCCCCTCCGGGACCGGATGAATGATGCGCCCGAAGAGCCAGAAGCCCTTCGGCCCGATGTCTCCGATGTCGAGTAGGAAGAAGTCGGCGTTGTCATAGGCGCGGGTGCGGCGCTCCACGACGCTGTCAAAGCCCGCCTTCGGAAACCACACGTGCGACCCGATCTCGGCCAGGTGCTCCTGCAGATCGTTGTAGTTATACATGACGATGGCCGCCGATCCGGCCTGCGCCACCATCGGCAGCGCCCAGTAGCCGGTCCACCAGCTGGGGCCGTCGCCCTCGTTGCCCAGCGGCATGTCCTTCACCGCCGCCTCGTTGACGATCATCCCGGCGACCCCGCCCACGACGGCGCCGAACGGCCCGCCGACCGCGAGGCCCAGCGCGGCCCCGCCCAGCCCCGCCGTCACATGCGAGATATCGAGGCCCTTGAACCCGGACGTGGTGAACACGCTCAGCGCGGTGTTGAGCGTGGCCTGGTTGACGTTGCTCTGGAAGTTCAGCTGGCCGGGCCGGAAGTTTTGCACGCTGGCCAGCATCGCCTCGGGCGTGCGGTAGGCCAGGATGTTGGCGCGCGACCGGGTGGACCCGTCGGTGAACGTGGCCATGTCCTCCGCGACGGTCTCGTCCATGTCCTCGCCGAAGACCTCCGGGGTCAGCATGCCCACGACCGCGCCGGGCAGTCCCGCGATCACCCCGCCGATCGCGCCGCGCCCGGCCCGGTAGGCGTAGTCCAGTGCCCGCATGAGGACCCGGAACTTGCTGAACGCGTCGGACTCCTGGACACCGAACGCCTTCACCAGCTCCATGGACTTGACGACGATCTCTTTGTTGAAGTACGCCGACATGCTCCAGAAGAAGACCGTGTCGTCCTCGAACGCGCCGTAGCCGTTGTGCGTGCGCGCGATCTCGTCGTTGACGTCCTGGCGAAACTTGAAGTGCTTGTCGCGCTTGGGTTTGTAGCCGTCCCACACCGAGTCGCGGGCATCGGTCTTCATCGACGTGTAGATGCCGTGCTTGGGCGCCTCGTCAAACGTGATGGACACGCGCGAGCGATCCACGGTCGGGCCCGCCGGTGGAGCTGCCCCGATCTCGAGCAGCACCTCCGGTACCATATAAGAGGAGGAGGCGAACGACGCGCCGATCTGGGAGTTTTCATCGGAGAAAATCCCATGCGCGCCAATCATCATCTCGATGACGTCGGCGAGAGCGTTGTCCCAGCCGCAGTTTTTGGACTTAAACTGGCTGCGTCCACCGGGCGCGCCCATCGTCGTGCCACGGTGCAGATAGCGCACCACGTCAAACAGCAAAAGATCGGTGACAATCTTTGCCTTTTCTTGTACCTCTTCGTCGAGCGCGAAGTCGACGAGGTTGAGCAGCGCCCACAGGTGTTCGCGGTAGTAGCCCGACGAGTTGAACTCGGTCCAGCCGAACTGGATCCGGTTGTTGAGCCACTTGAGCACGCGGGCCCTGCCGCGCTCCCGGCGCCTGGTCCCCTTCATCGGGCCCAGCTTGGCGCCGGGATCGTATGCCTGGCCGGGCTGGAAGCCGGCGTCGGGCCACAGCTGGCCCAGCAGATACTCCGACGAGGCGAACATGATGTAGTGGTTCTCCGACCAGTACTCCATCTCCTTGTCGTCCTCGTCTTTGATCCCCAGGCCGAGCCGGACGCTGTTGAGCGTGCCGTTTTCATAGGCGCGCAACGGTTCGTCGAGCCAGAACTTGTAGGACGTCAAGCCGTGCTTGAGGATCTCGGTGACGAGCGGGGAGAAGGTGGGCGCGCTGCTGCGCGGGTGCTCAAACGAGGACTGCAGGATCGCCCTCAGCTTGGCCTGCGCCGCACGCATCCGCCCGACCAGACCCTCGTCGGTCATCCAGCCGGCCCGCAGGTCGAAGTATTGGTCGAACAGCGGACCTGGCGGCTCGCGCTTGCGCCAGGTGAGCTTCTCGATGGGGCCCAACGATTCCGGCAGCGCGCCATAGCGGTAGAGGAGGCGGACGAGCTGGCACAGGCCCATGTCGGAGTCGGGCTTGAGCGCGGTGACCTCGCGCAGCGAGTGGAAGACCACCCCCATCCAGTATTTGACGCTCTCGGAGAACGGGAACGGCCCGATCGACCCCAGCCCGTAGCCGACCGTCTCGATCATGGGCTCGTAGCGGTATTTCCCGCCGGGGCCCTGCTTGTCGACGAGGTTCACCCTGACGTCCTCGGTCGGGGCGGTCGATTCGGCGGTCTGCAGCAGGCCGATGAACGACTGATACATGCCCGGGATCGCGAGGTCCAGCCCGAGGCTCGTGCCCGCGGCCTTGCCGCGCCTCAGCAGCCGCTCGTTTTCGTACCCGGCGACGAACCGCTCGAGGCCGCCCACATAGTGCTCGGAGATCAGCGTGTTTTTGTCCCACGTGTTGTAGAGCTCCGGGATCAGCCACGGTTTCGCGGCGGCCACCTCCGCGCGGCTGATCGCCCGGCCCACGCCCTCAAACGGCGGCAGCTCGCGCGGGAACGTCTCGCGCAGGTCCCCGCCGGTGTCCATTTCGGACGCGAACCGGCTGGCCTCGAACGCGGCCCGCACCCCTTTGAGCTTCTTGACCAGCTCGGTCGGCTCCACATTGTCCAGCCAGCCGCCGATGCGCCCGAGGAAGGCGTCGAGCTTCTGGCGGCGCGTCTTGTCGTCCCGCGTCCAGATCGGCTTCCCGCTGTCGAGGTGCACCTGCACGGGCGGGGGCTGGCTGGCGCCGAGCGGCTTGGGCGCGCGAAACTCCGTCGACATGAAGCCGCGCCGCGGGTCTGCGGAGTCGGCCACGATGTCGCGAAACGATGCGGTGTTGATCCGGCGCAATTGGGTCTCGTAGAACCAGTCCCGCCGTTTGGCCGCATCCTCACGCAGGCTCACGGCGTGGGTGTCCACTCCGGAAGCTGCTCGTCCTCCTTGAGCATCACCAGCGTCGTGGGCAGTGTGACCTCCCACTTGTCCACGCAGACCTCGTCGCCGGGCGCCCGGTTGGCCGCCTTGATCTCGGCGATGACCGAGATGTAGTGCTCGCTGAACATGTCCGGGATCTCCTCGCCCAGCCAGAGGTCGCCGGTCTCGTGATAGTGCGCGAGCGCCGCCTCGAATCCGGGCCGCACGGGCACCACGACCCGCGCCGCGCCCGCCTTGAGGAACGCCTCGAACATCGGGTTGGTGTCCTGCGTGAGGATCATCTCGGACCAGCGCTGCACGCGGCCCCAGAAGTAGGGGTAGAAGTGGTACATCAAGTTTTCCCACTCGAAGGCGCGCTCGAAGAACGCGACCATCGAGCCCCACTTCTTGACGGCCACCGGGTCCGGCGGCTGGCCCAGCGGCGGCACCGGCGCGGGCGCGGGCGTCGGCAGATAGGAGCCGAAGTGCTCGCCCAGCAGGAGATAGATGAACGCCTTCTTCAGCTCGTCGCGCTCGATCGTGGGGTCGTGGGCGAAGCCTCCCGCGGCGGCCATCTGGTTGCGTACGGCCGCGACATAGCGGGCGAGCTTGTCCTGATAGTCGGCGAGCTGGCGCTGGTATCCGCTCATGATGGCGGCGTGCGTCTTGAGCTGCCACTGCTCATAGGCCCGATCGGTGCGCTGGCATTTGATGGCGACCGCGTAGTTGAACTGCAGCACGCGATCCAGGCACTTGAGCGTCACCGGGATGTCGCCGGTCTCGCCCGCCATGGTGAACGACTTGTTCAGGAAGTTGATGTCGTTGGGGCCAAAGCGGAAGTAGTTGTGCTCGCCCACGTAGACCTCGAGGAAGCGGCCGGGCGCGGGCTGCGCGAAATATTCGTTGACCCGCTGGATGTAGCCGCTGATCGCCCGGTAGTCGTCGGGCACCTTGATGACAAACGCGCCATAGTGCATGCCGTGAAACTCGCCGCCCCACGCCTTGAGCTCCTTCTGCACATCGTGCGCCTCGGCACGGGCGAAGGCGACGGTGAACTCGCTGGGCGGCGGGCTGACCGATCCGGTCACGCCGTAAACCGAGGCGTAGTAACCGTAATTGGCCGCGTTGAGGTCGCTGGGCCGCAGCCGCGGATCGGCCGGCTTGGTGAGCTGGAAGGTCTCCGGCTGCGCCGCGTCACGCAGCGACTGGATGAGAAACGCGGCCGGCTCGGGCACCACGACGTCGTACAGCAACCGCCTGCCGTAGTTGAGCACCCGCACGCTGTATTTCTTGTCCACCCATTGATAGATACCCCTGATTTTCCTGGACCCCTGCGAGTTGTCCAGCTGGTGCTCGGCGTGCTCCACATAGGTCTTGCGTTCGCGTTGCACGCGTTGCTGTTTCACCATCGACACGACCGTGTCGACCGCCCGCGACGTGGTGCTCTGCGCATAGTTGCTCTTGCTGTTCTCGACCAGTTTGCCGTAGCTGGACGACGACGTCAGCTCGGAGGTCGTCGCGCTCTGCCGCCCCGACTCGCGCTGCGTCTCGGCGGCCAGCTCGTTGCGGGTGGTCGACTGCTGGTCGCGCTCCTGGCTCTGCGACGACACGGTCTCGTCGGTGAGCACGACCTCGCTGACCTCCTCGCGCCGCGTGGAGCGCTTGAGCAGCTCGCCCTCGAGCACGTTTTCGATGTGGGAGATCTCGCCCGCGCGGTAGCCGATGAGCTCCTGCCGCACGACCTGAAGGTTGCCCACGCCGACGGGGCGGGTCACGGCGAACGAGAAGTCGGCGGCCGGAGCCGGCACGTCAGCGGGCGAGTCGCTCACGGCGAAAACGTTGGCGCCCAGGCGATACACCTTGGTGGGCCGCGGCGCGATGGCCGGCAGCAGCTCCTGGTCGGCCTTTATCCACTGCTGCTTGACCGCGCCGACCACCTGCTCCAGCGGTGCGGCGGTCACGTCGAGGGAGAGCTCGTCGAGGACCGACCGCTGGTCGGCGACGAAGGCCTGCCGCACGGCGTCGGTCAGGCGCACCGAGCCCGGCAGCGCGTCGGCCACCTCCAACCGCTCGCTTCGGGTAAGGGTCAGGGTCGTCTCCGCCGCGTCCGCCGCGGGCGTGGCGACCTCGAGCTGTTGCGGCTGAAGCGTCATCAGCGATTCGTAGGTCGCCTGCAGCGCGTCGCGCCTGCGCCGGAGCGCTTCGAGACGCGTTTGCCCGGTGTCCTCCTGGGTGGACTCGGGCGCGGCCTCACGGCCGGGCGGGATCAGGAACACCGCCGGGATCCGCACGGGCCTGCTCAGCAGCCGCTCGATGAGATCCTTGGTGAACACGGCCGCACCTGCTTCGGCGAGGTTTTCCAGCAGGGTCATGGTCTGCAGCGCCCGCACGAGCTCGCCCGCGTCGACGCCGTTGAAGCCGGTCACGACCTTGACCGCGACGACGATGTTTTCGAGCAGCTGCCGGTCGTCCTTGAACTGCTCCGACGCGACCAGCTGTTCGACCTGGGAGCCGAAGATCGAGTCCACGAGCTGGCGCAGCGACCCTGCGCTCTCCGGCGTCAGCGACTCCACCGCCGACCGGAAGTCGCGCAGCCGCCCGCGATGGTGGATCCGGTCGGCGGGCCGGTCCGACAGATAGTCGGTCGCCCGCTGCCGCACCGCCGAGTAGGCGTCCTCCCCGTCCGCCGCCTCCCGTAGCGACAGCTGGAAGTCGGACTCGTTGTCGACATCGATCGCCTGCGCCCGCTCCGGGACGACATAGGCGTGCTCGATGTAACTGAACAGGTCGGCCATCGGCTCACGATAGTAGATCCACTCTTGTCCACCCCGCTTCTGTCAGATCGCCAACATACGGATGAGCGCGGGTAGGTATCAGTCCAATGAAGACGGATACCTGGACGGCGAGCACGAGCAGGATCGTGGGACGCCACGGCCACGGCCCGCCGGACAGGCCCGACGGCTGGGGATACTCGGTGAACTTCGCCGCCGTGCGGGCCGTCGCCCGGTCGGCGTAATCGGCCAGGTCGCGCAGGAGCGGGTCGTAGCCGGACTCGCCCGGCGCCGCTGCCACATCGTCGGGCAGCGGGCCGAGCCCGGCCAGCGACACGCCCTGCGCCGTGCGCACCGTGGGCGTCTCGGCGACGAACTCGAGCCGGTAGCGCCGCCCGGCAGGCCGGCCACGTCGAAAACCTGGGCCGGACCGCCGAGGTCGAGCAGGTTGACCTCGGGCAGCACCAGCACGAGGACTCTGCCGGTACCCATATAGTCATCTGCCACAACATCACGGTAGGCAGCAACCGCTTGCCAAGGCAGGGTTTTGGCGGGCAGGCACCGGACGGATCCGGTCACCGGCTCACGCCCACTCACCTCGGCCGATAGACACGTCCGCACGACCGATCCAAAATGGAGGCTATGCGTCGTTGGCACCGCCCCTACCCGATCGCCGGACTCCAGATCTTCGCGTTCGTGTGGGCCCTGCTGTGCGGCCTGGCGTTTCTCACGCTCATCGCGCTCATGGTGTCGGGCAGCCGGCGGCCCTCCGCGGCACTGATCCTGTTCTGCGCCTTTTTCGCGTACAGCATCTACATCGGGTGGCACGCATACGCCCGGGGTGTCTATGTCAGCGCGGACGGCCTGCGCCTGCAGAGCGTCGACGGCCGCCAGATCCTACCCTGGTCGGAGATCAAGGCCATCCACTCCGGTGAGTCGCAGCTGCCGGGCGAGACCGACCCCGCGATATGGATAATCCTGCAGGACGACACCCGCATCGAGGCGCCGCTTCAGGGTAGCCGCGTCCTGCCGGCCTTCCCCCTCAGGAGGGGCGGCGGCCGCCCGACCTGGCGCTCCATCCTCGTGCTGCCGATGACCGAGTTCAACCGCGCGCTGGCCAACCTGCAGGAGTGCCTGTCCAAGAGCCGTTCGGGCCGCCTGACCCTGGAGTGATCAGCCCTGGTCGGCGGGTTCGTCGGTGAGCAGCCCGGTGAGCAGGCTCCGCAGGGTCCGCTCAAACAGGTCCCGCTGCGGCGCGGGCGCGGGAGGCCGGGCGAAGGCCGCGGCCAGGTGCGGATAGGCCGCGGGGTCGAAGCCGGCGAAGGCGGACGCCGACCCTGACGTGGTCTCGCTGCGGGCGAAGAGGCTCACGGTGCCGGTCATCATCGCGATCGCCTCAAACTTGGCGGCGGCGGCGCAGTGCACGGGCTGCAGGACGCGCAGGCAGTGGTCAAACCAGGCCAGGCTCTGCGGCCCCATGCCCGACTGGCGGTGTGCCGCGTCGAGCAGCCATCTGTGGCGCCGATAGAGCGCCAGTTGCTCGCGGGCCAGCCGCAGCATCGTGTCCAGCCAGTCGCCGTCCGGCTGCGGGTATGGCCGTAGCTCGCCGATGACCCGGTCGGTCATCAGGTCCAGGAGGTCGTCGCGGGACGACAGATAGCGGTAGAGCGATGCGGCGCTTGTGCCCAGTGCGGCTGCGACGGCGCGCATCGACACCGCGGCAAGCCCATCGGCGTCGGCCAGCGTGATGGCGGCCGCGACTATGGCCTCCCGGCTGTGCGCGGGGGCCGGGCCACGGCTCCCGCGATCGGGCCTGTCCCAGATCGGCTGTTTCGAGGGTGCGCCGCTCACCGATCCACTGTAAACTGCAAACGGCGTTCGCAGTTTACTTTGAGAGGTGGCGAGAGGCATGGATCGGATCAGGGCACGCGACGGCGCGAGCATCGTGCTGCACTCCACGGGCACCGGACCCGGGATCGTCGTGGTGCACGGCGGCGGGGTCACCATCGACGTCTACCGGCGGCTGGCCACCGCACTGGCCGGCCGCTTCACGGTGCACCTCTACAACCGGCGCGGGCGCGCCGACGCTCCACTTAGGACGCAGCCATACACCTTCGAGCAGGAGATCGACGACCTCGCGGCCATCCTGGAGCACACCGGCGCGGGCAACGTCATCGGGCACAGCGCAGGCGGCTTCATCGCCCTGCAGGCCGCGCTCCGGCTGCCGATCGACCGGCTCGCCCTCTATGACGCGGCGGTCTGCATCAACGGCAACCCTCCCGGCCCCTGGCTCGGCCCCGCCCGCGAGGCCCTGCGAGCCGGCGACACCGCCCGCGGCCTGGCCATCGTAGCGAGCGCCATCAACCCGCAGATGGCAGCATCCAAACTGCCGCTGGGCATCCAGATCGCCATCATCCGCGCGTTCCTGCGCACCCCGATCGGGCGCACCATGGGCGAGCTACTGCCGATGACCCTCGACGAGACCGAGCAGATCTGGGCGCACGACGGCCCCGCCGAGCAGTGGGCAGGCGTCACCGCCGACGTGCTGCTGGCCTGCGGCGCCAACGGCCCGCCCTATTACGCCGACAACAACGAGGCGCTGGCCCGAGCGATGCCGCGGGCACGGACCCTGCGGATCCCCCGCAGCGGCCACGACGCCATCAACCGCGCGCACCCCAGGCTCGTCACCCCGCTCGCCGACTTCTTCGCCGCCCCCGTGTCCCCCAAACGCACGAGTCAACCATAAGCCGCGCCGAGCATCGGTCGACCCTTGATCTGCGCGGTGCTGCGCTGCTCACGGACCCGCATGCCGCCGCGACGCTCGCACTGACCCGCGCGGACACAATTGCGCGGCGTGCTCATTGGCTTGAGCCAAGCCCGCGGCGGCGCGATCGCGGCGCCCGCTAGCTTGCGGCCTTGGCGATCGCGATGGCGGCGTCGTGGATGTCGGATGCGGTGGTCGTGTGGCCGAGCGAGAGGCGGATCGCGGCGCCCGCTAGTGGTGTCTCGGTTATTAGCCGGTGATTGATGCGAGTGCGACCGGCCTTCATGCAGGGGTCTGTGCGGCATGCCAGAACCGGAAGGGCGACCAGCAGGGAACCCGCGGTTATCCGAGGCGCCGTAGCGCTGTCTCGATAGCGACCTCGACCCGGGAAGTCATGCCGGGCACATCGACGAGACGGCGCCCAGCGACCTGACTACGGATCCACTTCGGCGCGCTATCGTCATAGTGCAGCAGGGCATACAGGTCCCACCACGGATCGAGAGTCACCCCGGCGATCGACTCATAGAGCGACCGAAGCTGCTCCGACCACTCGGGCGAGTAGAGCGCCGCCAAGTATCGCCGACAGTGCCCGACGTCAATCGCGCGCGCCCCCCGATGGATGGAGTTCCAGTCGGTCAGTCCAGTAATCCTCCCGCGCGACCACAGCATGTTGACAGGCAGGAGATCGCAGTGCAGAAAGACGGCAGTGTCCTTTGGCGGCGGC
>JBIOYB010000202.1:0-16993 GCA_044869915.1 Allorhizocola sp.
AACAGAGGTCACACCAAAGGAATCAATCCACGAAGGATCAAAAAACAATTGGCACTGGCATAAACAAGCACCCTGTTAAGTTCTCAAAAAACAAACACACACCAAACCAGCCACACCCAAAGATGCAACCCAGCTCGGGGCAACTCCCCAACACTACCCGATCGGACTTATCAGATCAAATCGAGGCGGTCCTGGTCGCCCCCAAAGACACAGCACCGCTAAGTGCTAGATCGTCCGGGGAATCCGCCAACCCGGCCGGCACTCTCGCTCTCGCAAGACACCCGCCCGGCTCGTTGCCAGCTTGTAAAACATTACGCGCTTGTGCGGCCCGCCGCAAATCGGCGGACCGCGATCGGCGTCACAACTATGCGCGGACATCGACGCCCGCGATCGTCTTCTTGCCTCGGCGCAGCACGAGGTAGCGTCCGTGGAGCAGGGAACCGCTGCTCAGTGGACTGTCTGGGTCGGACACGCGCTCGTTGTTGATGTATGCACCGCCCTCGGCAACGGCCCGCCGGGCATCGCCCAAGCTCGACGCGAGCCCCGACTCCTTGAACAACACGGCCGCACTGTCCAGGGACGACACCTGGGTCAGGCCCGCCTCGGCCAGCGCCGCGCCCAGCGTGGACTCGGGCAGGTCGCCCAGCGCGCCCCGCCCGAACAGTGCCTGCGAGGCCGCGATCACGGCCTGGCACTCCTGCTTGCCGTGCAGCAGCGTGGTCAGCTCCTCGGCCAGCGCCTTCTGCGCCGTGCGCAGGAACGGCTTCTCGGCGGTCTCCCGCGCCAGCTCCTCGATCTCCTCCCGCCCCCGCAAGCTGAAGATCTTGAGGAACGGCACGACATCGCGATCATCGGTGTTGAACCAAAACTGGTAGAACGCGTATGGGCTGGTCATCGACGGATCGAGCCAAAGCGCGCCGCCCTCGGTCTTGCCGAACTTGGTGCCGTCGGCCTTCGTCACCAGCGGCGTGGTGAACGCGTGCACCGGACCGGCGCCACGCCGCCGCACGTAGTCGACGCCTGCGGTGATGTTGCCCCACTGATCGGAGCCGCCAAACTGCAGGCTGCACCCGTACCGCAGATGAAGCTCATAAAAATCATTGCCCTGAATCAGCTGGTATGAGAACTCGGTGTAGCTCAGACCGCCCTCCAGCCGATTGCGCACGACGTCGCGCGCGAGCATCCGGTTGACCGGGAAATGCTTGCCCACATCGCGCAGGAACTCGATGGCGGACATGGTCTGCGTCCAGTCCAGGTTGTTGACCATGGTGGCCGCCACCGACCCATCGAAGTCGAAGAACGGCTCAACCTGGCGCCGGATCTTGTCGACCCACGTGGCCACCACCGCCGGGTCGTTGAGCGTGCGCTCGCCGCTGTCCTTCGGATCGCCGATGAGCCCCGTGGCACCCCCGACCAACAGCAACGGCCTGTGACCGGCCAACTGCAGCCTGCGCGCGACGAGGATCTGCACCAGGTTGCCATGGTGGATGCTGGGCGCGGTCGGGTCGAACCCCACATAGAACGTCACCGGCCCACCGGACAGGTGCTTGCGGAGCTCGTCAAGGCCGGTCGAGTCCTGTATCAGGCCGCGCCACTGCAGATCATCGAGGATGTCGGTCACGCCGACGATTATCCCCTGTACCCCGGTGCCGCTCGCACCCGGTTTACCCTGCGCACCCGCCAAGCCACGCATCGACAACTAGCGCAATGGCGTGCCAATCCGGTTTACTCTCCCCCATGGCCGAACGCGAGAAGCTCGCGCACCTGCTCCGCCGCGCCACCTTTGGTCCCACGGCCGAGGAGGTCGACGCGGCCGAGCGCGACGGGCTCGAGGCGACGATTGCACGGCTGGTCGGGCCGTCCGATCCCAATCTGGGCCCCGCCATTCCCGTGATCACCAGCGACTCCAACAACCGCGAAGCCCAGATAACGACGATCACCAACTGGTGGGTCGACCGCATGGTCGCCGCCGGCAGCCAGCTCGAAGAGAAGATGACGTTCTTCTGGCACGGGCACTGGGCCACCAGCATCGAAAAGGTCGACTCACCTCACCTCATGATGTTGCAGCACAACACGTTCCGGCGCTACGGGCAGAGTGACTTCTCCGCCTTCGTCAAGGCGATGATCCGCGACCCGGCCCTGATCCTGTGGCTCGACGGGCAGCGCAACACCAAGAAGGCGCCCAACGAAAACCTCGCCCGCGAGCTGCTCGAGCTGTTCTGCCTGGGCATCGGCAACTACACCGAGGATGACGTCAAGGCGGGCGCCCGCGCGCTGACCGGCTGGGTGGTCGACCGGGGCAGCGGCAAGACGCGCCTGGACATGAGCCGCTACGACTCCGGCGACAAGACGATCCTGGGCTCGACGGGCAAGTTCGACGCCGACGGCTTCGCCGACGTGCTGCTCAACCTGCCCGCCTCGCAGCGGTTCGTGGCACGCCGGCTGTGGTTCCGGTTCGCCTCCGGTGACCCGATGCCGGAGGAGGTGCTACACAAGCTGGTGGGCGCCTATTCGGCCGGCAAGGGCATCACGACCATGCTGATAGCGATGTTTGGCCACCCGGCGTTCCTGGCGAGCCGCAGCCAGCTGGTCAAGCAGCCGCTGGAGTGGGTGTGCGGGGCCATGCGCCAGCTGGGCCTGCGCCCGTCCACCCTGGCCGAAAACGACCGCAAGCAGCTGATGAGCAGCCTTGACGGGCTCGACCAGGTGCCGTTCCGCCCGCCGAGCGTGGGCGGCTGGCCGCACGGCGCGGCGTGGCTGACGAGCCATTCGATCCAGGTGCGGCTGCGCCTGGCCGAGATGCTCGCCGCGCGCACGCCCAATGCCGTGCTCGCCAAGCTCAACGACGTGCCGCAGCAGGGCCGGCCCGACGCGCTCGCGCGTCTGCTCGTGGTCGACGCCTGGACGCCCCGCACACGCGCCGTGCTCGACGGTGCCGCCAAGGATTCGCGCAAGGTGCTGGCTCTGGGGCTGGTCAGCCCCGAGTACAGCGTCCATTGAGGAGAGTCATGGACTTTCTGACCAGACGCAAGTTCCTGCTCGCGAGCGGGGTCACCGGGGCCGGCGCGCTTGCCTCGGGCGTCACTTTCATCCCGTTCGACGAGGTCATGCAGACGGCCGGCGAGCTGCTGCCGGGCGTGGGCGACGGCGCATCGAGCAGCGGGCCGCACACGCTCGTCATCGTCACGCTCTATGGCGGCAACGACGGCCTCAACACCGTCATCCCCTATGCCGATCCGGCATATGCCAAGGCGCGGCCCGATCTGGCCTACGACGAGGGCGAGGTGCTCAAGCTCGACGCGGTCGCGGGGCTCAATCCGGCGATGAAGGGCATTCACAAGGCGTTCGGCCAGAAGCAGGTCGCGATTGTGCGCAGCGTGGGCTATCCCAACGCCGACCGCAGCCACTTCCGGTCGATGGACATCTGGCACACGGGCGATCCCAAAAGCCCGGGCAACACCGGCTGGCTGGGCCGCTGGCTCGACACGGCGGGCGGCGATCCGCGGCTCGCGGTTTCGTTCGAGCAGGTGCTGCCGCCGCTGCTGGCGGGCCAGTCGAGCGCTGGCGCGGTGGTCGGGTCCAACGGGCTGCGGCTGCCCAAGGCGTTCACCATCCAGTCGATCAACGCGCTGGGCCAGGCGGTGCCGGGCGAGCCGGAGCTGCAGGCCCGCGCGGCCGGGTGCTTCGCGGCGCTGTCCGGCGTCGACCAGCTGATCAAGGATGTGAAGGAGGACGCGGCCGAGCGGGCCAAGGCGGGCGAGGCGCAGGCGACCGGCACGGGCGGGCAGACCGCGATCCAGCAGCAGTTCAATCTGGTCGCGCAGTGCATCGAGGCCAAGGTGGTCACGCGGGTGTTTTCGGTGTCGCTGGGGGGCTTCGACAATCACGCCGACCAGAAGGCGCCCCACCAGGCGCTGCTGGGCATGCTCGACCGCGCGGTGACCAGCTTCCTGGACCGGATGTCCAAATCGGACCAGGGCAAGAACGTCGTCGTGCTGATCTATTCGGAGTTTGGCCGGCGGGTCAGGGCCAATGCGTCCGACGGCACCGATCACGGCACTGCCTCCGACGTGATTCTGTTGGGGCACAACGTCAAGGGCGGACTTTACGGCCAGCCGCCGAGCCTGACCAACCTCGATCGCGGTGGGGATCTGAAGTACACCACGGATTTCCGCGATATCTACGCGACGGTGTTGGAGGGGGCGCTGGACACCGACGCCGATCGGGTGCTGCCCAAGTGGAAGGGGCGCCTGCCCGACATCATTTGAGCTCTGCCGAGGAAGAGTCCCGCGCACAGGCCGGCGACGACGTAGCCCAGGCCTTGGATCGTCAGCAGGTTCATGACGCCGAGCGTCGGGCCGAGGGTGCCCGCGAGGCCCGCCCCGGCCAGGGCGGCAACCGCTTCGAGCACCATCGCGACCGAGAAGACCCGGCCGAGGTGCGCGTCGCCCACCTCGGCCTGTAGCAGCGTCATCAGCGCGGCCCCGCTGAGCACGCCCGGGATGCCGACGAGGGCAAACAGCACCAGCTCGGGCCACAGCACCGTGCTCCACCGTGGATAGTTGAAGATCACGATATCGATCGCGCCGAACAGCGTGAGCCCGACCGCGATCAGCAGCGCGGGCCTGATCCGGCGCGCGTAGCGGGTGCCGGCCAGGCCGCCCAGCACGCCGCCGACCGCCTGCGCCGACATGAGCCAGCCCATCTCGTTGGCGCCGCCGCGCAGCGGCCCCGTGACAAGCGCCGGGAAGAGGCTGGCCATGATGCCTTCGCCGACCGACTTGACAATGAAAATCATCATGATGATGAGTACGACGCGCGAGCCGCGGACGGCCCGCAATCCCTCGGCGAGCTCGTGCGACACCCGCGTCCGCTCGTGCGAAACCGCCCGGAACCGGCCCGTCACCAGCCACACCATGCCGGCCGCGACGAAAAACGTGGCCGCGTCGACCATCGCGACCCCGCCCAGGCCCAGCGTTGCCGCGCCGAATCCGCCGAGCACCGGGCCGATGAGCCGCCCCAGGTTGTTGTTGAGCGCGTTGAGTGAGTTGGCCGCGCCCAACTGGTCCGCCTCGACCACGGACGGCAGCAGCGCGTTTTCGGCTGGCGCGAAGAACTGCACGAGCACGGATTGGGCGAACGCCACCGCGTAGGCGATCCACAACCGGTCCTGGCCGTCGATGAGCACGAGCGGCAGCACCAGCACACCCTGCGCGAGCCGCGTCACGATCATGACCTTGCGCCGGTCCCACCGGTCGACGAACACGCCCGCGAACAGCCCCAGGCACAGCATGGGCGCGAGCGTGACCATGACCATGACGCTGGTGAGCAGGACGGAGCCGGTCAGTGTCAGAACATAGATCGGCAGGGCGATGCGCAGCATCCAGTCGCCGGCGATCGAGATCAGGCCGGCGAGCCAGAGGAGGGCGAAGTTGCGCCGGCGCAGCAGGGTGGCATCCATGACGTCACCTTGACATCTAATAGACGTCATGTCAATGCCGTCGTGACGCCCCGATATGGTGTCTTTGTGGCACAGGAGTACAGCGGCGTAGGCGACCCCACCCGCAGCATGCAGCTGCTTTGGGGCGTGCAGGAGCGCCCGAAGCGCGGGCCGAAACCGCGGCTCACGGTCGAGGAGATCACGCTCGCCGCGATCACCCTGGCCGACTCCGAGGGCCTCGAGGCCGTGTCCATGCGCCGGGTCGGCGAGCAGCTGGGCGTCACGGCCATGTCGCTGTACAGCTACGTGCCGGGCAAGGCCGAGCTGCTAGACCTCATGGTGGATCGCGTCTATGGCGAGGTCCCACCCGCTCTGACAGGTGAACCCAGTGACAGCTGGCGTGACCGGGTCGAGCACATCGCACGCGACGCTCGCGCGCTCTACCTGCGCCATCAGTGGCTGCTGCAGGTCGCCACCGCGCGGCCTGTGCTCGGGCCCAACGCCATCGCCCGCTACGACCGCTGGCTGCGGGCCATCGACGGACTGGGCCTCAGCGACCTCGATATGGACCTGATCGTCACGATGGTCGGCGACTACGTGCACGGCTCTGTGCGCACGGCCGTCGAGGCGGCTCAGGCCGAACAGCGCACCGGCATGACCGACCTGCAGTGGTGGGAGGCGCACGCGCCGCTGCTGGAGAAGGTCGTGGACTGGACCCTCTTCCCGACGGCGACGCGGGTCGGCGAGACCGTCGGCGAGCTCTATCAGGCGCCCGTCGACCCCGAGCGCACCTTCGAGTTTGGGCTGCAGCGTGTCCTGGACGGCATCGAGCTGTACCTCAAAAACGCCACACCTTGAGGTCCAGTTTGGACACCCGGTCCTGGAGCTGCCCGGCGATGTGCGCGATCAGCGGCCCGGCCAGCCAGGCGAGCACGATCAGGTAGTACCCGAACTCGAGAATCTGGTCGCCGGTCAGCGTCGGCGGGCGCACCATCGGGTACCACAACTGGCTGAACTCCAGGGTGAAATGGCAGACATACGCGTATTGATAGTAGCCGATGAAGCATTCCGCGGGGAAATACGAGCCCAGCACGAGACTGTTGGCGCCGATCCACACCGACAGCACCAGGACCGCGAGCACCCCGAGGTTGCCCAGCACACTGGGGTAGGGCCGGGTCAGCGCGACCGCGAGCGCCAGCGACGCCGGCAAGATGCCGAACACGAAGAACCGCGGCCCCCAGTAGTCGCCGCCATACCAACTCCACCAAGTCGCATACGCGAGCACCAGTCCCGACAGGAAGAGCATCCACAGTAGGTACACACGAAACAGTGCCGAGTCCATCCGCTTGCGCACCGGAAGCAGCAGCCCCGGCAGGTAGAACACGAGCCCCTTGCCAAACGAGAACAGAATGGCCATCAGCCCGAAGAAGAACGGATACGAGAATCCGTCGAGCCCCGAATAGGGCATGATGGTCTTCGCGATGACCACATTGTTGGTGTATTCGGCGTCGAATCCGCGCCGCAGCCAGATCTCGGCGACCACGACGAGCGCGCCCGCGGCGGCCGGGATCAGATAGCGCAGGCGCTTGAAGCGCACCGACTCCCCCACCGACACCAGGCCCAGCCCGACCAGTGTCGCGGGCGTGTTGGCCGCGCCCAGGATCACGGCCGCCCAGCCCGCCTTCGTATATCTGTAGACCAGCGCCACGATGCCCACGCCGACCGCGACCATCGTGAAGACTTCGCCGTAGAAGTTGCGCACATGCGGTGCGATCATGCTGCCCGCGACCAGGAGCAGCAGGAAGCGGCGCAGCATGTCGGGGTCGACATGCTTGCGCAGCAACAGATACAGCGCCCCGATCGACAGTGCGAACAGAATGACGTTGTAGTACTGCAGCACTTCCAATCCGAGGAAGTAAAGCGGGGTGGCGAAGATCGGGCCGATCATCGAGTAGATCGTGTCGGACACCTCGCCGCGCTGCCACAGCAGCAGCAGCGCCTCCCATCGCGCCAGGCCGTCGCCGCCGAGCTGCTGCTGCTGCCCGAACGCGAGCAGGAACAGGCCGATCAGGATCAGGCCGGTCTCGGCCGCGGCCTTCGGTGAGCGCATGGCTCAGCAGGCTATCGCACGATCCTCTTGCCCGGCCGATACGGACTCACGGTCGGGTCGCCGGGCAGCCAGAATCGCCAGGCGCGCTCGGCCTCCTTGGCCACGCCGACCCGTGGCCCGGTCTCAAAGCCGGCCCGCCGCCGCGGAAGCGTCAGCCGCACCGCCGACGCGGGATCAAAGACGTCGATCCCGTTCGCCGCGCCGTCCAAGTCGAGCACCGTCGCCAGGCGCGCCGGCCCCCGGGCAAGGTCCCGCGGCGAGACGCCATCTCCCCTCCGGGAAACGGCCAGATCCACGCCGTCGATGACCTCGCCCGCCCGCAGCAGCACCGCGCTCGCCTCCCCCACCGGACCGGTCACGATGTTGGCGCACCAATGCATCCCGTAGGTGAAGTAGACGTAGAGCCGCCCCGCCGGCCCGAACATCACGTCGTTGCGCTTGGTGCGCCCGCGGTGCGCGTGCGACGCCTCGTCCTGGCCGACGCCCGCATAGGCTTCGACCTCGGTGACCCGCACCGCGACCGCGCCTTTGCGGACAATCGCGCCCAGCAGGCGAGGCGCGACCGCCTCCACGGCGCCCGCTAGGAAGCCGACGCCCACTCGTGCCAGGCCCTGAGCTGCTCGATCACCTTGGCCAGCTGGTCGGCGACCGGCCCCGGCCCGGTGGACCCGGGCGTGATCCGCGCCGCCAGCGCGTCCCGCACGGTGAGCACGTCCCGCACGCTGGGAGTCAGATGTGGACTGACCGAAGCCAGGTCGGAGTCGCTCACCTCGTCGAGCGAACACTCGCGCACCGCGCACAACGCCACCAGCTGACCGGTGATCTCGTGCGCGTCGCGGAACGAGACTCCCTTGCGCACCAGCCAGTCCGCGACCTCCGTGGCGAGCGAGAAGCCCACCGGCGCGGCCGCGGCCAGCCGGTCGACCCGCACGGTCATCGTCGAGATCATGCCGGTGAGCGCGGGCAGCACGAGCGACAGGGTGTCGATCGCGTCGAAGACCGGCTCCTTGTCCTCCTGCATGTCGCGGTCATACGTCAGCGGCAGGCCCTTGAGCATCGTCAGCACGGTGACCAGCCCACCGATCAGGCGCCCGGCCTTGCCCCGGGCAAGCTCGGCGATGTCGGCGTTTTTCTTCTGCGGCATGATCGATGATCCGGTGGCGAACGCGTCGTCGAGCTCGACCCAGCCGAACTCCTGCGACGTCCACAGCACCACCTCCTCGCCCAGCCGCGACAGGTGCACGCCGAGCAACGCCGTCACGAAGAGGAACTCGGCCACGAAGTCCCGGTCGGACACCGCGTCCATCGAGTTGGCGAACGACTCGCGGAACCCGAGCTCCTTGGCCACCTGCGGCGGGTCCAGCGGCAGGCCCGAACCTGCGAGCGCGCCCGCGCCCAGCGGGCTCACCGCCGCCCGCACGTCCCAGTCCTTCAGCCGGTCCAGGTCGCGCAGCAGCGGGTGTACGTGGGCCAGCAGCCAGTGCCCGAACGTCACGGGCTGCGCATGCTGCACATGCGTCATGCCGGGCGCGGGCGTGTCGACGTGCCGCGAAGCCTGCTCGGTCAGCGCGTCCGCCAGCTCGGCCATCAGCAGGGCCAGCCCGCGCGCGTGGTCGCGCATGTACAGCCGCAGATCCGTGGCCACCTGGTCGTTGCGCGAGCGGCCCGCGCGCAGCTTGCCGCCCAGCGCGCCCAGCCGCTCCAGCAGCCCGCGCTCGAGCGCCGTGTGCACGTCCTCGTCTTCCACCGTGGGCCGGAAGGTCCCGGTTTCCACGGCCGCGTCGAGGTCGTCGAGCGCCGCCAGGATGTGGCCCAGCTCCTCGGGCGTGAGCAGGCCGGCGGCCGCCAGCACGCGGGCGTGCGCGCGCGAGCCCGCGATGTCGTAGCGTGCGAGCCTCCAGTCAAAGTGGACGCTCACGGAAAGGCGCGCCAGCGCCTCCGCGGGCCCGCCTTGAAACCGTCCTCCCCAGAGTTTCATCTGCAATCCTTTGCTCGTGCTAAAGCAACTCGCGGGCGGATGGCCCTTGAGGGCGCTGACATCCAAGCCCGATCTTGACCACTACGTGGATCAAAGATCGTCAGGATGTCACCGCCGGCCATCCGCAATCCTTTGCTCGTGCTAAAGCAACTCGCGTGGCGCTCGCCCTTTGCGGCGACGTCTTCCCTCCCGATCTTGAAGGCATAGTGCGCGCCTTCAAGATCGCTCAGTCCAGACACCGCCGGGCGACCGCAGGTCTCTCTGTGCGGCAAGCCGCGACGGCAGCCCCCACAGGTCGACGAAGCCCTTGGCCAGCGACTGGTCGAACTTGTCGCCCTCGTCGTAGGTCGCGAGGTCGAAGTTGTAGAGCGACTGCTCCGAGCGCCGGCCCGTCACCACGGCCTTGCCCGCGTGCAGGGTCATGCGGATCTCGCCGGACACGTGCCTTTGCGTCTCGGCGATGAACGCGTCGAGCGACCGCTTGAGCGGCGAGAACCACAGGCCGTCGTAGACGAGCTCGCCCCACCGCTGGTCGACCGACCTCTTGAACCGGGCCACGTCGCGCTCCACGGTGACGTTTTCCAGCTCTTGGTGCGCGGCGATGAGCGCTATCGCGCCTGGGGCCTCGTAGACCTCGCGGCTCTTGATGCCCACGAGCCTGTCTTCGACCATGTCTATGCGGCCCACGCCCTGCGCGCCGGCCCGCCGGTTCATCTCGGCGATGGCCTGCAGCGGCGTCACCGTCTCGCCGTCGATGGCCACCGGCACACCCTGGTCGAACGTGATGACCACCTCGTCGGCGTCCCGCAGGGCGGCGGGGTCGGACGTGTACGCGTAAATGTCCTCGATCGGCCCGTTCCAGATGTCTTCGAGGAAGCCGGTCTCGACGGCACGCCCGAAAAGATTTTGATCTATCGAGTAGGGCGAGCGGTGCGACACGTCGATCGGCAGGTCCTTCGCCTCGGCATATTCGATCGCCTTGTCGCGCGTCCACGCGTAGTCACGCGCCGGCGCGATCACCTTCAGGTGCGGCGCCAGCGAGCCGATGCCCACCTCGAACCGGACCTGGTCGTTGCCCTTGCCGGTGCACCCGTGCGACACGATCGTGCCGCCGTGCTTGGCGGCCGCGGCCACCAGGTGCTTGACGATCAGCGGCCGGGACAGCGCGCTCACCAGCGGATAGCGGTCCATGTACAGCGCGTTGGCCCGCACGGCCGGCAGGCAGTAGTCGGCCGCGAACTCGTCGCGCGCGTCGACCAGCTCGGACTCGACCGCGCCGCACGCGAGCGCGCGTTTGCGGATGGCCTCCATGTCCTCGCCGCCCTGACCGACGTCCACGGCGACGGCGATCACTTCCGCGCCCGTCTTCTCGGCCAGGTACGGGATGGCGACGGAGGTGTCCAGCCCACCCGAGTACGCGAGCACCACCCGCTCAGTCATGCGTTTCGTTCCCTTCCTCGATGCCGGCCCATCCGGCAAACTTTGCGGCCAGTGCCGCGCCGCCGTCCGCGGCACGCGCGACGACCAGGATCGTGTCGTCGCCGGCGATGGTGCCGACCACCTCCGGCAGGCCCGCGCGGTCGATCGCGCTGGCCACGTATTGCGCGGCACCGGGTGGGGTGCGCAGCACGGCGAGATTGGCGCTGTGGTCGGTCTCGTTGAGCAGCTCGCGCAGCAGGCGCACGAGTTTGGCCGAGCCGGTCTCCACTTGGCGCAGCGGGCGGCTGCCGTCCTCGGGGATGATGTAGACCCCGCCGACCTTGATGGCGCGCAGCTCCTCGAGGTCGCGTGAGAGTGTGGCCTGGGTGACCTGCACGCCGCCGGACGCGAGCAGCTCGCCGAGCTCGGTCTGCGAGCGCACCTCGTGCCCGCGGATGATGCCCTCGATGCGCGCGTGCCGTGCCGAACGGGTGAACGGTGCGGTCATCGCTGCCCAATCAGGAAGGAGAGCAGGGCTTTTTGCGCGTGGAGCCGGTTTTCGGTCTGGTCGAACACGACGCTCTGCGGCCCGTCCATCACCTCGTCGGTGATCTCCTCGCCGCGGTGTGCCGGGAGGCAGTGCAGCACGATGGCCTGCGGCACCGGTTTGAGCAGCTCGGCGTTGATCTGGTATGGCAGGAAGGGTGTGATCCGGTCAAGCCCGTCGCCCTCCATGCCCATCGACGTCCACGTGTCGGTGGCCACGACGTCCACATTGGACACCGCCTCGCGCGGGTCGCTCACGAGCGCCACCGAGCCGCCGGTCGTGGCCGCGATCCGTTGCGCCGCTTCGACAATCCGGGCGCTGGGGGCGAAGCCCACCGGATGGGAGATGCGCACGTGCATGCCCGCGGTCGCACCGCCCAGCAGGTAGGAGTTGGCCATGTTGTTGGCGCCGTCGCCCAGATAGGCCAGCGTGCGCCCGCTCGTGCCGCCCAGGTGCTGCCGGATCGTCATCAGGTCGGCCAGCACCTGGCACGGGTGGAACCCGTCGGTGAGCGCGTTGACCACCGGCACCGACGCGAAGGACGCCAGCTCGCCGAGCCGGTCATCGCCGTGCGTCCGGATCACGATCACGTCGACGAACCGGGACAGCGCCCGCGCCGCGTCGCCCATCGACTCGCCCCGCCCGAAGTGGGTCGTGATCGCGTCGACGATCACCGGCGTCGCACCCAGCTGCGCGATGCCCACCTCGAACGAAACCCGCGTGCGCAGCGACGGCTTCTCGAAGATGACCGCGACGCTCAGGCCCTCCAGGTCGCGGCCGGGCTTGAGGGTCAGCACCCGCTCCTGCTCGGTGGGGCTGAGGTCGTCGTCCCGCAGGAAGTGCTTCATTGGGGCCCCAGCAGCTCGCCCAGCGCCGCGATGAACGCGTCCGCCTGTGCCGTCGTGAGGATCAGCGGCGGCGCGATCCGGATGACGTCGGGCTGCGCCGGGTTGACCAGGAACCCGGCCTCCCGCAGGGCCGCGGCCACCTCGCGCGCCTGCGGCTCGGCCAGCACCACGCCGAGCAGCAGCCCGGCGCCGCGCACGTCTTTGATGGCCGGGTGGCCGGAGAGCCCGCGCCGGATCCGCTCGCCGATCCGCTTCACGTGGTCGAGCAGACCGTCGGCCGCGATCGTGCGCAGCACGGCCAGCGCCGCCGCGCACGCGATCGGGTTGCCGCCGAACGTCGTGCCGTGCTGCCCGGGCGCGAAAACCGCCTCGGGGGCAAAGGAAATCGTGGCGCCGATGGGCAGGCCGCCGCCCAGACCCTTGGCGAGCGTGACGATGTCGGGCGAGATGCCCTCCGCCTGGTGGGCAAACCAGTGCCCGGTGCGCCCGACGCCGGTCTGCACCTCGTCGAGCGCGAGCAGCGCGCCGTGCCGGGTGGTCAAAGCCCGTGCCGCGGCAAGGTATCCGGTGGGCGCGGGCACCACGCCGGCCTCGCCCATGATGGGCTCCAGGATCACCATCGCCGTCTCGCCGTCGACCACTGCCTCGAGCGCCGCGACATCGCCGTAGGGCACGTGCACGACATCGACAGGCAGCGGCTTGAACGGGTCGCGCTTGGGCGGTTGTCCTGTCATGGCAAGCGCTCCCATGGTGCGCCCGTGAAAGGACTGCTCGGCCGCGATTATCTTGGTGCGCCCGGTCAGCCGGGACAGCTTGAACGCCGCCTCGTTGGCCTCGGCGCCGGAGTTGCAGAAGTAGACCCGGCCCGGGCGGCCGGTCAGCGCGAGCAGCAGCTCGGCGAGCGCGACCGTCGGCTCGGCGACGAAGAAGTTGGACACGTGGCCCAGCCGGGAAACCTGCTTGGTCACCGCGTCGATGATGGCCGGATGCCCGTGGCCGAGCGCGTTGACCGCGATGCCCGACAGCATGTCCACATAGGACCTGCCGTGTTCGTCGTAGACGACCGAGCCGGACCCGCTCACCAGGCCGACCGAGGGCGTGCCGTAGTTGTCCATCATGGACTGTTGCCAGCGATCAACGAGTGTCATGGCAGCACCGTCGTCCCTTCGTCAAGTTTTACCGCCGCGTGGGGGACGCGGCCGTCGACCACATGCGCCGCGGGCACACCGCGCTGCACCGCCGCCAGGCATGCCTCGACCTTGGGCAGGATGCTCGGCTCCAGCGAGGGCATGAGCTCCTGCAGCCGGGCCGCGCTCACCCGGGGCAGGAGGCTGTCGGTGTCGGGCCAGTCGGCATACAGCCCAGGCACATCGGTCAGGATCACCAGCCTCGCGGCGCCGAGCGCGATCGCCAACGCGGCCGCCGCGGTATCCGCATTCAGATTATGTGGTACGCCGAAAGCGTCCGGCGCGATCGTCGAGACCACCGGGATGTGCCCGTCGGCCAGCAGCTTTTCCACCAGGGTCGGGTTGACGCTGCCCGCCTCGCCGACCAGCCCGATGTCGTGCGCGACCGGCACGGCCGTGATGAGATGACCGTCCTCACCGGACAGTCCGACCGCCGAGCCACCCTTGGCGTTGATGAGGCGCACCAGGTCTTTGCCGATGGTGAGCAGGACCATCCGCACGATCTCCATGATCTCGGGGGTGGTGACCCGCAGCCCGGCGTGGAAGCTCGACTTGATGCCGACCCGGTCGAGCATGGCCGAGATCTGCGGCCCGCCGCCGTGCACCACGACCGGCCGCTTGCCCTCGCGGGCCAGCTGCGCGATGTCGGCCGCGAACGAGGCCTGCAGCGCGGGCGATGTCATGGCGTGCCCGCCGTATTTGATGACGATCACTTCGCTCATGACGAATACGCCGAGTTCTCGTGGACGTAGTCGTGGGTCAGGTCATTGGTCCACACGGTTGCCTGCGCGGCACCGGCGTGCAGGTCGATGGTGATGGTGACCTCCCGGCCGGACAGGTCCACCTTGGACCGATCCTCGGCGGCGGCACCGGTCCGGCACACCCACACCCCGTTCATCGCGACGTCGAGCCGGTCGGGCTCGAACTCGGCCTCGGTCGTGCCCACGGCCGCGAGCACCCGGCCCCAGTTGGGGTCGTTGCCGAACAGCGCCGCCTTGAGCAGATTGTTGCGCGCCACCGATCGGGCCACCTCGACCGCCTCCTCCTCGGTGAGCGCGTTGGTCACCTCGATGGCGATGCGCTTGGTGTGCCCCTCGGCGTCGGCGAGCAGCTGCTGCGCCAGGTCGTGGCACGCCTTGGTCACCGCGGCGGTCAGCTCCTCCTGTGTGGGCGACAGCCCGGACGCGCCGGACGCCAGCAGCAGCACGGTGTCGTTGGTGGACATGCACCCGTCGGAGTCGAGCCGGTCGAACGTCACCCGCGTCGCCTCGCGCAGCGCCTCGTCGAGCGCGTCGGACCCGGCCACCGCGTCGGTGGTGAGCACGCACAGCATGGTGGCCAGCGCCGGGGCGAGCATGCCCGCGCCCTTGGCCATGCCGCCGACGGTCCATCCGTCGCCCTCGACGATGGTCTTCTTGGGATGCGTGTCGGTGGTCATGATGGCCTCGGCCGCGTTGTCGCCGCCCGCCTTGGACAGCGCCCGCACCGCACCGTCCACTCCGGACAGCAGCTTGGGCATGTCGAGACGCACGCCGATCAGGCCGGTCGAGCACACGGCGACCTGGCCGGCGCCCATCGCGCCGAGCTTGGCCGCGACATACTCGGCCGTGCGGTGGGTGTCCTGGAATCCGGCCGGGCCGGTGCACGCGTTGGCTCCGGCGGCGTTGAGCACGACCGCCTTGAGCGCGCGGCCCTTGAGCACCTGCTGGCTCCACAGCACCGGGGCGGCCTTGACCCGGTTGCCCGTGAACACGCCCGCGGCCGTCGCGTCGGGGCCGTCGTTGACGACGAGCGCGACATCGGCCGCACCGCTGGACCGCATCCCCGCCGCGACCCCCGCGGCCCGGAAACCCTTGGGAGCCGTAACACTCATGGCGCCACTCCAAAGACAGACAGGCCGGAGGTCTCCGGCAGCCCGAACATGAGGTTGGCGCACTGGACCGCCTGGCCCGCCGCGCCCTTGCCGAGGTTGTCGATCGCGCTCACCACGATGATCCGGCCGCTGTCGGCATCGACGGCCGCCTGCAGGTGGGCGCTGTTGGAGCCCAGGGTCGCGGCCGTGTGCGGCCACTGCCCCTCGGGCAGCAGGTGCACGAACGGCTCGTCGGCATAGGCGTCGAGGAGCACCTCGCGCACCACCGAGGCGGTGATGTCGCAGTGGGTGGGCGTCGCGGTGACCGTGGCCAGGATGCCGCGCGGCATCGGGGCCAGCACCGGGGTGAACGACATCGTCTTGGCCCCGGTCGCCTGCTTGATCTCGGGCACGTGCTGGTGCTGGCCCACCTTGTAGGGCGACAGGTCGCCCATCACCTCGCTGCCGAGCAGGTGTGCCTTGGGTGACTTGCCCGCGCCCGAGGTGCCCGACGCCGCGACCACGACCACGTCCTCGGGCTGGGCGAGCCCGCTGAGCAGCAGTGGCGCGAGGGCGAGCGTGGTGGCCACGGCGTAGCAGCCGGTGGCCGCGACACGGGCGGAGCCCGCGATCTGGCGGCGCTGGCCGGGCAGCTCGGGCAGGCCGTAGGTCCATGTGCCGGCGTGGTCGCCGCCGTAGTAGCGCTGCCACAGGCTCGCGTCGCGCAGCCGGAAGTCGGCGCCGAGATCGACCAGCTTGGGCCCGTCGATCTGCGCGGCGACCGCGGCCGACTCGCCGTGCGGCAGCGCGAGGAACACGAGGTCGGCCTCGCGGACCGCGTCGGCTGTCGTGGCCGACAGGGTCAGGTCGAGCCCGGTCAAGTGGGGGTGGACGTGGGACAGGGGCTGGCCCGCCTGTGAATAAGCCGTGGCGGCGACCAGGTCGAAGTGGGGATGGCCGGCGATCAGTCGCAGCAGCTCGCCGCCGGCATAGCCGCTGGCGCCCGCCACCGCTACCTGGATGCCCATACTCTCCTCCGCATAGTCATTCGCTCGCTCGGTAAGCATACGGAGGGGCGCATGATCATGCAACAGAGTACTCGGGGTATGTGAGCCGCGTCGCCCGAATCGCCAACGTGCCCGTTGGGCGAGTCTCCCAACAAACGATGGACGGGACGGGCTATGCTCGACAAAGCATAGACACGAGCCGATCTTTTTTAGAAAATGAAATTGTGTACTTGTCCCATTGAGAAGGGTGGGCGCGCCCTGGAGAGTTAAACATGATGCTTTAGTTGACGTGAATCAGTATTCATGTAGGACGCACTAGTATGTGCGGCTAAGCTTCGACCAAAACAGCAACTGCGCCGTACCGCCAGCGGCGTGCCATTTCAAAGCTACGGGGAATGGGCGTGACTGGGGGCAAGTGGTGATCAGAGTCCTTATTGGACAAAAAGGCAAGCTGCTGCGCGGAGCGATCGCGAGTGTACTGTCGCAGGCGCCGGAAATGATCGTCGTCGCGGAGATGTCTCAGGGCGACAAGGTGGCCAGCGCGGTCCAGCGGGAGGCCGTCGACATCGCGATCTTAGATTCGCAATTACCCTGCTCCGTCCTGA
>JBIOYB010000203.1:0-27391 GCA_044869915.1 Allorhizocola sp.
GCGGGTCGGCGCGGCGAAGCGGGTCGGCGCGGCGAAGCGGGTCGGCGCGGCGAAGCGGGTCGGCGCGGCGAAGCGGGTCGGCGCAGTGAAACTGTGTGGCGCGGCGAGACGGCCGGGGCAGCAAACGTTGTGGTCGCTGGCGAGACAAACGGCGGCGGCTTGGGCGCGCACACCAGCGACATGGTGTGGCCGGACCTGATCGGTGAGCCCGCCAACACGGCGCGATGGCCGCAGCTGCCGGACGACTCGGCGCTGTGGGCGGTACCGGCGAATCAAAGCATTGATTCACCAAGGATCGAGCGACTGGAACGGGAGCAGGCGGGTACCCAATGGAACGGATAGCCTTTCTTGTCGACGCTACCGGCGACCGCGTCGATTGCCTTGTGAATCCTGAGACGCTTGTGGTTCGCCGCCTCGCCGGTGTGCGCCCCGCGGCCCTCCCGGGCGCGGTCATCGGCTCGGGCGCCGACGACGAGCTGCTGTTTACCGGCGGCGGCCGCACCGAGCTGGTGATGGACCTCCTCTTCGATGTGGATCTGGTGGAGCCGGCTCATCGCCCCGATGATGTGCGCGCCCTTACGGGCAGGCTGTGGCAGCTGGCGGAGAACGGTGAGGGCCGCCCGCCGCTGGTGCGCCTCGTCTGGGGCAAGGCATGGAACCTGCCCGGCGTGGTGGTCAGCGTGGCCGAACGGCTCGACGCCGTCGACGGATCCGGCACCCCGCGCAGGAGCTGGCTGCGCCTGAAGCTGGTGCGCGCCCGCGAGGAGACGACTCCCACCAAGGGTCGCACCACCGAGAGCGCCGTCCAGGCCACCGGCGGTGGCGGCGACGCGGGCGTGCGCTTCGATGTCCTTGCGGCGCAAGCGCTCGGCGATCCCACCCAATGGCGCGAACTCGCCCGCCACAACGACGTGGCCAACCCGCTTGCCATCCGGCCCGGCGAGGTCCTGGCGGTGCCGTCATGAGGATCCCGACCATCGACATCACGCTGAACGGCCGCCGCCTCGACGCGCGCATCCTCGCGCTGCGCGTGAGCGAGCGACTGTCTCAGCCGACCCAGGCGGAGGTGACGATCGCCGGTGCGCCAACGACCGACGACTGGCCGCTGGGCGCGAACCTCATCATAGCCATCGCCGACGACGACCTCTTCGTGGGCGAAGTCACTGCCGTGGAAACGGTCCACAACCCGGGCTCCGAGCGGGCCTGGATCCTGCGCGCCTATGACCGCCTGCACCGCCTGCGCAAGCAGCAGCAACCGCGCGTCTTCGAGGACATCACGCTCGCCGACCTGGCCAAACAGCTTACCGGCGAGGCGGTCGAGTGCGAACCGACCGGCCGCATCCCGCGACTGGTCCAGCACCGCCAGTCGGACTGGGATCTGCTGACCCAGACCGCCGCCCGCTGCGGCCGCTACATCGCCCGCGCCGGGCAGACGGTACGCGTCGTCGACCTGCGCCCCCACGGCAAACCTCTCCAGCTGGACCAAGACCTGTGGTACCTGCGGGTCGAGGCCAACCTCGAGGGCCTCTGCGGCTCGGTCACCGCCATCGGCTGGCACCCGCAGCGCGGCGAGTTCGTCACCGAACGCGCGACAGGCTCCGAAAAGGGTGAGCGGACGCTGGTGGACCAGTCCCCCGCCCTGCTCGCCGAGGCCGCGCAGGCCGCCGCGAGCCGCACCAAGGTGTCCCTCGAGGCGATCGCCCATGGCAACCCGGCCCTGCGCCCCGGCCAAACCATCGCCATCCCGAGCATCGACGGCGCGCATGTCATCACCCATTCGACTCACACGGTCAACGCCGACGGCTTCCGGACCCGCTTCTCCACCGAACCCCCGGACCCCAAGGACGCGGCCACAGGCGCGTCCATCACGCTCGGCAAGGTGACGTCCGTCAAGGGCGGCGACGGCCGGGTCCGGGTGTCGCTGCCCGCATATGGCGACATCGACGCCGGCTGGCTCGGGGTGCTGTGCCCGGGAGCAGGCCCCGGCAAGGGTATCATCGCCCTTCCCGACCCCGGCGACCTCGTGCTTATCGCGCTCCCGCACGAGAACCCGGCCGAGGGCATCGTGCTGGGTGCCCTCTACGGTCCGGTCAACCCGCCCGACCACGGGGTCGAGGGCGACGCGGTCAAGCGCTGGACCCTGCACAGCTCGGGCGGCCAGACCATCGTCATCGACGATGACAAGCGCTCCCTCAAACTGTCCAATGCCGACGGCAGCTCACTGGAGCTCACCCCCGACCTGGTCTCCCTCACCGCAAAGACCGATCTGGTGATCGAAGCACCCGGGCACCACCTCAGCATCCGCGCCGCGAACATCGACTTCGAGCATGCGCCTCTGCCGCTCCCGGTGGTACTGCCATGAAAATCATCATCACCACCGCGGACGTCCGGTGCGACCACGACGGCAACGTGGAAAACAACCCGTCGCAGCACTGGGTCGAGATCAGCGGCCATCCGATCCTCGTGGACCACGACCCCGAGGGCCGCGCCGTCGCGCGCTGCCCCAATATCGGCGCGACCATGAAGCCCTGCAAGAAAACCCTTCGCGTCTTCGAGGGCTACAACTCCTGGATCCGCATAGACGGCAAGGCCATCGTCATGGACACCCTTGACGGCCTGACCGACGGCACAGTCCCCGGCACCGTCCACTACCGCGTCCGCTCCCCGGGCCAGTCCTTTGTGGAAGCGGATTAATGATGAGCCAGTCCTTTGTGGAAGCCGATTAACGATGAGCCAGTCCTTTGTGGAGGTTGATTCCCATGAGCGCCCTGAGATTTGAGTTGACGACCACCGCCACGGGACGGGTCGCGCTCGTGCCCGGCGATGATGCCATCCGCCAGGCCATCATGCTGCTGCTCGGCACGGTGCCGGGCGAGCGTGTGATGCGCCCGGACTACGGCTCGTACCTTCACCGCCTCCTCTTCGCGCCCAATGACCAGACCACCGCGGGCCTGGCCATCCACTACGTAAGGCAGGCGTTGCAGCGCTGGGAGCCGCGCATCGAGATCGAGGAGGTGGACGCCGACCCCGACCCGGAGGTCGTGTCCCGCCTCAACATCCGCCTGCGCTACCGCGTCCGCCAGACCCTGACCGTCGCCGACCTCGAATACCAGATCCCCGTTGGAGAACCGTCATGACCATTCCAGTGCCTAATTTGGACGATAGAAACTTCGCCGATCTCGTCGCTGACGCCCGCGCACGCGTGCAACGCTCGTGTCCGGAATGGAGCGACCTGTCGGTGCACGACCCCGGTATCGTTCTCATCGAAGCATTCGCGTATCTAACCGAGGTCATGCTGTACCGCCTCAACCGTTTGCCGGAAAAGGCCTACCTCGAGTTCCTCAACCTGCTGGGCATCGCCCGCCATCCCCCGGCGGCGGCGTGGGCCGAACTCACGTTCACCCGCGCCACCAACGACACCACCGAGCGCATCGTCATCCCGATCGGCACGAAGGTGACGGCCGCGCGCGGCAGCGACCCCCAGCCGGTCGTCTTCACCACCACCGCACCGGCCGTCATCGCCGCCGGCGAGACCGAGACGCGCATCCGCGCCTATCACTGCGAGCTCATCGACGGCGAGCTGCTCGGCATGGGCACCGGCCTGCCGGGGCAGGTCCTGCGCGCCCAGCACGCGCCGCTCGTGACCACGGGCGACCCGCTGGAGGTCATGCTCGGGGTGGAAACGCCCACGCCCCAGGGTGAAGCCCGCGAGTACCTCGGCAAGAGCTTCGAGATCTGGCGCCGCGTCGAGACCTTCGCGGGGCTCCCACCGACCGACCGCACCTACATGCTCGACAGGTCCTCCGGCGTCGTCACCTTCGCCTACGAGACCAGTGTCATGCCTGAGGCCCATAGAGAAATCAGGATGTGGTACCGCACGGGCGGAGGCTCGTCGGGCAACGTCGCCGCGAACACGCTGACCGGCCTGCGCGAGCCGATTCCCGGTGTCCGCGTGACCAATGCCGACCCGGCGCGCGCCGGCCGCGACATCGAGCCGGTCGAGGCGGCCGCCCGGCGCGGTCCCTACGAGCTGTTCACGCTGCATCGCGCCGTCACCGCGCGCGATTTCGAACTCCTCGCCACGGCGAACTCCCCGGCCGTGGCGAGGGCCAAAGCGTTCACCCGCGCGTCGATGTGGTCGTTTGCCCGCCCGGGTGAGGTCGAGGTGACCCTCGTGCCGTACGTGTCCGAGCAGGCCCGCCCCGGCTGGCGCCTGCCGGTCGAGACGATGACGTCTCGCCAGCTCGAGGAGGTGCGCCAGGCCGCGCAGTCCGATCTGGACGGTCGGCGTGCGCTGGGCACGAGTGTCACCACGACGTGGGCGCGTTACAAGACCGTTTCCATCCGTGGCCGGGTCGTGGTCGGGCGCCAGGAGGACCTCGATGCGGTGCGCCGGCGCATCCACGATCGTCTGTACCAGACGCTCAGCCCGCTGCCCGCGCCCGGAACGGTCGAGGGGTGGGCGTTCGGCGAGCCGCTGCGGGCGTCCAATGTGTTCCGGATCCTGGAGCAGGCCGAGCCGGGCGTGCGCTATGTCGAGGACGTGCGCTTCATCGTCGACGCCGCGCCCGACACGACCGTGCGTTCCGTGGCCGCCGACAGGTATCAGGCCAACACCTGGTACTGCGCGGGCGGTGAGACCGTTTTCCGTTCGACCAACAACGGTCAGGGCTGGGAGCTGATCGCCTACTTCCCGGGCGAGACCGTGCGCCAGGTGCTGCCCACCCCGGCCGCAGAGCGGCCGGGCGTCGTGGCCCGGCCCGGCGTCGTCGCCGCCATCACCTACTCCGATGAGGGTGGACACTCGTCGATCCACGTGTCGGAGAACCTCGGCGAGACGTGGCGCAAGCTCGCCGAGATCGAGGCGGTCGTGCTCGAGGCGACCTGGATCGACCGGGAGGAAGCGGTCTCGCTGCTGCTGGCGACAGATTTCGGTCTCTATGAGCTGTCGCTGAAAGCGGATTCCGTACCGCTGCAGATCATCGTCGATTCCAAGGACCCGGATCGCGGTTTCTATTCGGTCAAGGCGTTCGTGTCCGAGCGCGGTGTCTGGGGCGTGGCGTGCGCGTCGCAGGGAAACTACGGGGTTTACCTGTCCACAAACGGCGGCCGGCAGGACAGCTTCGCCCACGTTGGACTGTCCGGAAACGACACTCGCACGCTCGCCGTCCAGATCGACGGCCCCGACACGGTGCTGTGGGCGGGCACGGGCGTGTCCGACCCGAGCAAGCCGGGCAAGGGCTGCTTCCGCGCCCGCCTCTTCGAGCCGGACCTGCGCTGGGAAGCGGTCTCTGCCGGATGGACCGGCGGCACTTGCTGGTCGCTTGATTTCTTGGACGGTAAGGCGTTCGCCGCCAGCCAGTCGGCCGGAGTGCTCACTTTGGACACCGCCGCGGCCTCGCCGCAGTGGGAAAGCCCGTCGGTCAACTGCGGTCTGCCCCTGCGCGACCGCACCCGCTTCGAGCCGGTCCACTCGATCGCCGCGCAGGAACACGTGTTCACCGGCGGCGTGCGCGGCATATACAGCCGGACCAGTCCGAACCAGTGGCGCGCCGCCGCGAGCAAGGAGCTCACCCAGCTGGTCACGATCCCGCCCACCTGGCTGCTCGTCTCGGGCAACCACGACATCGAGGTGGTGACCGAGGATGCGGCATGACCACATCGCGGGCCTGCTGCCCGCCGCCTACCAGCGTTCGCTGCAACAGCCGTCGAGCGTGCTCAGCGCGCTGCTGGGCGTGATGGAGGGACTGCACGAGCGCAGCGAGGAACAGCTCGCCGCGGTCGAGGATCTGTTCCATCCCTATCGCTGTCCGGATCGGATGGTCGCGTTCCTCACCCGGTGGGTGGCGGCCGACCATCTCGGCGCGCGGCGTGACGTCGTGTCGCGCGGCGCGGCGATCGCCCAGATCCGGGGTACCGCAACGGGTCTGCGCGAGGCGATCCGCATCGCCACCGGGCTGTCCGAAGTGCAAATCGAAGAACCGGCCGACCGACCGTTCCACATCATCGTGCGGGTACGGGAGCAGGCCGAACTGGTCAGACACATCGTCGAGCTGGAGAAGCCAGCCGCGACAACCTTTGAGATTGGAGAACTGTAATGGCCACCGACACCAAGTGGGTGGTCACCACCGCAACGGAACGAGTCGCGCTCGACGAGAGCCGCAGCGGCGAGGTGACCTTCACCGTCACGAACCAGTCCAACCGCATTGCGAGGGCTGTGTTCGACATCCGGGCAGGCGAGGGCGTCGACGAAACCTGGTTTACCATCGACGATCCGCAACGGCCGATCCGGCCCGCGGCGTCCGCGCCGTATCTCGTGCGCATCAGCGTGCCCGCGACGGTCGCGCCGGGGCAGTACGAGATCGCCGCGAGGGTGTGCCCGCCCGACACGCCGCCTGAGGAGAGCTTCGTGCTCAGCCGGCGCGTGATGATCGAGGTCCCGGCGCCGCCCGCACCGCCGAAGAAGAAGTTCCCTTGGTGGATCGTTGTCGCGGCGGCCCTGCTGGTGCTCGTGATCGGGGTCGTGACGTGGCTCGTGTGGCCGGACGGGGGAACGCCCGAGCCCACGCCGTCGCCCACCCCCGTGCCGACGACCTCGGTCGCGCCGATCGTGTATGTGCCCGTGCCCAAGATGATCGGACTGAGGCTGAAGGATGCCACGGCGGAGCTGGAAAAGGCGGGTCTCGTCGCCGGGACCGTCGTCTACCGGTATGACAAGGCTGGCAACGGCGCGGTGACCAGGCAGTCGCTCCCGGAGGGTGTGCTGGCCGCCAAGGGGACCCAGATAAGCATGGACATCATTATCTCCGCCACCAAGCCGGTGATCTCCTCCCCGGCCGCCGGGGTCACGATCCCGCCGAACACCATGCCGCAGATCGTCTGGACCCAGACCGACTCGTGGGTCAACAAGTGGATGATCTACGTGCTGCCGGAGCGCTGCGTCAAGTCGGGCACGACCGAGCAGTGCGGGCACAGCGTGCTGGACCCGCCGCAGATCGTCACGGCCAAGCAGCACACGCCGCCGATGCCGAAGCTGAACTACACGACCGTCAGCAACACCCGGCACAACGGGTGGGTGGTCGTGCAGGTCCAGGCCATGGACGACTACGGCACGGCGCATGAGTGGGCCACCGTCCGCTTCTACCTGGACCACTGACATGTTGTCCAAATTGACTCGCATGCTGCCCGCGTTGACTAGGGGGCAGAAGATCCTGGCCGTGGTGATCGTGCTGATCATCGCGCTGTATGTGACGGGTGCCGCCACGCAGAACGGGTCCGGCCCGCCGCCGGACCCGTCCCAGCACGGGTTGGTCAAGGCGTTGGGCGGGCTGTTCGGCGGGCCGCCTCAGGCCAAGCTCGAAGAGCTTTCCGCGCCTTGCCTTTCGGGCAACACAATGTCCATCAAGGACAGTTGCGTGCTGACGGTGACACCGTCCGATGAGGACATCCGCGAGGTTCGGCTGCGGCCGGATCGCGTGGTGTCGCTCAAGACCCGCACCCCGCGTAGCGATGACGTTTCGGAGGAGACCCTCGAGGGGGGCTCATCGGTCGACGTCGCGATCGACGACCGGGGCGGGGAAATCACGCTGACGTGTAAAGAGTGCACCGTGGTTGTGGGTGAGTGAGATGCTGGACCGACTGCGCACACCGTTCTTCTTCATCTTCCTGGTCGCGTTTGGACTCGTGGTGCTGCTCGAAATCGGCGCCGCTTGGGTGGTCGCCGAAGGGTACGCGATAAGCTATCTGGCGCTCATCGACGTCATCATGTTTGGCACGGCCGCGCTGATGGGCCTGAGTGTGCTGTTCTCCAAGCGATTGCACGCCCGGGCGCAGGGCATCATCACGCTCGTGGGCGCGATAATCCTCATCCTCACCGCGATCGTGCTGGTGATCATCGCCATCGCGCAGCTAATCCTGATGGTGACACTGTTGCTGGCGTTCCCCTTCGGCACCATCGCCTATCTCATCATCTGGGGAGACTTCCCGCGCGGCGACGCGTCCGCCCTGCTGTCGCTCATCATGTTTCTCAAGATGGTCGGGCTCATCTGCCTGGTCGCCGCGCAGCAGCGTTTCCTGCAAAACAAGGGATTGGTGGCCCTGGCCATCACCTCCCTTCTGGGCAATGTGGTCGCCGTCTTTTTACATGGCTTGGTACCCGGAATCCTCGTCAGCATCACCGACGACATCGCCGGGATCGTGTTCGCCATCGTGGCCATCATCTGGGCCATCATCCTGCTGATCGGGTCGATCCCCGCGATCCTGCGCGCGATACAGCAAACCGCCCGGGGCGCGGCCAGTCCTCTCACGTAAACGCACCCGGGCACAGCGAACGGCCGGGCGAGTGGGAAACCCTCGCCCGGCCGTTCGCGCTGCTACTTGCCGATGCCCAGCATCTGGGCCAGCACGCTGGCCTTGTTGCCGCCGGGCGTGAGTTTCCTGATGTCAAGCCCGAAGATCTCCGTGATGAGCCACTCGCGGACGCTCAGGTACTTGAGGAAGTCCGCCTTCTGGAACAGGCGCCGGTTGGTCAGGTCCTGCGGGATGTGGAAGGGCCGTGTGATGGGGCGGGCCTTCGCCTCGAACTTCTTGGCGCCCATGGGTGTCGGCGCCAATCCGACGTTCGAGTTGAACTGGGCGATGCGCTTGCCCATGGACAGCGCGGTGGCCGTGTTGCCGGCGGTCAGGCCGGGGTGGCCGACACCGAGCTCGAAGCTGAACAGCTCGGCCTTGCCGCACCTGGCCTTGTCGGCGCTGAACTCGATGACTGTGGCGTCGGGGAACTTCAGCGAGTATTTGTGCCGCTCGGAGACCACGGTCATGACGCACTCGAGCGCCCACTTTTCGGTCAGCAGATGGCCGAGCCCGCGGTCCTCCAGCACATCGCGCAGCACGATGGCGAACGCGTTGTCGTTGTGGACGGTGTCGCAGAGAAACGTGCGCAGGATATCCGGGTCGAGTCCCTGCTCGATGAGGTTGACCTGCGCGGCGAGGCGGATGCTCTCGTTGCCCTCCGTGTGTGTACGGCCCTTGAGGGTGAACAGGTAGGTGCCCTGCGGGTCGGTCGGCACCGAGCGGCGGCGCAGCACGATCCGGTTGGCCAGGAACGGGCACGTCGGCTGGATGTCGAAGTAGTAGTCGGTGTAGGTCTTGACGCTCTTGGTCAGCTCGAAGCCTTGCTCGGGCAGGCTTTCCATCCGCCCGATGATCATATTCAGGATGCCCTCTTCGACCTGATACTCCGACTCGGCCTCAAGCGTCGTAGCCATCTCCTTGCCGCTGGCCAGGATGGATTCGAACGCCAGATAGACCGGGCGGCCGCGGGCCGAGGTGAGCCGCTCGGCCATGTTCCACTCGGTGTTGCGCACGGACACGGTCTCGGCGAATTGCTGCGGTGTGCGGGGGCGCAGGAGCACCTTGCCCGAGCCGCCCTTCTCGAACACGCCGCCGCTGACATGGTTGGGCCCATTGACACCGGTCGTATCGGCCAGCCACTGCGCGCTGACGCCGAGCTCGGCGAACTCGGCCCGGATCACTTCGAACGGCTTGGCGCCGGTGGTCATGTTTAGCCCCAGCGCGCCGATGAGCTCGCGCAGCGGGTACACGGCCTCAATCTTGAAGTAGTTCTGGCCCTTCGTCGGCTCCAGCACTTCGATCATGAAGACGAAGTCGTCGGTGCCCCGCTCCAGATAGATCGGCACGAGGTCGTGCGGCTCGCACATGTATTCCGGATTGCAGACCACCTCGATCTGCAGCCGCAGCGACGATTCGTCGACGGCGCCCTCAACGTCGACACGCGCCCATTCGTCGAACTTCTTGGTGCCGCCTTCGACGGTGAAGGACTTGGGCCGGCACTTAAGGCGGTCGGCGTCGCGCTGCAGCTTCAGCGCCGCCGGGGTGCGCAGCTTGTTCTGCTCGGCGATGAGCGGGGAGTCGGTCAGCCCGTGCAGCCGCTCGTCCCGATCAGTGATGATCGTGTGGGTGCGGGGCTTGGGCTTTGTTGGCTCTATGGGTGTTGTCGTCATACCAACACGAGATCCACCGCCCGGGCCTAAATACGTCGGCTTGCCGACGCGGCTTTGCACCACGTCACGCCGAGGCGAGCGCCGCGGTGGGCGACAGCCGGGCGGCGCGGGTGGCCGGGTAGAGGCCGGCGAGCGTGCCGATGGCGGTGGTGAGGACGAAAGCGGCGGCCAGCGCGGTGATGGGGATGGTCGGTGGCCAGCCGCGCGTCAGGGCGTAGGTGACGGTGATGGCGCTGCCCGCGGCGACACCCACGATACCCCCGAGCGCCGACAGCATCCACGACTCGGTGACGAACTGCAGCCAGATCTGGCTCTTGGTCGCGCCCAGCGACCGGCGCAGGCCGATCTCCGACCTTCGCTCCAGGACGGACACGACCATCGTGTTGGCCACGCCAAGCCCGCCGACCAGCAGCGCGACCGCGCCGAGCCCGAGCAGCAGCCCGTTGAACGCCGTCTCGGCGGCCCGCTGGGCCAGCAGCGCGTCGGACGGCCGCGAAACCCTGACCTCGCCGGGCTTTTCGGGATTGGCGGTCGCGGCGAGCACCGACCGCACGGCCTCCACCGCATCCGGCCGCACCCGCACGAACACCGTCGTCGGGTGACCGTCCCACCTCAAATAGCGTTGCGCCGCAGGCCATCCCACCAACGCCGCCGCGTCGAGGTCGGGCGCGAGCGGCACGGGCGCCAGCACACCGGCGAGGCTGAACCACTGCTCGCCCAGCCACACGCGCAGCCCGGGGGTGCCGACCCCCAGCCGCCGCGCGGCCGTCGCGCCCAGCACGACCGCCGGGAACACCTCGGTGGCCGCCGTGAGCCACGCACCGGCGCCGACGGTCGCACCGACCGTGGCGAGCATGTCCAGCCGCGCGGCCATGACCGCGATCCCGCCGGACTGCCCGCGCGGCACGAACTCGTTGCGGTACACCGATGCCGACCGCACCCGCCCGACAGCCGAAGCCGACTGCACCGGACCCACCCGGCGGATCATGGCCACCGACGCGTCCGGCAGCACGGCATCTCCCCCGAACAGCGTGGTGCCGGGGGCGACCGTCAACATGTTGGTGCCGAGCCGGTCCAGCGCGCGGTCGAGGTCGGCCCGGCTCGACGCCGAGATGCCGACCACCGCGAGCATGGCGGCGATCCCGATCGCCACGCCGAGGGCGGACAGGGTGACGCGCAGCGGCCGGGTGCGCAGGCCCACCGCGCCCAACCGGGCGACGTCGGAGGGTCGCAGGCGCGCCGGGCGAAGCTTCACTCTGGCATCCCGACGACCATGCCCTCGGCCAGCCCTTCCCCGCGCACCTCGACCCTGCCCCGCGCGACGAGTCCGGTTTGGACGGTGATGATGCGTGTCTGCGCGTCGGACACCACTTCCAGCCCGTAACCCCCTTCGACCAGTGCCAGCAGCGCCGAGACCGGCACGGTCAGGATGTCTTCCCGGCGCTGCGACACGTGCCGCACCTCCACCGGCGCCCGCTCGAGCGCGCCCAGCCTGCCCTGGTCGCCGAGCGCGATCGTCACCGGCACGGTCGCGTCGGCCGCGGCGGCACTGTCCGATCCGGACACCTCATTGCCGACCGCGGTGACGATCCCCTCCACCATGCCGCCGTCGGGCAGCCGCACCGTCACCGCGGCGTCCTTGGTCGCCCACGCCATCTCGTCGACGCGGACGTCCACCGTCACCACTTTTGTCGTTGGCGTGTATGTGAAAACCTGGCCGGACGCGGCGGAGCCCACCCTGGCCCTGCGTTCGGCGACCCGGATCGCACCGTCCACATAGGTCACCCAGCTCGCGTCGGCCACACCGGTCTCGGGCAGGCCGAGGCTGCGCTGCCACAGCCTGACCGCCCGCTCGGTCGCGCCGTTGAACTCCTTGTCGACGGTGAAGCCGCTGTGGCCCAACGCCCTCAGGTTGTCTTCCAGCTGGGCCACGTCGTTGCCCTCGCTGCCCGCGCGTAGCGGCCGGTAGATGGGCAGGCTGCCATACAGCGCGACGACGGGATGCTCGTCGGCGGTCATCAGCACGCCGCCGCGCGAGATGACGGCGCCCGGCTCCGGCAGCCAGGTGATCGTGCCCACCGCTTTTGATTCAAATATTTGTTGGGTACCGTATCCCAGCCGGCCGGTCAAAACCGTTTCCTGGGCGAGGGTTTCGCGGATCACCCGGGCCGTCGCGGCGGGCCGCCGGGCGGGCGGGGCGGCCTGCTGCCGCTCCCGCCGCAGCAGCGCCTGCGCACCGCCCGCGCCCAGCAGCACCACCGCACCGACTCCAATCACGACGGTGCGGCGATGGATGCGGGCGCGCTCGGTCATCCGTTGGCCCCGCCCGGGTTGGTCCCCTCGGGGTGGGCGGCGGGCGTCACGTTGCGGCACCTCTCGTCGGCGACCGGCATCTGCGGGTCGTGCTTGATCCGATCGCCGAGCTCGGTGGTCACCTCGGGCTGGCCGGTCTCGGGGTCGGGATCCGGATAATAGGGGACGCCGTTTTCGCGCACGCACCTCGCGTAGGCGATCGCCTTCTCGATGTCCTCCTGCGACGGTTGGGGCGGTCTGCCCTCACCCGGCAGGTAGACCCGGCACTGCTCCAGCGCGGCGTTGGCCCGCTCGGCCTCGGGCCCGGTGGTCGACGGCTCGCGCCGCTCCCCGCCGGGCGTGGCCAGCTCGACGCCCAGCGAGCGCATGCAGGACACAAACTGGCGCCGCCGCTCGTCCTCGTCGGCCGCCGGCGCGGGCTGGATGCTGCCGCCGCCGGGTGCCCTGTTGTCGCCCGTGGCGACCTGAGGCCCGCCGCCGGATCGCGTGCAGGCGGCCATGAGGGGAGCCGCGGCAAGCGCCACCGCCACGAGAACAAGGTGTCGCATCCGCATGTCAACCACCTGCCGTGTCGCAGCCCTGTGCGCGTCCGCTCCCCGCGGAAGGCCGTGCGGCGGGAGCTCCGTCTCCGGAGATCCCGCAATTGGTGCGAAAGCGACTCGCGTTTGGAGCGCGCCTTTGGGGTACGAGGAAACCACATAAGCGATAAAGAGGGCATCAAAACCGGCCCTTACTCCCGTTTTATCGATCGCAAGGCATCATGGGTGCCATGCGTGTCCTGGTAGTCGAGGACGAAAAGCTGCTCGCGCACACGATCACGGAGGGCCTGCGGCAGGAGTCGTTGGCGGTTGACGTCGTCCACGACGGTCAGGCGGCGCTGGATCGGCTCAACGTCAATGCGTACGACGTGGTGGTCCTCGACCGTGACCTTCCGGTGGTCCACGGCGATGAGGTGTGCCGCAGGGTGATGGAGTCCCGTCCAGACACCCGCGTGCTCATGCTCACCGCCGCCGGAGCGGTCAGCGATCGTGTGTCCGGGCTGAGCCTTGGTGCCGACGACTACCTGCCCAAGCCCTTCGCCTTCAGTGAATTGCTTGCTCGCATCAGGGCGCTGGGACGCCGCGCCCGACCCGCGTCGCCGCCGGTGTTGAAGCGCGCGGGGATCTCGCTAGATACAGGGCGGCGCGAGGTCTTCCGCGACGGACGATACATCTCCTTGTCCCGCAAGGAGTTCGCCGTGCTCGAAGAGCTGCTTCGGGCCGGCGGCGACGTGGTAACCATGGAGCAGCTGCTGGAGCGGGCGTGGGACGAAAACATCGACCCGTTTACCAACGTCGCCCGGGTCACGGTGATGACCTTGCGGCGCAAGCTCGGCGAGCCGCCAGTCATCCTGACTGCTCCGGGATCGGGCTATCAGATCAAGTGAGCGGCGGCCGCGGGGGCTGAGCCCCCGCTTACCCCACGTTGCAGTAGCCGACTGCCGGGGGGCGGGGCCCCGGCCCGGGGACCCCACGTAAGGGTGGGGGCTACGGGGGTTTGAAATGTCCTCGATACTGAGACGATGGGGCCGACGATGTGGGCGGTACGCGCCCGGCTGACGCTGCAATACGCGGCGTTGTTCCTGCTCGCCGGCGCGGTCCTGCTCACCATCACGCTGACGCTGGTCTACCAGTCGCTGCAGGAGCTCCCGCTCAGCAAGGCGATGGTGCCCATACCGGAAGCAACCGCGGGCGCGGGCAACCTGCCCGCGCCGGGCGTGCTGCCCCGGACACCGCCGCATTCCACGGCGTCGGCGGAGCCCGCCAACGAGCCCGCGACGGGCGTGACGGGCGGCATCACTCCCCCGCCGCCGGCCACGTCGGCGGGGCCCGCGGCACAGTCGTTGCGCAGCAGCGACTTCGCGCTGATCCGCCTGGGCCAGGAGGAGCTGCACGACGCCACGATCAAAGCCCTGGTCAACCGGGGCGCGATCGCGCTGGGGGTGGTCGCGGTCCTGGGCACGTCGATCGGCTGGGTGCTGGCCGGGCGCACGCTGCGGCCGCTGGAGGCGGCCTATGACAGCCAGCGCCGGTTCGTGGCCAACGCGTCGCATGAGCTGAAGACGCCGATCGCGATCAGCCGCGGCCTGCTGGAGATGGCACTTCGCCGATCCGATCCCGCACCCGAGGTCCGGCGGCTCAACGAGGACCTACTCGAGGTCAACCACAGGCAGGAGCGACTCATCGACGGGTTGCTCTTCCTCGCCAGCTCGGAGCAGGCCGTGCTGCGACGGGTCTCGCTGGATCTGGCACAGATCGCGGAGACCGTCCTCGAGGATACGCCCACGCAGGGGATAACCGTCCAGGCAGCGCTGTCGCCCATGCCGATGCACGGCGACCCGGTGCTGCTCGAACGGATGGTGCGCAACCTGGTAGAAAACGCCATCAAATACAACGTCCCCGGTGGTTCGGTGCGCGTGACCTCCGCACGCCACCGGCTGACCGTCACCAACACCGGGCCGGTCGTCGACCCGGCGGAGCTGCCAGCGCTGTTCGAACCGTTCCAGCGACTGCACCTCGGGCCGGACTCGCCCGAGGGCAACGGGCTGGGCCTGTCCATCGTGCGCTCGGTCGCCCGCGCCCACAAAGGTGAGGTGACCGCCGCGCCCAATCCCGGCGGCGGCCTGACCGTCTGCGTGGCCATGGATGCCTAGCTCAGATGCCTAGCTCAGATACCTAGTTCACTGGCCACGGCGAGCTCGCTGTCGTGTGCGCGGCGGATCGCCTCCAGCGCGGCCCGGTGCTGCTCGATCACCGGGCGCTGGCGCCGCGTCTCCACTGCCGACCAGACCCGCACCAGGTCCGTGCCGTCCTTGCACGCGATGTCGGCGAGCGCGGTCTCGATCTCGTACGGCGTCACCGGCCCGCGGAAGGCGGGGTCGCCGGCCGCGCGGAACGGGTCGGCGTAGTCGTATCCCTTGTCCCGCATACACCGCGACCATCGGGCGACCGCGGCCTGCACCATCTCGTCCTCTTTGGACACGCGGAGGCTGTCCATGTCCAGGCGCTGGGCGACGAACATGTCCGGCGCCTCGGGCGCGTGCGCGTGCAGCCGCCGGCGCGCCTCGCCGTAGCACCCGCCCTCCGGCACGGTGTTGCCGTGGATCACGCGCTCGCCCCTGCCCGACATCACGTCCGTCAGGTCCGGGTGGGGCGACGGCATGGCCCGCGCGGTGGGCTCGCCCGGCGGCCTGGGCAGCCGGTAGCCGGAATCGCTCGCGTGGGTGGCGTTGGTGATGCCGTAGCGGCGCTCGTTGAGTCCCATCGTCTCGCCCTGCGCGGAGGCCGGCTCGGGCACCGTCAGCCCGAACGGTTCCATGCACTGGGCGAGCAAACGCCGGTGGGCCCGCGCCACGCGGCCCGCCTCGGCGGGGCTCAACCGGTACTCATCAAGGGGAAGGGAAATGGTTTGGACCGGCTCGACCGCGGCAGCGCACCCGGCCAGCAGCGCGACCGCCAAAACCATCCACAGTGGACTCCACCGGGTATGCACGGAAAAACTCCTTTCGCCGGACGTGAATGCGCCGGCGCCCGCGTGAGGCGCCGGCGCACGAAGCGGATCAGCAGAAGCGGATCAGAAGAAGTAGAAGCCCTCGACGTTGTTGCGGAAGGTCGGCGTGAGGTTGCCGCCGCTGCCCGGGCCGATGTCGCCGAAGGAGCCGGTGCAGTTGGCATCGGTGAAAATGCGCGCGGAGTGTACCAGATCGTAGTTCCAGTCGGATTCCGCGTTGTTGGCCACGGGCCGCCCCTGGCCTGCGCCCGGCGAGACGAACAGGTCGTTGGACATGTTGCAGTCGTTGGTGAAGAAGTCGGCGACGCTGCCGGAGAAACCCTGGTAGTACCAAAGGCAGAAGTCGCCGAGCCCGTTCGGGTACTGGTTGCAGGCGCCGTCGAGGTGTTGCACGACAACGCCGCCCTCCCGCGAGGCGCGAACGGACGCCTCGGCGCCGCCGGGCACGATCGCCGTCAGGGACGGTTCGTTGGCGTCCACGCCGCCCACCGGCGCGGCTGCCGCGGGCACGCCCGTCATCAGTGCGCCCGACAGGGTGAGGGCGCTGATCGTTGCGGCGATGGAGATTTTTCTCATGCGCGTTCCCTTCTCGTTGCGCCGGTGGGGGGTTGTCCGGCGCCCGAGTAGGGATCCTGCGCCAAACGGGCCCGGCGCACGCCGGAAAGCGGACACTGTTGGATGCCGCTGGATGCCGTCGGACAGCGTCGGAAATGGACGGACAGGAGGCGATCGCTTTGACGGACAGGAAACGGCGACGCGCGAGTTTATGCCGTTCTTATTGCCATGTGTCGTCAATGCCACTCAGAAACTTAAAGCTATAGATGCATCAATAAGGTCGGCGTTGGGGAGGCGGGACGGATATGGATAGCCTCGCGGGTCTGGCGAAAGTGCTCCGGCAGCTGCGGCGGCGCGAAGCGAGGCAGCGCAGAGGTCCGCAACTGACCTACCGCGAGATCTCGGCCAAGACCGGCTGGTCGCGCGGGATCATCGGGGAGTACTTCGCGGGTAAGGTGCTGCCACCGACCGACCGCTTCGATCTGCTGATCAACCTGCTCGGCGCGACACCCGCCGAGCAGGGACAGCTGGCCACCGCCCGCGACCTGATCGAGGAGAACCGGCGCGAAGCCGCACACGCCGACCCCGGTGGCGCGGTGCACGGGCTGCTGAGGGCGCTGAGCACCAAGGCCGAGCCGCCGCGCACCAGCGCTTGGGAGCCGCCGATCGCGATCGCCGCCGGCTACCAGGGCCTGGGCGGCCTTGCGGCGCGGCTGTTCCGGCTGCTGTCCGTCCATCCTGGACCCGACGCCACGCTCGAGGCGCTGGCAAGCCTCGCCGGCGTCCCCGCATCGTCGCTCGCGCCAGCGCTCGACGAGCTGATCGCGGCGCACCTGCTCTTCGTGCCCCGGCCGCGGCACTACGCCATGCCGAGCTCCGCGCGCCCCTACGCCGCCGCGCTGCTGGACGAGACCGACGGCGCGCCGGCCGCGCGCGCCGCGCGCTTCCGGATGCTCGGGCACTACATGCACCGCAGCAGGCACGAGCCGCCCGGCTGGTTCGCCGAGGAATACCCTGTGCTGCTCGCCGTCATGCGCGAGGCCGCCGCGCACGGACACACCGCGTGCGCCTGGCATCTCGTGACGTCCCTCGCCGTATTCCTCTGCATGGAGTGAAAAGTTCGAAGGGCTCGCGCAAATCGTCATCAACGCCGGTTTCATCGCGGGATTTTTCACGACGAGCCTCGCTCTTACGCCCGCCCGCGTCGACGGCTGGGGCCTTGCGCTGCATGGCATCCCGCTGCTGACCGCGCCGGGTTCGGCCTGACCGCGATCCGCTCGAGGAGGCTGGTGAGGGCGCGAGATCCCATGGGAGGAGACCGAGTCGGTGGGCGTCACGCCGGTGGCCGAGTGCGTGCCGGGCCCGGCCGTCACGCTGCGCGAGCACGGATTTGAGGTGCCGGGATCCGATCAGGACGCGAATCGCTCGGGGATCGTGACATTCACGCCGCATTCACCGCGCCAACTTCACGAGCGTTTGACGACCGCCGGATTCGCGCTCTCGCATCCGGATGGCAGGTTGTGGCAGGCCACACATTTTTGTGCGTCGATGGACGAGATCGAGGTGCCGCCGGCCGAAGCAGCATGAGCATGATCGATGTCTTGACATTCATATTGAACGCCGAATAATTCGTCCGAGAAGAAAAGTCGGCCGATACGAAGGAGTATGCCCCCATGGACAACTACGAGTCGTGGGAGATCCTGGCCGATGAGGTCGAGATCACGACCGAGACAGCCGACTGCTGGACCTGTTTCATGGACACGGGCGCGTAAGCGGGCCAGGTAACTTCCCGAGCCCCGATGCGGCGTTCGCGCGCGCACGGGGCTCTCATGTTCGAAAGGTGAGGTTCAATCGTGCACCGCTGGCAACGCAGCCATGGCCGGGTCGGGGTCAACGCGCCCAGCTGGCTGACCTTCGAGGTGCATCGCCCCTATTTCGACGGCGGCGACTCCCCGCTGACCGCCATCCAGTCACGCGGGCCGCTGCTCGCGGCGCAGTTGTTCGCCGCGCGCGACCCCGCGTCGCCCCGGTTCGGCACGATCATGCCTGCCAGCTTCCGGCGGCTGCTGACCGAGGAATCAAGACTTTTCGCGTACCGGGTGGGCGCCCCCGACGAGCTCGATCCCCAGCTCGCCTCGCCCGACTGGCAGATGATGGCCGACGCCTACCGCCGGGCCGGCGAGCTTGACGGCGTCGATCGGGCCGGGCTCGCGCTCTGGCTGCTCGCGGCGTGCCTGCCCGAGGCCCTGCTGCGCATGGCCCCCACCGATATCGACGCCGACGTGTGCACCGATCCCCTGCTCGCGACCGTCCAGGGCGCCCGGGCCAACGCCCTGCTGCAAAGCGGCCAGCCCGCGGAGGCCGCGTTCGCGCCGCTGATCGCGACGCGCGCGCCGAGCGTGGCGCAGGTGCAGGCGCTGTCTTCGTGGGCTCATACCCTGGCCGGGCACGCGTCCGACTGGTCGGGGGCGCGCGAGATGGCCGAACGGGCGCAGCTCGTCCTGGACCGCCTCGACGACCTGCCGGTTTTCGACCGCGGCATCCTCCAGTCGCGGCTGCTTGTGCGCGAGGTGATGCACGCCGAACGTGCCGCAGACCTGGACCGGGCGTGGGAGCTGCTCGACCGGGCCTGTGCGACGGTGACCGCGGTGCGGGAGGTCGACCCGGGCATACCCGAGCAGGAGGAGCTCGCGACCGAGATGCTACGGCGGATCATCGACCGGCGGGTGGAGATCGCCGTCAAGCGGGGCGACGCCGAGGCCGAGTGGGCCACCGTCCAAGAAGGACTGCAGCTCGACCCGTACTGCGTGAAAATGCGCATGCAGGAGGCGCAGGCCGCGGAGCGCCGGGGCGACCTGGATGCGGCGCTTTCGGCATATCTGACCGCCGCACGGCTCGGTCCACATGGGACGGCCTTCGCGTTGCTGGCCGCGGCCCGGTGCGCGCAACGGTTGGACCGCAAGGAGTTCGCGCGCGTGCTCACCGAGCGCGCGCACCGGGCCGCTCCGCGGTCGGAGCGGACCCGGGCCACGCTCGTGCAGGCGTACGCCGAGGACAAACCGTTGGCGGACATGCTGTCCAAGCCCGCGGAGGGTCACCGGGCCAACTGGCACTACCGGATGTATGCCGCCTATTTCAACCTGGGCGAGTCGGCGTCGCCGTGTCTTTACGCGAGCCTGCCGTTGCACGCGTTCGACTTCGCGGTCGCCGGCGAGCAACCCCGGATCGGGCCGCAGCGGGTCATGCCGCCCGCCTTTCGCACCAACCTGTTGCGCGAGTCGGGCCTGGCTGTCTTCGCCGTCAAGCACCCGTCGCAGCTGCCGCAGCGGCTGCGCACGCCGCGCTGGGAGCAGCTGTGCGAGTGGGTGGAGGGCTATCGCGCGGCCGATCGGCGGCAGCAATATCAGACCAACCACGTGCTGTTCCGGCTCGGTTTCCGCGAGCTGATGCTCGAGCTCGCGCCGAGCCGGCCGGTGGCCGAGCTGCGCGAGCCGATGGACTTTCAATACCAGGCTTGGATCGACATGGCGCGCTACGCGGGATCGGTCGGCGGGCGCAATCCGGTACCGCTAAAAGATGTCTTTGAGATTGTTGATCATCCAATGTGTCCACTGCTGCTGCGGTTGACCGGGGCCGTGGCGGGGGTCGTCTTCGCGGCGCGCAGCACCAAGTCACTGCAGGACGCCACGCGCTGGCGCGACCGGGCGCGGGAGTTCCTCGACGCCGTGCTCGCCGACGACGGCTTCACCGCGTTCGAAAAGGTGATGCTGGAGAGCCGTTTCTATCGCGGGGTCGGTTTCGTGCCGTTCATGCGCGGCGACCGGGCCGGGACGGTCGAGGACATGGTGCGCGCCGAGCAGCGGGCCCGCGCGGTGCCCGCGAGCACGCCGTGGGAGGAGTTTCTCAAGCGGGAAAACCTGCACGCCTGCCTGGAGAGCCGGTCCAAGGAGGCGTTCGGCATGGGCGAGGCGCAGCTGGGTCTGGATAGGACACTGGAGTTCCTGGCGCTGGATCCATACGATCCCAAGAGCCACATCGAGCTGGCCGAGGCGCTGTCCAAACAGGAGCGTTTCGCCGAGGCGGGCGAGTCATACCTACGCGCCGCCCGGCTCGGTCCACTGGGGACGGCCATCGCCTACGCCATGGCGGGCGAGTGCTTCTCCCGGGCGGGCGACGCCGTCGCCGCCGAGGACTGCTTCGTGCAGTCGCTGCGCGTCGACCCCTACGCCATTTCGGCGGCGCGCGGCTGGCGCAGGGTGGCCGGCGAGAGCCCGCTCGCGCAGGAATACGCCGGACAGTTGGAGGAGTGGGGCGCGGCGCGGCCTTCGCCCGCGCGGTGAGGCAGCATCGGTCGGCGGCGTTGGCCGGCGAGGGACGACGGCGAGTGGACCGCGGGCGCGACGGGCTACGGCGTGCGCATCCTCATCGAACTGCTCCGCTCGCGGTCCACTGAAAACTACGTGAGGAAGAACGTGTTCAGTCCTTGGCCGATGGTGTACGGCGGTGGCGCCGAACCCTCGTTGTAGGGCGTGTAGTCGCGGGTGTGCAACATCCGCGGCCACTGGCCCCACTTGGAGCGCACGCTGTTGCCCGTGCCGACCCAGCGGGCCGAGTGATCGTCCTGGCCCCACGAGATCTTCATGTCGGAGAACCAAATGTAGGGCGGGTGCCAGAAGGTGTAGCTGCCGTCCTCCCAATACTTGTTGTCGCCCGGCGTGTTCATCCACTTGTCGTTTGCCGTCGAGGAGCTGTGCCAGGCATAGGAGTGGCAGTTGTACTTGCGCGACGAGTTGGTCTCCCGGGTCGCCAGCGGATATTGCGTGGCCACCCGGTTGTTGTAATCGGCGATCACTGCGGCGCTCAGCTCGGTGGTCATGACGATGACCGCCACGCTGGTGCCCCTCGGTGTGGTGACCGTGCCGCTGTAGTCCATCGGCGAGATCCCCAGGCCGGCCGCCTGCACCGCCTGCTGGTCGGATTGGATCGGGTGGGCGTTGGCCGGGTCGGCGAAGTGCCGGCGCACCGCGGCCAGCACGGCCTGGGGCGATCCCGGCACGAGCGCGATGGCGTCGCTGAGCAGGCCGGAGCCGCTCCAGTGCCAGCCCTCGCGGGTGGCCAGGGCGCGACCGAGCAGGGTGGCGGTCGGCTCAAGACCGGCTTCGGCGTAGACGATCGAGTTGGCCTGCTTGGCGGCGAACGTCGTCTCGCCCGCCCGCATCACGGCCTCCAGCTGAGCGGGCGGCATCTTCGCGAGCACCTGCGGCTGTGCCAGCAGCATCTCAAGCTGCCACAGGCGGAAGGCCCGCTGACCGGCCTGCAATCCGGTCTGGTCGCCGGTGACCGCGACCGGGGCCACGCGGTAGCGCCGGAGCAGGGCCGCGCCAGCGTCGGGGCGGGACAGCAGCTCGCTCAGGCCGTTGAACCGGCTGGTGACCACCTCGAAGCCGTGCTGCACGCTGTTGAACGCGAGCGCGTCGCTCATCAGCGGGTAGCGCAGCGCGAGATCGACCAGCTCGTCCGTCGTCATGGCGGCGGCCTCGGGCTGCGGGATCTGGGTTGCCGCTTCCATTTCCTTGTGGGTCTTCAGGGTTGCCCAGGCCGCGGTGCCGGGCACGATGGAGAACCGGTACGTCGCGCCGGCCGAAGCGCTGGCGGCGGTGATCGGGAGTACGGATGTGAGCAGCATCAAAATGGCGAGGATGGCTGCTCGAGAGGGGATACGGATCACGTGACTTCCTTCCTCCGTGTGAGTCACGTAGCGCGGCAAAAGTCAACCAATTACATGAGTCGAGTTTGACCACAATCAATCCGTGATGCTATCGCCGAGCCACTGGCTCGGGCAATAGCGTCCCACCGCACGCTCGCGCGCATCGCTTCTCGGTCTCGCCGGCGGCGCTGGGCACGGACCCGATCGGCGTGCCGCTCAGCCTGGACGGCCGCTTGTCCGCCTGGGGTGTGGTCACGCGGGGAAGATATCCGGCCGGGCGCAACACCTCACGCCCGGCCGGATTCCCCTATCGCACCAGAACGAGCGCAACGGCCAGCGCCAGCGCGGTGAGGGCGGTGATGGACGAGAGCACGCGACGGGTCCGGAACAGGTGTGCGTCCCAGCCACGCGGGTCGGGGCTCGCACCACGCGTCACGGTCATCGCCACGCGGCCGAGCCCGAACCCCACACCGGCGACGAGGCCGATCAGCGGGGATCCGGTCAGCAGCAGCCCGATGGCCGCGATGTGCGGCACGCCGCTCGGCATGAACGTGCGCACGCCGGTGCCCATCTCAAATCCAAATTGGAGCGGACCGGAAACCGTGCCGGAGGTGATGATTTCCTGCGGTACCGCGCGGGCGTTCTGCGGCAGCGGCAGGCGCTTGCCCGCGAGCTCGGCCCCCGCGATGACGGCGGCGGCGAGCAGCCACACACCAAGGGACAGCCACCGGGGCAGGATCGCGCCGGCGAGCGCGCCGACGCTGCCCAGCAGCAGGCCCATCAGGGCACCACCGAGCACGAGTCCGCTGAGGAAATAGCGGCGGGCGGACCCTCGCCACACGGACGAGGTCAGCAGGTCTGCTGAATTGATACTTCAAACACTACCCGAAATGGAGTACCCTGCCGCCGCGGCGAGCACGAGCCACCACGCGACGGCGGCGATCCCCACAGCGTGCAGTGGCAGCAGGGCGACAGCGCCGGCCGCGAGGCCGATCGCCGGCAGAAGTGGGTTGTGCCGCATGGATTGTTTACCTCAGTGGCGGTACGCGACGGCGCTGCAGATGAGGAACGTGCCCGCACCACCGCCCAGCGGATAGCGCATGCCGTCACAGCAACGCCATCCGACCGAGCCCGTGTCCCAGATCCAGGCGTTTCTGCCGTTGCAGCGGGTGACCGGCTCCCAGCGGTAGCCGCTGAAGTTGCCGTTGAGGAACCAGCCGTCGCCACCGCAGTAGCCGCTGCTGTACGGCCCGCCGAGGCACAGGATGCCGTCGTAGTTGTAGATATTGCAGTTGCCCCAGTAGGAACCGGGCGTCGCCTCGGCCCGGCGGGCGGCGCCGGGCACGACCCAGCCGAGCACGGTGACGCCGAGCGTCATGCCGAGCGCAGTCGCCGACCTCATCACCGTGCGGCGGTTGACGGCCTTGTCCGCCAGCGCGCGGATGGCGCTGGGCGGTGCGTCGCCGGGATCGGTGTCCGCCGACGGGATCTCCTGCCACGTAACGTTCATGATGCTCCTTCGAGTAGCTTCTCCAGATGCTTGACCGAACCGACGATCCGCCGCTCCCGCAGCACTCCGGCCGGGTCGAAGCGAAGCAGCAGCGGTGTGGTCTGCACACGCAGCCGGTCCCACAGCGCGCGGTCGACGATGACCCCGACGGCACCGGCCTCCGGCCAGCCCTTGACCTCGTCTGCCGCGGCGACGATGCGACGATCCGGGGTGCCTTCCGTTGCGTTGGCGTGCTTGGCAAAAGTGGTGACGGCGGAGGCGCACGTGCCGCACGCCGGATCGACCACCAGCGCGTAGGTGCCCTCCACATTGGACGTGGCGAGCGCGGGCGCCGTGACCGCGGTGGCCCGCTCGATGTCGCCGGCGCGGATGCCCGCCTGGATCTCGCGCAGGTCGCGCAGGAGCGCCGCGTAGGCGAAGGCGAGCAGCACGATGACGACCCAGGCCAGGACGATGAGCGCCGGCCAGACCCCTGTCACGCGTCGGCCTTGAGATCGACGCCGCGATACTCGGCACCCATTGCCGCCGCGGCGTCGGTCGCGGCCTGCTCCGCGCCGTCGTCCGGCCCCAGCTCGACGACCGCGGTCGGCGTGCCGAGCAACAGCTTCGGCCCGCCGGACGGGCCTTCCTGCCGCCACAGCTCGCCGGATGCGACACCGAGCCCGCGCCACTTGGGCAGCAGCTCGGCATGGTGGAGCAGGTGGAACATCCCGACGATCATCAGACCCTCGACCCACGTGAACATGCCCAGCCGGCGGGCGCGCAGGCCGTGCCCGAGCCGGGGCCGCACGATGAGGCCGTCGGGACTGTCGGCCACGTCGACGGCGCGCAACAGCTGCCCGACATCCTGTACGTCGATGTCGTGGTTGCGCAGGTAGTAGTAGAGCTCGTGGTGACGGCCGGTCCACGATACCGCGGCGAGCGCCTGCTTGCTTTGCACGACCTCGACCTGCCCGCCCGCGTGGCGGAACGAGTAGCGTGCGGCCGGCTCGCCGAGTTCGGCGACGGCGTCGGCGAAGCCGCCGATGGCGCCGGTGTGCAGGCGCAGATCCAGCCCGGTGCCGGTGAGCCAGAACGAACTCGACCACGGCCGGATCCGCCGCCGGCCCGGCACCTCGATGCGCACGGATCCGCCGACGGGCGTATGCGCCGTGGCGACCGTAGTTTCGCTTTTCGGTGAATTCATCCACCCACGACAGCAGATGTCACTGTCGTTGATCTTTCAAGTGACTGTCATCGATCTATCACCCGTTTGATCCGGAGCCGGTGCTCTGACCACCGATCTCCACGCGGGGCTTGAGCGATGACCGGACCGGCCGCCAGCCCGATGCGCCTGGTCGCTCGCCCGCGGTCGGGTGATGGCCACGGTGATGCGCGGACCCTCCGGATGGGCGCAGTTCAGCGGCACCTCGACGGTGCCGCACTCGGTCCCGGCCTGACAGCCTGAGAACGACACAGCGAACAGCACGCCCGGGGCCAAGCATCACTTCATCGACTGTCTGCACTACACGGCCCCGGGGCAATGCCGCCCAGCCGGATACTTCCCGCCGCATGCAGGCGGCGGCGCCAAGACGGCGACAGCCCGCATCAGAGCGGCCTTCCGACCGCAGACGCCGTGAATGGTTTCGCGATTGCGCCCTGGGCCGCGAACCGGGCCATCGCGAGCTCATCACAGACCCTCCCGTGTCGCTCAAGGATTGCCCTGAGTGCGCCCCGGACGGTACTACAAGATCAAAAACCGGATGTATCGAACGTTGAGCGAAAAGGGGATTCACGATGGGAACCGGCAACGGCGGCTTCTCCGCTGCAGGGCCGCGCAGACTGCGCGAGGTGCTGGCACGGCATGTCGACTCCGGGAAGATTCCCGGGCTGGTGGCCCTGGTCAGCCGCGGCGGCCAGACGCACGTCGAAACGATCGGGAACATGCGTCACAATGGTGGCCCGCCGATGCGCCGCGACACCATCTTCCGGATGGCCTCGACGACCAAACCGGTCGCGGTGGCAGCGACAATGGCCTGCTGGACGAGTGCCTGCTGCGGCTGGACGACCCGGTCGATGAGTGGCTGCCCGAACTCGCCGACCGGCAGGTGCTCAAGCGGGCCGACGGCCCACTGGACGACACCGTGCCGGCGCGGCGGCCGATCACCGTACGGGACCTGCTCACCTCCACCTGCGGAATCGGACTGGACATGACGGCGCGGACCGCTCCAATGATGAGCGCGCTCTTCGAGCAGGGGGTTTATGGCCAGGAGGATGGATGGCTGTTGCCGGCACCGGGGCCGGATGAGTGGATGCGCCGCCTGTGCGCGCTCCCGCTGATGCACCAGCCCGGAGAGCGGTGGCTGTACAACGTCAGCGACGACGTGCTCGGCGTGCTCGTCGCCAGGGTCAGCGGCCAGTCGTTCGAGACCGTCCTGCGCGAACGCATCTTCGATCCGCTGGGCATGGAGGACACCGGCTTCCACGTGCCCGCCGACAAGATCGACCGGATGCCGCCCCTGTACGCCCCCGATTGGCAGACCGGCGAGTTCAACATGGAGGACGAGGCCGAAACGGGACACCACAGCCGGCCTCCGGCGTTCCAGTCCGGCGGCGGCGGACTCGACTCAACCGCCGACGGCTACCACGCCTACTTCCAGATGCTGCTCAACCACGGGATGCACGGGACCCAACGGATCCTGTCCCGACCCGCCGTTGAGCTGATGACCACCAACCGCCTCACGCCCGGGCAGACAGCCGCCTTGCAGGCCTGGGCCCGCAGCGTCGTCCATCTCTCCCACGGCCAGGGGCAGCAGGGTGGCTGGGGCTTCGGGATGACGGTGCGTACCTACCGCGGCGACTACGCGCCCATCGGCCAGTTCGGCTGGGACGGCGGAGCCGGCACCACGACCTACGCCGACCCGCACAACCAGCTCGTCGGCATCCTGCTCACCCAGACCGGGATGTCCACCCCGGATTCGGCGCGAGCCATCCACGACTTCTGGACCACCCTCTACCAGGCAATCGACGACTGACCCGCTGCCTGGTCGAGGTCGATCTCGCGGAAGACCTCGACCAGGCTCCGCTCAGAACCCGTTCTCACAGAGTCGCGGGCCGCGCAGCTTCTTCGCCGCCATGGCCGAGACCGAACGCGAGAACGTCCGCGAGTCCACATTGGAAGGGCTGGACGCCGCCGCCCGCAGAGACCGACACGGCGGACGCCCGCCGGTCATCATCTTCCTCAACCCCGAGCTTAGTGACCGCGGAAGGCCTCCTCGAGCCACCACGAGCCGCGGCTGCCGCTCACCTTCGCGTCGATGACGAGTGCCCGGTCGCGCGGGTGCGTGTAGCCACGATTCAGGTCGTCGACGCTGCGCACCGTGATCGCGTCACAGCCGAACCCGCGCGCGATCGCCGCGATGTCGCTGTCGGGGAACCTCACCGTGTCCAGCGGATGCCCGTGCGGCCCGAAGTGGTGCACCTCCGCGCCGAACGCCGCGTCGTTGTAGACCACGATCACCATCGGCAGGCCCAGCCTGGCCACGGTCGTCAACTCGGCCACCGACATGAGGAAGCCGCCGTCGCCAAGCGCCGCGACGGTCAGCCTGTCCGGCCGGGCCAGCGCCGCGCCGATCGCGCTCGAAAGACCCAGGCCGACCGATTGAAAGGCCTGGGTGAAGCAGAATCCGCTGACGTCGGGGATTTCCATGAACATTGCCGGGTACCCCATAAAGTTGCCGGAATCGACGACCACCG
>JBIOYB010000204.1:0-41912 GCA_044869915.1 Allorhizocola sp.
GGGTGCACCAGGTCACCTCATACGACCGCTTGCCCAGGTAGGGCACGTCGCACACGATCCGGGGCGTGGCGTAGCCCGGCAGGTGGCCCATGATGGCCTCCTGCAGCAGCTGCCCCTCGCGCACGGACGTGCGCCAGTGCTCGGCGTTGGGGATCATGTCGCACAGGTAGAAGTAGTAGGGCAGGATGCCCGCCTCCCCCTGCAGGGCGAAGCACAGGTCCAGCAAAGCCTTCCGGCTGTCGTTGACGCCGCGCAGCAGCACGCCCTGGTTGCGCACGTCGCGCACGCCGGCGTCCAACATGGACCGTGCCGCGCGGGCCACCGCAGGGGTCACCGACCGCACATGGTTGGCGTGGGTGTGGACCGCGAGGTTGACTCCGCGCTCGGAAGCGAGCCGGGCCACCCGGCGCATGCCCTCCACAATGGACGGTTGCAGCCAGTGCTGCGGCAGCCCGACGAGGGCCTTGGTCGCCAGGCGGATGTCGCGCACCGACTCCAGGTCGAGCAGCCGGGTGAGGAACCACTCCAGCTGGTGCCACGGCACGTTGGCCACGTCTCCGCCGGAGACCACGACATCGCGCACGGCCGGCGTCCGCTTGAGGTAGTCGAGCATCAGCTCCTGCCGCCCCGCGGGCCGCAGCTCCAGCCTGGTCTTGGTGATCTGCGGCGTAGAGTTGCCGACCAGGTCCATCCGGGTGCAGTGCCCGCAATACTGCGGGCATGTGGTCACCAGCTCGGCGAGCACCTTCGTGGGATAGCGGTGGGTCAGTCCCTCCACGACCCACATCTCGGCCTCGTGCAGCGAGTCCCGCACGGCACGGGGATGCGAGGGCCACCGACTGTCGCGATCGGACAGTATGGGCAGCATGTATCTGCGCACCGGGTCGGCGACGAACGCGTCGGTGCAACCGGTCTGCATGGTGTTGAGCATGTGCGGGGTGACGAGCATCGACATTGTCGCGTACCGTTGCCGGTCGGCCTCAAGGTCGGCGTAGAAAACGTCACCCACCAGATCGCCCAGGACATCGCGCAACTGTTTGGGACTCTTGACGCAGTGGGCGCGCTGCCATTGCGCGTCGTGCCACTGTGCCGGGGTGACCTCGCGCCACCCCGGCAGCCGCCGCCAGTCCGGTTCGACCAGCGGCGTCCGGACGTATTGGTATGACATCAGTTTGGCGAAAGCAGCGTCGCGAACTTCGTGCGTAGCTCGCGCTTGAGCACCTTGCCCGTCGGCCCCAGCGGGAAGTCCGACGGCTCGCGCGCTATCCGCACCGCCGCAAGCGATTGCAGCTCCGCCGCGGCCAGCTCCTTGTTGGCCTTTTCCAGGATCGCCTCGGCCGTCCAATCCAGAGCGTCGGCCTGCAGGCGCACCACCGCGATCGGCCGCTGCCCTCCGCCCGGCGCCGCGACACCGAGGACCGAGCAGTCCTGCACCACATCAGAGCAGTCGGCCAGCAGGACCTCCTCCAGCCGCAGGCTGTAGACCGGCCCGTCGGTGGTGTCGATGACGTCCACCGTCCGATCCAGATGGTAGAAGTTGCCCTCGCCGTCGCGGCAGGCGACGTCGCCGGTCAGCCAGAAGCCGTTGAGCTCGAAGCTTTCCGTGAGCCGGTCGTTTTTCCAGTAGCCGGGCGTGCGCGACGGCGTGATGACCCCGAGCAGCCCGACCGTGCCGTCCGGCAGCTCGTTGCCGTCCTCGTCGAGCACGGCCGCCTTGAGGACCGCGTCCTGGGCCTTGCCGACGCAGCGGTCGTTGCGCGGCGTCTCCGGGGTCCACAGCCCGCCGAACAGGGCCATGCCCATCTCCGACGACCCGAGCCCGTCGACGAACTGCGAACCGGGCATGGCGTCTCCGGCTTCACCGGACGGCAGCAGCCACGACTTGATCAGCCCGGCCGGCCGCTCTCCCAGCGTGACCAGCCGGCGGATGTGGCCGTAGTGCGCCGAATCGCCGGTGTTGAACCACGAGTGCACCTTCGCCGCGCCCTTGACCGGCAGCTCGCCCGTCGCGAGCTCCACGAAGGTGCGCGGGAACGAAGCGAGCATCGTGGGCTGGAAGGCCTCCATGACCGGCTCGACGACGACCCGCCGCCAGTCGGCCATGACCACCGTCGGCAGCCCGAGCAGGATCGCGGTGAGGAAATAGCTCAGCCCACCCGCGTGGGTGTGCGGCATCAGCGACATGAGCCGGTCATGGGGCTGGGCCGGGAAGCGGACCATCCGTGCCTGCTTGCCGTCCCAGAAGCTCTGGTGTCCTAAGATCGTCGATTTGGGGGTACCGGTGGTGCCCGACGAGTGGATCAACGCGCACACGTCTTCTGGCTTGTGCCGGTAGGGATACTGCTCCGGCAGCGTGGCCGTGGCCGCGTCGAACGCCTGCACCTCGGCCGCCAGCGCGATGAACCGGGGCCGGCGCTGCGGGTCGGCACGATACGCCGACGCCAACCGGGTCGTGTCGTCGGCCACGATGCCCACGACGCCGACATGGTTGAGGTAACGCACCATCACGTCCGGCCGCATCGCGTCATTGATCATCGCCGGGATGGCCCCGAGCGCGGTCAGCGCCAGATAGTGCAGCAGCGGCTCGAGACCTTCCGCGACCACGATCCCGACCGGCTCGCCGGGCCGCACCCCGTTGGCCCAATACCACTTCGCGTAGCGGTCGCGCAGCGCCGCGAGATCGACCAGGCTGTGGCCGCGCAGCACGACCTCGCCCCGGTGGTCGGTGTGGTGGCTGTAGACGAACGGCACGTCCCGGTGGGGGTTGGCCTCCAACGCGTACTGCAGGAAGTTGCCCGACCCCAAACCGGGCTCGGTCATGAACTTTTCGCGCACCTCAAGCGGCGCAATAGAACTGCCCATCATGCCCTCCAGAGTGTGAGGATTTCCTTCGCGGCGCGACGGCCTGACCGGATCGCGCCCTCCATGAGCCCGAAGAACTCGGTGCTCGTTTCGGTGCCGGCCCAATGGATCCGGCCGTGCGGTGTGCTCAGGTGCGGGCCGCGCCGGGTCCAGTCGCCGGGCCCGAACAGCGCCGCGTAGCAGCCCCGGCTGTATTCGTCGCCCACCCAGTCGGTGACGTGGCAGGCCAGCGGCGGTGGCAAACCGGGGAAGAGCCGCGCCGCGTGGGTCAGCGCCTCCTCCCGCTGCCGTGCCGGGGTCAGAGCCGAAAATCGGTGTGCCGCCGCGCCCGTCACAAAGCCGGTGAGCACACCGGCGCCGCCCACGGCCGGCGAGTCGTCCACGGTGGACAGCAGTGGGCCGTCGCAGCTCACCGACCAGCCGGACAGGTTTTCCGAGCGCCACAGCGGTTCCGGGTAGACCAGGTGCACCTTCACCGCGCATCCGGGTGCGGTGCGGCGCCCGGACCGGCGCACGGGCAGGGCCGGGCGGATGTCGATGGCGTCGGCCAGCATCGGCGGCACCGCGACGACCGCCGCGTCGCATGGCACGCCGTCCACCGCGATCCCGCCGTCGCCGTCCTGCATGATGGCGCCGACCTGATGGTTGAGCCGCACATCGGTGAGCCGCGCCGCCAGCTCCTCGCAGATCTGATGCGCCCCACCGTCGATCCGATCCTGCTGCGCGCCGCCCTCAAAAGCGTTCAGATATCTGGTCCCGCCGCCGGAGCGCAGATAGAACGCCATGTGCAGCACGGAAACGTCCGCCGGGTCGGCGGCCATCATCTCGCCCAGAAACAGCGGGAAGAACAGGCGCGCGTCCGGGTGGCGCAGGTTGTGCTCGGCCCACCCCGCGGCGGTCATCGAGTCCAGATAGGACGCCAGCGGGCTCAGCCAGGGCGCGTCGGCGCGCACCGTGCTGGTGAGCTCGTCGAGCAGCTCGAACATGTCGCCCAGTGCCACGGCCGACAGCGGCGGGAAGCGCCCGCTCTGCGACTGCGGCCGGCCGCCCAGGGCGAACCGGCTCGCACCGTCCATTGTGGTCGGTGTGGTCTTGAGCCCCAGCTCGTCGAGCAGCGCGTGCAGCGCGGTGTGCCGGTCGCCGAGGTAGGCCGCGCCCGCGTCGGCCCAGCCGCCGGGCGCCACTTCGATGCCGTGCGTGCGCCCGCCGACCCGGCCGCGCGCCTCGAGGACGGTCACCTCCACACCGTGCTCCGCAAGCGAAGTGGCCGCCGTGAGCCCGGCCAGGCCCGCGCCGACCACGATGACCCTCATGAGTTGATCCGCTTGGCCAGCATGCTCGGGGTCGGTGCGAGCATGAAGTCCTCAAAGGACAGTTCGACCTCGTAGGTGCGTGCGATCGCCGACAGGACGCGGGTGGCCAGCAGCGAGTCGCCGCCGAGGGCGAAGAAGTCGGACTCGGGCGTGATGTCGCCGGTCTCCAGCACTCGACGGAAGATCTCCGAGACCCCATCGACTGTCATGCGTAGACCTCCTTGAGCCGGCGGCGGTCGACCTTGCCGCTCGCGGTGTAGACGAGTTCGGGTACCAGAAGAATCCGGCCGGGGACGAGATGGGCCGGCACCTTCGCCCGCAGATATCGCAGGATGTCCGCCTCCAGCCCTTCGGTCGTGGCCAGCGGGCGCGCGACGATGTATGCGGCCAGCGCAGTGTGGTCGGCGACCGCGATCCCGGCGACGGCGACGGCGCTCACCGCGGGGTGCGCCGCGATCTGGGCCTCCACCTCGCCCGGGTCCACCCGGATGCCCCGGATCTTCAGCTCGTCGTCGATGCGGCCCTCGTGCACGAGTGCGCCGTCGTGTCGCCGGCTGACCCGGTCGCCCGTGCGGAAGAAGCGGCCGTCTGGCAAAGTCACGAAGCGTGCGGCGCTCGCCTCGGGCAGGCCGCGATATCCCGTGGCCACCGACGGCCCGCCGATGAGCAGCTCGCCCTCTTCGGTGATCCGTTCGACGACGTGCGGCAGCGCGCGCCCGATCGCGGCGGCCGGCCCGTCCAGGTCGATGGCGTGCGTGATGAGCGTGGTTTCGGTGCACCCATAGGTGTTCAGCAGCCGGATTTGCCCGGTGTCCAAATTGGACCAGTCGGCCAGCCGCGCTGGCCTGACCGCCTCTCCCCCGATGATCACCAGCCGCACGCTGCCGGGCAGGTCCGTGCCCTCCTCGAGCAGATGGTTCACCAGCTCGTGCCAGAACGCGGTGGGCAGGTTGAGCACGGTCACCCCCTCGAGCTCGACCATGCGCAGCAACCGCGGGAAGGACCCCGTGTGCGCCTCGTCGCCCATCACCAGCGACGCGCCCGATGTCAGCGTGGGCAGGATCTCCTCGAAACACGTGTCCCAGTTCAGCGACGCGAACTGCAGCACGCGGTCGTCGGGTGTCAGGTCGAACAGGTTCCGCAGCGATCCGACGGTCGTGGCGATCGCCCGGTGAGACGTGACCACGGGCTTCGGCGAACCGGTCGAGCCGGACGTGAACAGGATGTATGCCGCATCGTCGGCCCGTTGCGGCGGCTCGGCGGCGCTGATCGGGCCGACATCAAAAGCTTCGACCGCGAGCAGGCTCGCGCAGCCCGCCGCCTCGCGCATGGCCAGCTGCCGCGCGGCCGGGAAAGCCGGGTCGATCGGGCAGTATGTGCCGCCCGCCGCCCATACGCCCCAGAGCGCGGCGATCGTGCCCGGCGTGTGCGTGGCGAAAACGCCGATCACCCCGGGATCGGGGCCGAGGCGGTCCGCCACCGTCCACGCCTGCGCTACGAGCTGCGCGTAGGACAGCGGGCGTCCATTGTGGACAATCGCCGGCCGGTCCGCGCACTTCTCGGCGACCTCAATGAAATAGCTCAGCATTCTGTGTCCCCTGCGTGGGTGGCGTTAGTCAGACTGCTTCGCCGCTCGACCTGCCTGTGGTCTGTTTCTGTCGGGTACCGATTGTGCGGACCACCGCTACGTGAACGCTTCAGAATCGGTGAGGATTCAGTGGGAAGTCGCCATGCGCATCCAATCGTCGACCGTGTCGCGGTCGGCCAGATCCGCGCTGCACTGTCTCGCGAAGCGGCCGACGACGTCGTGGAAACGGTATCTACCCGGACCGTCCTCGACGATGAGGTGCACCGCGATCAGCTCGTCGAGCAGGTTGCGCAGCCGCCGCACCGAGTAGTCCGGCGCCGTCGGCGTGACCTGAAACCGCAACGAGTCCCCCGCGTAGAGTCCGAGCCTGCCGAACAGGTGCGCCGCCGCCGGGCTCAGCGATTGGTGCGCGCTCGCGAGGGCGGCGTTGACGCTACGCGGATCGTCGTCGAGCACCGGCAAGCCGGCCTGCCCGTCGAGCTCCTCGGCAAACGAGGTCAGCGACTGCCACGGCCGCGCGGCCAGCTTCGTGCCCACCAGCCGGATCGCCAGCGGCCAGCCGCCGCACCACTGCACCACCCGCGGCGCGGCCTGATCGCGCATCCGCCCCGGGCCGATGATCCGGCCCAGCAGATCACGGGTGGCCTCGGCGCTCAGCGGCTCGAGCGGAAACGCCTGCACCGCATGGTGTGCGGCCAGTGCCGCGAGCCGTTTGCGGCTGGTGACCACCATCTGGCTCGACATCGTCGGCGGCACGAGCGGCAGCAACTGCTCCACGGACGCCGCGTCGTCGGCGACGATGAGCATGCTCCGGCTGCTGATCAGCGTGCGGTAGAGCGCGACACGTTCGTCGAGCGTAGCCGGAAGGTCGTGTTTGGACATTCCCAGTGCGCTCAGGATGACCGCGAGCGCGGCACCGGCCGACAGCGTGTCGCCCGGACTTCGCCCGTGCAGGTCGATGAACAGCTGCCCGTCCGGGAACAGCTGCGCGATCGAATGCGCCCACCGCACGACGAGCGCGGTCTTGCCCAGCCCACCCGCGCCCGAAATGATCAGCACGCGCGGCTCGTCGGAGGAGCGCTTGATGGCCCGGGTCAGCGCGGCCGTTTCGAGGTCGCGGCCGGTGAAGTGGCCGACGCTCGCCGGAAGCTGCGCCGGTCGCATCTCGGCGCCCGCCTCCACGCCCGCGCTCCCGGTCCCGGTCTGGTGGGCCGGATCGCCGCGCAGGATCGCGGCGTGCAGGTTGCGTAGATCGGCGCACGGGTCGCTGCCGAGCTCGTCGGCGAGCCGCTCGCGCAGCGCCTGGTAGGCCTTGAGCGCGTCCGCCTGCCGGTTGCACCGGTAGAGCGCGAGCATGAGCTGGCCCGCGAGGCGTTCGCGCAGCGGGTGCGCCGCGACCGTCGCGGCCAGCTCGCCCACCAGCTCGGCGTGGCGGCCGAGCTCGAGCTCGGCGTCGAAGCGCTCCTCCAGCAGGCCGACGCGCAGCTCGGCCAGGCGCACCCGGTCCACCTCGATGCCCGGTGCGAGGACACCGTCGAGCGGTTCGCCCCGCCACACCTCCAGTGCTTTGCTCAGGTATTGCGCGGTCTCGTCCGGCATCTTGGCCATACGCGCCTGGCGCGCCAGCTCGTGGCACTCGTCGAGGTCGAGCTTGGTGGCGGCGGCGGCGAGCAGATAGCCCGGGTGCCTGGTGACGAGCGCCTCGCCGACCTTGCGGCGCAGCGCCGACACCAGCCCCTGCACCCGGGAGCGGGGCGAGGCCGGATGGCGATCGCCCCATAAAGACTCGATGATCTTCTCTGTGGAGATAACCGTCCCCTTGGACAGCGCCAACAGGGCAAGCAGGTTGCGCTCCAGCGGCGACAGCGAGACACCGACACCGGACACGTAAGCCTCGGTCGGTCCGAGCAAAAACAATTCCAGCATCTTCAAAACCCCAACCACTCACAGCTGATAGCGGGTCCGATCGTGGTCGTGCCGGATGGCCAAATGCCAGGGGCGTTAATCGGCGACTTGAATGCCCGCCGAATAACGGCGTCGCGGTGACTATTTCCGGGCAGCGCCTGACCCGCGCCGGCCCACTTGTGAGACCGCCACCTGGCCTGGTCCGGTGCTTGTTGAGTTGTCGTCCCTTATAACTGGCATTTGCACCATGGATTTGCGGCTAACCGATCACGATCACCTCAGAATCGTATATGCCGCTTTATCGATTGGCGATGCCCGAAGCCTTGCCCGCGGCCGCCCACTAGTTTCTTATACTTGAATCGACCGATTTTCTGTTCTGCGCCGATTCCGGCCAAGACGTCCCGGCGTGCGGCCCAAAACGCAAAAAGACACGGCGCCGCGCGGAAACCCGCGACAGCGCCATGACATCGCCGCGACAGCGGCGCGTTGATCGACGATCAGAGCCGCCACACCGCGTGGACAAGCCTTCCCGTCACCAGTTGGATGTGGCCGCCGCCCACCGAATCGGGCGGCACGTCGAAGAACAGCCTGCCCGCGGCCTGTTGCCCCGCGGTGGTCAGGTCGACCGGCGCCAGGCCGGGCGCAAAGGCGGCCTCGCTCGTGCGGGCCGTGTGCATGGTCGCGTCCGCGTCGCGGAAGCGGAAGTTGGCCGGGCCGCCCGCCAACGGGCTGCCGGGCCGGTCGAGCAGGATCCGCACCGTGACGACGAGGTGCACGATATCGCCGGCCAACGGCGGGTCGCCGGAGACCGGCCGGTCCGTGACCTCCACTTCGGACACCGTGATCGTGGCCAGGCCGTTGCCCATCAGGTCGGCGGCGAACGCCTCGCCCACCTTGAGCACAGGCACCGGCGGTGCCGTCGACGGGGTCCGGACGGGCGCCTGTGCGCTGCCGCACCCGCACAGGAGCAACAAAACGGCGAGAAGCGGAGGCACACCCGCGCGGGTGTGCCTCCTGGCCTGCCTAGCCAACGCCGGTCCAACCCGCGTATGGGGTGCCGTAGTGCAGGTTGTGCTTGTACACCTGGTCGCTGTAGTTGCCGGAGATGACCTTCGGCTGGCCGTTGACCCAGCCGACGAACACGCCGACGTGATCGGAGTCGACCAGCGGGTCGCCCGAGCTGTTGTAGGTCACGGCCGCGCCCGGGTAGATCCCGGCCGTGGTGCCCGGGTGCCACGTGCCGAAGAACTTGCCGTAGCGGGCGGTCGTGCCGGCCTCGGAGTCGAGGTGCTCCCAGGCGTAGACGCTCGCGTTCTTCCACACGAACTTGACGAAGTCGGCGCACCACGCCTGGCAGCGCCCGTAGAAGTGGTTGGAGTAGAAGTTGCAGTTGTTGCCCCACTCCTGCGTGTGGTCGCTGTTGAGCTCGTTGTACGCGGCGTCGACCACACGGTCGCCGGTCGCGCTGCGGATGCCGGCGTCGGCGACGGCGGCGTTGAGCGCGGCAAGCGGATCGGCACGGAAATCGGTCTGGCCGTTGTCGGCCATCGCCGGTGCGGGGGCGAGCGCGGTGAGCACGCCCGCCGCGGCCATGGCCATCAGCGTGCGATGGCGGGTACTGTCGAATGGCATTGTTGCTCCTTCCTTGGGCCTGCCTTTTGTTGGATTTGGCGGGCAGGCCGCTATCGGGTTGGGGTCTCTCCGGCCGCCGGTGCGACGGCGGCCGGATGAGTCTCGAAGTCCTGGGGATAGAGCGCGCAGACATACTTGTCCCACCGGCGGCCGTCGTAGTAGTCGTGGTCGCGCAGCACGCCCTCGACGTGGAAGAGGCGGCCCTGGCCGCTTTGCAGCTGCGGCCAGTTGATCCCCGGGATCTCCAGATAAATCTTCTCTAGTGGGAACGTTCGGAACAGGTGCCGGGCGAAGAGGGAGACCGCTTGCGCGGCAAGGCCCGTGCCGGTGGTGCGCGGGTGAAAGACCGCGCCGATGTAGGTGTGCCGCAGGCTGAGCTCGTCGCCGTAGGCCACGACGTGCCCGACCGGCAGGTCGTCGGAGTTTCTGCGCACCACAAACTGCAGGAGCACCTGGTTCCACAGCTCCGCCTTGAACCGCTCGATCGGCGGGATCGAGCCGCGGTAGCGCCAGCGGAAACCGGTCTCTGGCTCGATGGCGAGCGCGTAGAGGAAACCGAGGTCTTCGCCGATGAGCGGGGCGAGACGCAGCGCCGGTGTTTCCAGCACGGGCGCCAGCGGGTCGCGTGGCGGTGCGATCGCGAAGCGCTCGGGCATGCCGGGCACGCCGCCCACCCTGACCGACAACCGGGGCACCGAGCGCAGCAGCTCCCCGACCGTGGCGGGCAGGGCGTCCTCATCGGTGATCGGGACGCCGCGGGACTCGAGCCAGGTGATCACGCGCAGCATGGTGAGGCTGTCCAGCGCCAGGCTGTCGCGCAGCGACGCGTGATCGTCCAGAGCGGACGGATCGAGGTCGAGCAGCGTGGCGAGCTCGGCGCGGGCGGTGTCTGTCGTCATTGGATGGTCCTTTCTAGAGCGTGCCGGTCTAGAGCGTGCCGGTCAGGTAGCGGTGGCGGGTCTCGGCGCGGCGCAGCTTGCCAGACGACGTCTTGGGCAGGCGGCCCGTGCGCAGCGTCACCACGTCGGCCGGCGCCATGCCGGTCTCGGCAGCAACCGTTCTCGCCACGGCTTGGCGCAGCTCGGCGCTCGCGGCGCGCGTCTCGACGGCGACCACCAATCGGTCACCGGTGTCATCGGCGTCGCCGGCGGGCACGCCGAACGCGGCCGCGCCGCCGGGACGCACGCCGGGCACCCGCGCCGCGGCGGCCTCGACATCCTGCGGATAGACGTTGCGCCCGGCGGCGAAGAGCACATCCTTGTCCCGCCCGCAGATCACCAGCTCGTCATCGGCGAAATAGCCGAGATCGCCGGTGCGCAGCCACTGCGACTCCCGTGGTGGTTCACCCCAGTAGCCGCTGACCACGGAGGGACCGCGGACCTCGATGTGACCGTTTTCTACGATCCTTATCCGGGTACCGGGCACGGCCCGCCCCACCCGGACACGCCCCCGCTCATCGGCCCGGATGCCTTCGCCGATCGGCGAAAAGCTCACCGCGAGGGTCGATTCGGCCAGCCCGTAGGCCGCCACCAACGCGCCCGGGTCCAGCCCGCACCGGCCCGCGGCCGCGGCAAACCGGCCCATCATGGCCGCGTCGATCGGTTCGCCGCCGGAGAACATGTGGCGCACCGAGCTCAGGTCTGCCGTGAGCCCCGCCTCCAGCAGGCGGGTCACCATCGCGTAGGCGAAGTTGGGCCCACCGGTGCAGGTGACGCGGTGGCGGGAGAGCCGCTCCAGCCAGCTCGCCGGGCGCAGCGCGAAGGACGCGGGCGGCTGCAGCACCAGCGAGCAGCCGCGTGACATGGGCAGGGCCAGGAACCCGATCAGCCCCATGTCGTGGTACAGCGGCAGCCAGCTCATCCAGCGGGCCGTGCCCGGGTCGACCGCGTCGTGCCCGAGCACGGCCTCGATGGCGTCCAGGTTGGCGGCGAGGTTGGCGTGTGTCACCGGCACACCGCGCGGGCTGCTGGTCGAGCCGCTGGTGTATTGCAGGACGGCCAGGTCCGCCGGGTCGGGCCACACGATGTCCGCGGGGGCGGCACCGGCGGCGACCTGCTCCAGACTGGACAGCCGGCGCGCCGGCACGACCCCGGCGAGCCCCTGCTCATCCGTGAGCACTACAGCGAAGCGGGCGCTTGCTTGGATGCCCGCGAGATGCGCGAGATACGCCTCCCGCCCGGCGCGCGTGGGCGGGGGCAGCACGGTGAACGCGGCTCCGCGCAGCCACACCGCCTGCAGCAGGGCGACCAGGCTCGTGCTGGTCTCACCGAGCACGCCGACCCGGCAGCCGGGTCCGACACCGAGCCGGGCCAGCACACCGGCCATGCGCCGGGCCCGCTCATGCAGTTCGGCCCAGGACAGGCCGGCGCCGTCCACGATCAGCGTGCCGGGGCCGTCCGCGGCCTTGGCTTCGGTCGCGGCCTTGACGAGAGATTCGACAACGGTAAGCACGCCGACAGCATGGCCAGCGGCCTTCACGCAAAGCGCACAGGTTCTTTCATCGAACGAGTCATCCACTCCGGGGAGCCCGCAGAGATGGCATATCGCGTAGCATTTAGATCTATTAATCTTGACGGCAGTGAAGTACCGAATACTCGGTTCGTTGCGGGTCATGGGGGCCGACGGCCGGCCGCACGCCTTCGAGCGGCGGCAGCGCCGGCTCCTCGCGGTGCTGCTGCTCTCGCCCAACCAGGTGGTGGGCCGCGAGCACCTGATCGACGCGGTGTGGGACGAGGCGCCGCCCCACACGGCCGGGCGGCAGCTGCAAAACTGCATCTCCCACCTGCGGCAGCAACTGCCCGGCACCGGCGGGTGGAAGCATGTCATCGCGGCCGAGCCGGGCGGATACCGGATAAATCTCGATCCCGGACAACTCGACGCGGAGGTGTTCGAGGCCGGGCTGGCGGCAGCCCGCGACCAGCGGGACTCCGGCCGCATCGACACCGCCGTGACGACCCTGCGCGACGCGCTGGCGCTGTGGCAGGGGTCGGCGCTGGCCGGACTGACCGGCCGCGTCATCGAGGCGGGCAGCGCCCGGCTCAACGAGCAACGACTGTCCACTTTGGAGGGCTGCCTCGAGCTCGAGTTGCGGCAGGGCCGCCACCACCAGGTGGTCGGCGAGCTCATGGAGCTGGTGTCCGCCTATCCCCTGCGCGAGCACATGGTCGGGCTGCTGATGAAGGCGCTGCACGGCGCGGGCCGGCGGGGCGAGGCACTCAAAGCGTATGGCGCGCTGCGCAAGCGGCTCGCCGACGAGCTGGGCCTCGATCCGGGCCAGGGGCTGCGGGAGGTGCACGCCGGCATATTGCGCGACGCCGTGCCCGTCGCGGCTGCCAACGCAAACCCGTTGCCGCCCCACCAGACCGCGCTGCGCCAGCTGCCCGCGCCCGCCCGGCACTTCGTCGGCCGCGACCCCGCGCTGGAGGAGCTCGACCGGCTCGCCGGCGCCGTCGGCCACGACAGCGTGGTCATCTCCGTCATCCACGGCACGGGCGGGGTCGGCAAGACGGCGCTCGCGATCCGCTGGGCGCACCGCGCCGCGGCGCACTTCCCCGACGGGCAGCTGTTCGTCAACCTGCGCGGGTTCGACCCGATCCGCGAGCCGGTCGCCCCGGTGGAGGCCATCCGCGGGTTCCTCGACGCGTTCGCCGTGCCCGCCGAGCAGATCCCGGCCGGCCTCGACGCGCAGGCAAACCTTTACCGCACACTGCTTTCCGGCCGTCGCGTGCTCATCGTGCTGGACAACGCGCGCGACGTCGACCAGGTCCGCCCGCTGCTTCCGGGCGGCAGCGGATGCCTGGTGCTCGTCACGAGCCGCAACGAGCTGACGGGCTTGGTGGCCACGGAGGGCGCGCATCCGCTCACGCTCGATCTGTTGACGATGCACGAGGCGCGGGGTCTGCTGGCCAGCCACCTCGGGCAGCCCCGGGTCGACGCCGAGCAGGGCGCGGCCGACGACATCGTGCGGCGGTGCGCACAACTCCCGCTGGCGTTGGCCATCATCGCGGCGCGGGCGGCGGCACACCCCACGTTCCCGCTGGCGACGTTCTCCGCCGAACTGGCCGACGCGCAGCGGCGGCTCGACGTCATCGACGGCGGCGAACAGTTCAGCCAGGCGCGGGCCGTGCTGTCGTGGTCCTACCAGCGCCTGTCGACGCAGGCGGCGCACCTGTTCCGGTTGCTCGGGCTGCACCACGGGCCGGACGTCACACCAGGCGCGGCCGCGCACCTGGCCGGCCGCACGCTGAGCCAGGCGCGCCAACTGCTGGCCGACCTGGCGCGGGCGCACATGGTCACCGAATATGTGATGGGGCGCTATACGTTTCACGATCTGCTCGGGGCCTATGCCACCGAGCAGGCACAGGCGCACGACTCGGAGGGCGAGCGGCGGCTCGCCGTGCACCGGCTTCTCGTGTACTACCTTTACGCCACGGCCGCAGCCGACGCGCTCGTGACGCCGCATCGACGGCGCACCCCGTTGCCGGACAACGAGTTGGTGCCCACGGACCTGCCACGGCTCGACGGCCACGCGGGTGCGCTGGCGTGGATGGAGGTCGAGCGCGGCAACCTCGTCGCGGCGGTGCGGCTGGCGTCGGAGTACCAGGAGCATGCTTTGGCCTGGCGGCTGGCCAACCTGCTGTGGGGTCTGTTCAATCTCGAAAAGCACTGGGACGATTGGATTTCCACGCATACGATCGGGCTGGCGTGCGCACGGGCGTGCGGCGACCTGCGTGCGCAGTTCACCATGCACAGCAGCCTCGGCACCGCACACCGCGAGTTGGCCCAGTTCGAGGAGGCGAAGCGCTGCCATTGGCGGGCACTGGAAATCAGCCGGGAGATCGGCGACCGGTGGAGCGAGGGCCAGGCGCTCAACGGCATCGGCGCGGTCTACGGCGACATGGTCAAGACCGGCGAGGCCCGGCACTACCTGTTCCAGGCGTTGACGATCCGGCGCGAGGTCGGCGACCGCTGGGGCGAGGCCATCACCATCTGCAACCTGGGCGAAGAAGATCTCAAGGATGGCCGGTACGCCTCGGCCCGCGACCATTTCCTTGCCGCCCTTGAGATCCGGCGCGAGATCGGCGACCGCTGGGGCGAAGCGATCGCGCTGAGCTATCTCGGCCAGGCCTACCGCGCCGCCGGACAGCCACGCGACGCCGTCGGCCACCTGGAGCAGGCCCTGACCGTCCACCGCGAACTGCGCGACTATTCCATGCAGGCGCTCGACCTGCACCATCTCGGCCTGGCCTATCAGGCCCTCGGCCAGCCCGACCTCGGCGAGGCGAGCCTGTGCGAGGCGTTCGCCATCTACCAACAGCTCGGCATGCCCGCCGCCGACGCCGTGCGCACCCTGCTCGACAAGCCTTAGGGTTGCTCGATTCTCGACTTGAGCAACGCCGCGTCGGGGTGGTGCAGGCTGTCGAAGATTTCCAGCGCTTGCTGCCAGAATTGGCGCGCGCGCTGGATCCGCCCGGTGGAGCGGTATACGTCGCCAAGATACATCAGGGTCTGCCCGCTGCCGCTGCGGTCGCCTCGTTCCGTGCGAAGCTCCAGCACTCGTTGATAGGCCGTGATTGCCGCGTCGTGCCTGCCCAGCTCGTGGTTCACGTAGCCGACGCATTCCAATGTGGTGCATTGCCGGGCGCGATCGTCGGCCTCCTGCTGCAGCGCCAAGGCGTGCTCGGCCTGGGTCAGCGCGGCGTCGTGCTCCTGGATGTGAGCGTGAGCCCAGGCGATGGCGCACAACGCGTCGGCCTGCCGGATGACGTCGCCCAGCTCGCGAGAGATGTCGAGCGCTTTGCGTGCGGGCGTCATCGAGTCGCGATATCGGCGCAGTTTCTGCAGTCGTGCCGATTCGCCCAGCAGGGTCCACGCCTGCCCGGTCAGGTCGCCCAGGTCCTCAAACAGCCGCAGCGCCCGCCGGATGTCCTGCCCGGTCTCGTCATGTCGCCCGCGGATGAACCGGGCACCGGCCATGGCGACCAACACCTGCGCCTCGGCCCTGGGACTCGCCAGGCGTTGCGCGGCGCCGAGCGCCACGGTCAGCAGCGACTGGCGTTCCTCGGTGTAGCCCTGCGTCGTGAAGAACGTGTGCAGCCACCACGCGAGCCGCCAGGCGTGCTCGTCCAGGCCATACTGGGCGGCGGTCTCCACCATCCGCGACAGGGTCTCGACCTCGTCGGTGAGCCACCTCGCGGCATCGGTGATCCCGGCGAAGTGCTCCGCGGTCGCCGCCGGCCGGATCGGCGTGGAGTCAAACCGCGGCCGATATCGGAACAGCAGACGGTCGGCCGCCTCGGCCGTCTGCACGTAGTAGTCCAGGACCCGGCCAAGCGCGCTGCGCCGCTCGGCCTCTGAATCGTGGGTGTGTGCCTGCTCGGCGGCGTATGAGCGCATCAGGTCGTGTAGACCATACCGGTCGGGGGCCGACTCTTTGATCAGATGGTTGAACACCAACTCGTCGAGCAGCGGCCGCACCCGGCCGACGGGCAGATCGGCGAGATGGACGACGGCCCGCAGCGAGATGCTCGGCCCGGGATCCAGGCCCAGCAGGCGAAACAGACGCGCGGTGCCGGGGCTCAACGAACGGTACGACAGCGAGAGCACGATCCGCACGTTGGTCGTGGACTCGCTGTCCGCCAAGGCATCCAGCCGGCTCGAACTGTCGCGCAGCTCGGCGGCGAGCGTGGACAGCGGCACACCGGAGCGGATCGTGGCGCGGGCGGTCACGACCGCCAACGCCAACGGCAAGCGTGCGCAACACTCGATGATCTCCTCGACCGCGTCCTTTTCGGCCGCCACCCGGTGCGCCCCGATCCGGCCGGACAGCATTTGGCGGGCCTCGGTCCAGGTGAACAGGTCCAGGGTCAGCGGCTGGGCGCCCTCGGCGGCCACCAGGCTCGACAGCTGGTTGCGGCTGGTGACGATGACGAAGACCGAGGCGCTGCCCGGCAACAGCGGGCGCACCTGGCCCGCGTCGTGCGCGTTGTCCAGAAGCAAAAGAAGGCGTTTGCGGGCCAGCAGGCTGCGATAGAGACCGATCTGCTCGTCGAGGTCCAGCGGGATTCTTTGTGGTACCACGCCAAGCGCGCCAAGCAGGTTGCGGATCGCGTCGGCGGGGTCCATCGGGGGCCGCCCGGCCGAGTCGAGCCCGCGCAGATTGACGTAGAGCTGCCCGTCGGGGAAGGCGTCGCGGACCTGATGCGCCCAGTGCACAGCCAGCGCCGTCTTGCCGACGCCGGCGGTGCCGGACACGGTGGAGATGACGACCGCGGTCCACCGGTCCGCGCTGGCGGCCAGAAGCTGGTCCAGGCGGGTCATCTCGTTGGCGCGGCCGGTGAACCCGTGGATGTCCGCGGGAAGCTGTGCCGGCACGACAAAGTTGGCTGACTCGACGTCGATCTCGAGCGTGGATGCCGGGGTCGCCTGTGGCCGCTCGATCTCGCCTCGCAGGATGGCCTGTTGCAGTTGCTGGACCTCGGGCGCGGGCTCGATCCCGAGCTGTTGCACCAGCCGGGCGCGAAGGCGGCTGTAACAGTCGAGGGCGTCGGCGGCCCGCCCGGCGGCGTGCAGGCTCCGGATCAGCCCACCGGCCAAGGATTCGTTGAGCGGATGGAGCTCCACCAGTTCGGTCAGCGGTTTGACCGCTGCGGCGGGGTCTCCGGCCCGCAGCTCCGCTTCGGCCCACCTGCCGACGGCGTCGAGATAGTCGCCTTCCCACAGCTGCCGGGTCGCGCTCACCCAGTCCCCGGACAGATCCGCCAGCGGGATGCCGCGCCACAACCCCAAGGCTTGCCGCAGGAGCGTCAGCCGGCGGCCGTCCGGACAGGCGCGATCGCGGGCATGGCCCACCAACCGGCGCAGCCGGTGCACGTCCACCAGATCGGGGTCGAGGTCGAGAAGGTAGCCGCCCGGGCGGCGCACCAACGACGGACCGGTGTGGCCGTCGACGTGCTGCAGCAGCTTGCGAATCCCGGTGAGGTAGACGTAAAGCGCCTCCCTCGACCGGCGTGGCGGCTCCTCGCCCCAGACCCGGTCCACCAGGGTGGGCACGGAAACCGGCTTGCCGGCGTCGGCCGCCAGGGCCGCAAGCACGCACCGCTGCCGCGGCTGGCCGGCATCCACCGCGACACCGGCCAGGCGTAGCTCCACCGGACCGAGCAGGCGTAGCTCCACCGCGTCACCGGGGCCGGGCTGCGCCGGGCCGCGACCACGACGTGCGCCTTTGGGAACTCTTAAGGTTTCATCCCCCACCGGTCACCCATCCTGTGAGCATGCCGCGGCCAGCATACATCGCAGCTGGTACAGACATCGATGCACAAGGATACCTCGCAGGCGGCAGGCTTGGTTGCCCACGGAAGAAGAAGCGGCACATGAACCCGAGGCCGGCTCTCCGCCGCGTCGTGAGCCCACTTAAGGCGACACTGCGTGCGCTGCGGGCGTGCGGCCGCGTCGGCGGGGCCGAGTGGGAAGTGCCGCAAGAGCCGAAGGAGCCGATCGCGTGCTTCTTCCGGTGGTAGCGGTGCGCGAATCCGGTTGGCCGTCGGCATTGGAGTGTCACCGGCCCGGCCCAGCGGCTTCCGGCGGAGGGCTTCGACGGGCTCGATGCGAAAGGTTCATGTCACGCGAGGCTCGCGGATCCTTCACCGGATGCGCACATCGATGTGGTTGGCTCGGGGAATGGCTGATCCTGTCGACGCTTCGGCAGCCCAAATCCAGTATCTCGATCAGGCGGCGGCCAGCGACCACGGCCGGGACTACAAGGCGCGGCTGCTGGAAATGCTGGATCTCGAGCCGGGCCTGAGCGTTCTGGACGTGGGATGCGGCCCGGGGACCGACCTGTCCAGCATGGCCGATGCCGTCGGCGAGCACGGTCTGGTGATCGGCGTGGACTGCGATCCGGCGATGCTGGCCGAGGCGCGGCGCCGGGCCGCGTCAAGCGACCCGGCCGGCGGGCGGATCGAGGTGTGGGCGGGAGACGCGCACGCGTTGCCGGTCGAGGACGCGAGCGTGGATCGGGCGCGGACCGATCGCGTGCTGCAGCATGTCGCCGATCCGGCGAGAGCGCTGGCACAGTTGCGCCGGGTGGTCCGGCCCGGCGGGCTGATCGCGTTGGCGGAGCCCGACTGGGACACGCTCGTCGTGGACGACGTCGACGTGCGGACGAGCCGTGACTACAGCCGTTTCGTGGCCACGCGCGTGGTGCGCAACGCCGCGATCGGCCGGCAGCTTGCCCGGCTCGCCGCGCAGGCCGGGTTCGTCGTGCGCACGATCGAGGCCAGGCCGTTGGTGTATCACGATTTTCCGGTGGCCGATCGGATACTGCGCCTGCCCAGGGTCGTCGAGCGGGCCGTTGCCGCGCAGGCGATGGCCGCCGATGACGGCCGGCGATGGCTGCAACGCCTGGCGACCGGGCCGTTCCTGGCCGCGTTCACCGTTTTCCTGGTCGCGGCGTCGGCCCCGTGATGGTCCACTCTGGATGTGCCGGCGCCGCCGCTGGCCGCGGCCGGCGCACCCGGCCGCGGCGTTTCGCCTCCGGGTGTCAGAGCTTGGTGGGGTAGCGGTATGCGCCGGTGTAGAGCGTGGTGCGGTAGCCGGGGTTGCTGCTCCAGTCGTGGGGATAGGTCGTCGCGTTGTAGGCGGGTGACAGGTCGACCAGCCATTGCGGGGTCCTGTCTTTCTTGGCCTGGAAGCCCGGGATGAAAGTGTTGCCGGAGGAGTTCGGCACGCCGGCCTGCACGTGCACGTGGGCCTGGACGATGTAGCGCCAGCCACCCAGTTCCACCTCGAAGCTGTAGCAGAAGCTGCCGTCGAAGTCGTAGTTGGGGTCCTTGGAGTCGTAGTAGTGCAGCAGGTTGTGCGCCGGCTGGTTTGCGTCCCAGGCCGCGAAGACCTGCTGGAACGTGTGCGGGGGTAGAGGGTAGCTCATGGATCCTCCTTGTGGTGGGGCCTCTGCAGGACCAGAGGGCGCACCCGGATCCGCTGATACTTGCCGTCGGCTACCCGACGTGGCAGGACACTGGAAAGTGATCTAGCCATCTGGCGCTGCGGCAGCTGTCAATCTGCGAAGTGGCACACTTCTATACGATGTGTCCCGGTAGGATGACGGCCAGTAGTGACATGTGGGTTACTAGAGGTGACACCCGATGTAACACCCAGTTAACGATGGCTTGGTATGAACAACCTCAGCAAACGGACAAACCAAATGATCCGGGATGGAAACGTCGATGCTGACCAGTTCGTTAGTGGTGGTGTCCAGCCGGCTTCCGATCGATGAGACCGTCACCCCCGACGGGGTTCGCGAGTGGCGTCGGGACAACGGCGGGCTCGTGCGGGCGATGCACCCGATCCTGCGTGACACAGCGGCCACATGGGTGGGCTGGTCCGGCCGGGTCGATGTCGGCCCGACGCCGGGGGCGGGCCCGAAGGTCCAGGCCGAGGCGGAGGTGCGGCCCGATCTGGACGGCATGCGCCTGCACGCGGTCCCACTGTCCACGGCCGACTTCGAGGACTATTACGAGGGCTTCTCCAACTCCACGCTCTGGCCGCTCTATCACGACGCGGTGGAGCAACCCGCGCATCACCGCCGATGGTGGGAGGCCTATCACCGGGTCAATCAGCGTTTCGCCGACGCCGCCGCGACCGTGGCCGCGCCGGGCGCGCTGGTGTGGGTGCAGGACTACCACCTGCAGCTGGTGCCGGCCATGCTGCGCAAGCTGCGGCCCGACCTGCGCATCGGGTTCTTCATGCACACTTCCTTCCCGCCCGGCGAGCTGTTCATGCAGTTGCCCCGCCGGCTGGAGCTGCTCGAGGGGCTGCTCGGAGCCGACCTGGTGGGCTTTCAGCGGCCGGGCGGCGCGCGCAACTTCGCCTGGCTGACGAATCACCTGCTGCGCACCCGCAACACCCATCGCGGCATCGAATATCAGGGCCGGCTGATCCGCACGGGCGCGTTCCCCATCTCCATCAACGTGGCGGAGGTCGAGACGCTGGCCCGCAATCCGCGCACGCTCGCGCGAGCCAAACAGCTGCGGGCCGACCTGGGCGATCCGGCGCGGGTCATCCTGGCCGTCGATCGGCTGGACTATACAAAAGGGATTGAACAGCGTCTCAAGGTGTACCGAGAGTTGCTCGCCGACGGCCGGATCAAGGTCACCGACACGGTCATGGTCCAGGTGGCCGTGCCGAGCAGACAGCGGGTGGGCCATTACCGGATGCTCGCCGAGCGCATCGAGCGCGAAGTCGGGCGGATCAATGGTGATTTCGGGAAGCTGGGCGCGGCCGCCGTACATTATCTGAATCAGCCCATGAAACCGCCAGAACTCGTTGCGCTGTATAGGGCGGCGGATGTCATGGCGGTGACGCCACTGCGCGACGGGATGAATCTGCTGCCCAAGGAATATGTCGCGGCGCGCGTCGACGGCGGTGGGGCGCTGCTGCTCAGCGAGTTCGCCGGCTCGGCGGCCGAGTTGAAGCAGGCCTATCTGGTCAACCCGCACGATGTCGATCGGATGAAGGACACGTTGGTGCAGGCGCTCGAGGCCGACCCGGCCGACAACCGCAAACGCATGCGCGCCATGCGAAGGCAGGTGCACGCGCACGACGTGCAGCGGTGGGCGCACAGCTATTTGACCGCGCTGACGGGCTCCTGATCGCCGACGCTCACTGACAGATACAGACGTCGATATGAGTGATAGAATCACACATTGAAACGTTTCATAGATCTGGAGTGAGCGTAGATGAACAGACATAGGAAAGCGCTCGCCGCCGGCGCCTGTGCCGCCCTGCTCACCGTGGTGCCGTCCCCACCGGCCACGGCAGATGAGGTGGACGGCGGGCACCGCCACGCCGTGCAGCTGGAGCACCTGGACCGCGGCCTGGTAGCGGTCTCTACCGCCGAGGGTGTCTTCCTGAGCTGGCGGCTGCTCGGCTACGAGGTGACCGGTCGCACCGCGACCGGCCTGGCCGGGCCCGCGTTTCACCTGTACCGCAACGGTTCGCGCATCGCGACCGTCACCGACAGCACGAACCATCTCGACGCTGGAGCGCCCGCGGACGCCTCCTACAAAGTCGCCGCCGTCGTGGACGGCGTCGAAGTCGACGTCAGCGCGACCGTCGCGCCGTGGGAGAACGGTTTCTACGACCTGCCCCTGCACAAGCCGGCCGACGGCGTGACACCCGCGGGCGAGGCCTACACCTACTCGGCCAACGACATGAGCGTGGGCGACGTCGACGGCGACGGGCGCTACGAGTTCGTCGTCAAGTGGGACCCGTCCAACTCCAAAGACGTGTCGCAGCTGGGCTACACCGGCCCGGTGTTCATCGACACCTACCGGATGGACGGCACGCTGCTTCACCGGATCGACCTGGGTGTCAACATCCGCGCGGGCGCGCACTACACCCAGTTTCTGGTCTACGACTTCGACGGCGACGGGCGCAGCGAGCTGATGCTCAAGACCGCGCCGGGCACCAACGTCGGCGGGCGCTACATCACCATGCCGCGCGAGGATGTGCGCGCCGGGTTCTCGCACAGTGACGACTATCGCCTCAGCCGGCAGGGCTACCACGACCATGTGGTGCGCATGTTCGAGCAGTGGCACGCGCATCCGGAGGTCGTGGCCGGGCGCTGGCCGGCCACACTGGAGCAGGCCTTCGGGATCGCGCCGCAATACGCCTATCCCCTGTCGCGCACCGACGCGACCGCGCTGGCCGACTACTTCATGGATGTGTATGCGCCGAGTCGCAGCGCACGCAACACCCTGCGCGCATTTGAAGGTTTCATTCTGCACGGGCCGGAGTACCTGACCGTGTTCGAGGGCAAGACCGGGCGCGAGCTGCAGACGATCCGGTACAAGCCCGGCCGCCACGACGACGGGCTCATGTGGGGCGACTACGCGATGGCGCGCATCGAGCCGGGCAACCGGGTGGACCGGTTCCTGGCCACGGTCGCCTACTTGGACGGCAAGCGGCCCTCGGCGGTGTTCGCCCGCGGCTATTACACGCGCACGACGCTCGTGGCCTACGACTGGGACGGCCGGCGGCTGCGCGAACGGTGGTTTGTGGACAGTGGCTGGACCCCCATGACCAACCCGTTCAACGACGGTCCACACGGCAGGGACGGCACGAGCTCGCAATGGGGCACCATCACGACGCAGGGCGCGCACTCGCTGAGCGTGGCCGATGTGGACGGTGACGGCCGGCAGGAGATCGTGTACGGCGGGGCGACCATCGACCACGACGGAGACCTGCTCTACAGCTCGTTCGGGCTGATGCCACCGGGCAGTGCCACGCCCGGCGTGATGGCCCGGGTGGGCCACGGCGATGCCATGCACGTCAGCGACCTCGACCCGGCCCGGCCGGGCCTGGAGATCTACATGGTGCACGAGGGCGCCACGTTCGCGCCTTACGGGCACGCCATGCGCGACGCCGCGACGGGTGAGATCCTGTTTGGCACCTACTCGGGGCGTGACACGGGGCGCGGCATGGTCGGCGACGTGCTGCCCGAGCATCCGGGGCTGGAGGCCTGGGCCTCCACCGGGATGGGCCTGTGGACCGCCGCCGGGCAGCAGCTCGGCACGGCGACACCCGGGACCAACCAGAGCATCCGGTGGGCCGCCGACATGACCACGCAGATCGTCAACGGCGCGATCGACGTGACACCGACTGTTGACGACTGGCGGCGGGGGCGGCTGCTGACCGCGACAGGCACGCTGACCAACAACTTCACCAAGGGCAACCCGAGCCTGGTGGCGGACGTCTTCGGGGACTGGCGCGAGGAGCTGCTCGTGCGCACGGCCGGCAGCACCGCGATCCGGATGTACGTCAGCACGGAGGTGACCGCGCGCAAGCTGTACACGCTGATGCACGACCCGCAATACCGGGCCGACACGGCGCGGCAGCAGACGACCTACAACCAGCCGTCGTACACGAGCTTCTACCTCGGGTCCGATGTGGACTGGACGCGCGTGCCGGTGCCGCGCTACTGGGCGCCGGGAAGCCTGGAAGCCTTGCGGGACATGCTCGACGAGCACGTGTCGGGCCTGATCCTGCACCGGCTGCGGGCGGCGCTCAATCAGGGCGGGACGCGTGGGCTGGAGCGCTTCCTGCGCCTGCTGCGCGACGACGACGTCTCGCCGCAGGCGCGCGCGATCCTGGGCTACCGCGCCGAGGTCGTCCTCGCCATGTTGACTTGACCCAGGACACTATCGTGCGCGCATGCGGACGGTGAGTGTAGCGACGCCCGAGGGCCGGGAGTGGGCCGTGCGGGTGGTTTGGCAGCCGCGCTGGCGGGCGCTCGCCCGCCGGTTCGGCGGCTGGCGGCGCAAGCGGCGGTCCTCCTCCGACGACGGGGGCGGTGGCGGCGGGGGTGGTGGGGACTTCCTGTCCGCGTTGGGGGACGACCTTATCGGGGCGCTCGTGGCAATAGTCGGGATGATCCTTTTCGGGCTGGTGTTCTGGTTCCTGCTGCTGCCGCTGGCGCTGCTGGTCGTGGACGTGCTCGTGGTCGTGCTGTTGCTGCTGCTGGCGATCCCCGCGCGGGTGCTATTGCGTCGTCCTTGGACGGTCGAAGCGGTCAGCGCCAACTGGGACGGTGACACCGAGACGTGGTTCGCCACCGACGTGGTCGGATGGCGCCGGGCCCTGGACACGCGCGACGACATCGCGCAGAAGCTCACGGCCGGGCACCATCCGCCCGTTGTCGGGGTCCTGGCGACCCGTGACCTTTAGGTGCGCGTACAGGTCACGTTGGCCGGCGGGCCGTTGGTCCCGTTCCAATTGGCGAGGAAGCCGAACTCGATGGTGCCGTTCGGTGGGATGTTGGCGGTATAGCCGACGTTGCGGACCGTGACATTGCCGCCGGTTTGAGTCCAGGCGCCGCCCCACATCTGTGTGATGACCTGTCCATTTTGGTACGTCCAGGTGATCGTCCAGCCGTTGGTGGTCGTGGAGCCGTTGTTGCGCACGGTCACGTTGGCCTGGAAGGCGCCCTGCCACTGGCTCACCACGGCGTACGTGGCCGTGCATCCGCCCGGATTGGGGCTGGGCGAGTTCGAAGGCGAGGGCGACGCCGAAGGCGAGACCGACGGCGAGACCGACGGCGACACGGACATCGACGGTGATGGCGAAGTGGTGGTGGGCGGGAAGCGCAAGACGCGGTCGTCCTGGGCGGCAGGCGAGCCGCGCCCGTCACGGTTGCTGGTCGCCACCCAGAGCCAGCCGTCCGGTGCGCGCGCTGCCGCGCGGAGCCGTCCGAATTGGCCCTGCAATTCCGCTACCGGCGTCCCGGCGGTGCCGTTGCTGTTCAACGGGACGACCCACAGGCGGGTGCCACGCAGGGCCGCGGCGAACAGGTGACCGTTGGCAAACGCCAGCCCGCTCGGCGAGGCCTGGGCGGTCGTCCACGTGACGATCGGGTTGCGGAAGGCCGGGTTGTTGCAGTTGCCCTCGCACGTCGGCCAGCCGTAGTTGCCGCCCGCCACGATCTGGTTGATCTCGTCGGTGGTGTTCTGGCCGAATTCGGTGGCGTACAAACGGTTTTGCGCGTCCCACGCCAGGCCCTGCACGTTGCGGTGGCCGTAGCTGTACACGAGATTGTTGAACGGGTTGCCCGAGGGCACCCCGCCGGTCGGCGTCATCCGCAGGATCTTGCCGTTGAGGCTGGACGTGTTCTGCGAGTTGGACGTGTTGCCCGCGTCGCCGATCCCGGCATAGAGCATGCCGTCCGGGCCGAAGGCGATGCGCCCTCCATTGTGGATAGTCGACTTGGCCATGCCGGTCAGGACCACCTGCGGGCTGTTGAGGGCGTTGATCCGGAACCGCACGATCCGGTTGTCCGACGCGGCGGTGAACATGGCGTAGACCCACTGGTCTTGGGCGTAGGTGGGCGACACGGCCAGGCCCATCAGCCCGCCCTCCCCACCCGGCACGACGCCGGGCAGGTTGCCCAGCGGCTGCGCCGCCTGGCCCGGACGCAGCTGCAGGATGCGCGAACTGTCGCGTTCGGACACCAGCGCGCTGCCGTCGGGAAGGAACGCCAGCCCCCACGGCGCGACGAGTCCGGTCGCGACGGTCTGCGGCTGGGTGAAGTTGTAGCCCCCGGCGATCTGGGCTTGGGCGGGCCACGTGCCGACGACGACAAGCGTGACGGCGGCTGCCGCGCTGGCGGCAATCATGGTGATGAGACTTCTTCGAGAGCGCATGCTAAAGCCCTTCACGGGGTCGGGTTGGTCGGTTGCCCCGTGCGCAATACGGCTCCGAACCGAATGCTTCCGGAACTATTCCGGAACGTCAAGTCGAGCGGCCCGTCCATGTAAATAACGTTGCTGCGGCAGGCTGGAGGTGAGCCCCGCCGCGTGCAGGTAGGCGTGGCGCGCGCCGGCCGGGTCGCCCGCCATCTCCAGCAGATGGGCGCGGACCGCATGCAGGCGATGATCCTGCGCGAGATCCTTCTCCAGGCGCGCGACCAGATCGAGCCCGGCCAGCGGGCCGTCGACCATCGCCACCGCGACCGCGTGGTTGAGCTCGACCATCGGGTTGCCGGACAGGCCCAGCAGCACCTCATACAGCGCGCGGATCTGCGGCCAGTCGGTGTCGGCCGCGGTGGGCGCCTCGTCGTGCACGGCGGAGATGGCCGCCTGCAGCAGATAGGGCCCGGCGCCGCCGCGCGGCAGGGCCTGCGTGATCAGCGCCACCCCTTCGGCTATATATGTAGAGTTCCATAGGCGTCGATCCTGCTCGGCCATCGGGATCAGCGCGCCGTCCGGGCTCGTGCGGGCCGGGCGGCGGGCGTCGGTGAGCAACATCAGCGCGAGCAGCCCGGCCACCTCGCCGTCGTCGGGCAGCAGCCGGTGCACCAGGCGCGCCAGGCGGATCGCCTCCGATGACAGTTCGGTGCGGTGCAGCGACGGGCCGGACGTGCTCACGTACCCCTCATTGAAAATCAAATAGAGCACATGCAGCACGGCACGCAGCCGTTGCCCGCGATCCGGCCCGTGCGGCATGCGAAACGGGATCCCGCTGTCCTTGATGCTCTTCTTGGCACGGGTGATGCGCCGGGTCATGGTCGCCTCGGGCACCAGAAACGCACGCGCGATCTCGGCCGTGGTCAGGCCGCCCACGGCGCGCAGGGTCAGCGCGATCTGCGACGCCTCCGACAGCGCCGGATGGCAGCACAGGAACAGCAGCATCAGCGTGTCGTCCGAGCCGGGCGCGGGCTCGATGGCCTCGGTCAGCGTCCAGCGGGCGACCGTGTCCTCGCGCTGCCGTCGCGCCTGCTCGGCGCGCAACAGATCGGTCAGGCGGCGCGCGGCCACCGTGATGAGCCAGGCCTTCGGGTTGTCCGGGACGCCGTCCTTGCCCCACTGCTCGCCCTGTTGCTCGCCCCGCCGCTTGCCCCACTGCGTCGCGGCGGCCAGCAGCGCCTCCTGCACGGCGTCCTCGGCGAGGTCGAAATGCCCGTAGCGGCGCACGACCGCGCCGAGGACCTGCGGCGCCAGCCGGCGCAGCAGATCCTCGAGCTCGGTGCGTGCCACGGCTGGGCCCTCAGATCTCAAACTCGGGCGCGTGTTCGGCGATCGGGCGCACGTCCACGTAGGCGTCCTCCATCGACACCCCCGGCGGATAGGGACACTGGGTGATCCGGGCCGCGATCTCGGTCGCGCGATCGAAGCTCTCGCATTCGACGATCGTGTACCCGGCCAGCACCTCCTGCGTCTCCGGATACGGCCCGTCGGTCACCACCGGCAGGCCGTCTTTGAGCCCGTGGACCCGGCGGGTGTGCACGGGCGCGTCCAACCCGCGCGCCTCCACGAACTCCCCCGACTCCACCAGCTCCTGGTTCCACCTGCCCATGAACTCGTGCATCGCCGCGACGTCCTCGGCCGTCCACGCGGTCTCGCCGGTCGGTTTGCCCGATATCGCGTCATAGTTCCGCTGCGAGCCGTACAGCATAATCATGTACTTCACGATCTTCCCCTCTCCGCTTACGAACTCTCTCACCGGAGACGTCGGGGCCACCGGGGGCTCCCGGACATCCGCTGGTACCAAATCCCAAGATTTTTCTCGAGGATCATCCGGATCGATCAGACCATATGTGTCGGCAGGTGATCGCGTGCACCGGCGCGGCGACGAAAGGCACGCTGAGCCCATCGCGTCTCATACCGCGCGACAGTAACCGCAGGGTCTCCCCGGCTGGGCTTCTGGTACCGCTGCCGAGCACCCGGGTCAGGCAAGGATCAATGCCGGAGGCCCAACGCCGATATGATCTGGGGTGCTAGATCGTTTCTCGGGGGGAGGAAGCGATGACAGTCAAGGAAATGCAGAAACTGGACGATCAGGGCATGAAGGCGTGGGACAACCACGATCCGGAAGCTTGGGCGGAAATGTTCGCCGAAAAGTTCGAGTGGCGCGATGACACCGTGCAGGCCCCGCTTCACACCAGGCAAGAGGCTCGCAAATACATGGAGGCCTGGCTGACCGCATTCCCGGACATGAGGGTCAAGACCCTCAACCGGGTCGTCAGCACCGACGCGGTGGGCGTGGAGCTCGAGTTCGCGGGGACCAACGCGGGTCCGCTGACGGTCGGGGGGCAGACGATCCAGCCGACCAACAAGAGGGTCACGGCTCACGCCACCTACTTCGCGAAGGCCAAGGACGGCAAGATCGTGGAGTTCCACTCGCACCCGAACGTGATGGAGATGCTGGACCAGCTCGGCATGAGCCGGCGATAGCGTCCCCGGGCGCTGCTTCGGCCCTGGGCAGGAGCAGCGCCCGCTCGGGTGGGCCGGCCGATCAGGTGCCGAGGATGTCGCGCATGCGCGAGATCTCGACGCTCTGCTCGAAGGCGATTTCGTTGGCCATCCGCTCGACCAGCCCGTCGCCATCGGAGCGCAGCCTCAGATCCGCCATGTTGATGGCCCCTTCGTGGTGTGCGGACATCATCCGCACGAACATGTGGTCGAACTGCTCGCCGGTGGCGTTTGCCAGTGCCCGCATGGCTTCGGGCGACTGCATGCCCGGCATGGTGGCGTGGTCGTGGCCGCCGTCGCCGGCCTTTTCGCCGAGCCCGCGGGCGGACAGCCACGCCTTGAGCTGAAGGATTTCCGGTAGCTGGGCTGCCTCGATGCGCCCGGCGATGGCGGCGATCTGCGGGTGGTGCGCGCGCGTGGGCGCCAGGCGCGCCATCTCGATGGCCTGGGCGTGGTGCGGGATCATCATGCGGACGAACCACACGTCGGCCGCGGTGTAGGTGTTGCCGGCCGGCGCCTTGACGCGGTCGGACGAGCCGATGGTGTTGGGCTCGCCGGGGCGGCCGGGCATGACGACCCGCGCGCCCGGGGCGGCGGCGGACGTGTGCGGGCCGGCCGATGCCGTGACGCCGGCGGCGACCAGCACGCAGGCCGCGGGGATGAGGATCAGCCTGAGCCGCGTCGCGTACCGCATAAGGCCACGATAATGACACATTGACCCCAATGACAGTGACGTACATTTAAATCGATAGGCCTCATCCCATGCCGTCACTGAGCAAAAGGGGACCTCAATGATCGCAAAGACCCCACGAGGGTCGCGGCGCGTCGGCTTACTCGGGTTCGCAACGGCCGTCGTCGTTCTTTCCGCCTTCACCGCGGCCTCACCCGGCAACGCCGTTGCCCGTGTGGACTGCACGCAGCAGGCGGCCGACAACATCGCGGAGGTGTGCCTGACCGAGGAGCAGGTGCGTGCGATGGACGACACCGGTGCCACGCTGGCCGCCGACGAGATCAGCCACAGCCGCAACATCCGTCAGGTCGTCAACATCCCCAAGCAGGCGCCCTTCGACACCACGACCAACAGCGACCTGGCCTTTCAGGGCAACTACGCCTTCGACGGCAACTACAACGGGTTTGTCATCTACGACATCCGCAACCCGCGCCGGCCGTCGATAGTGTCGCAGGTGCTCTGTCCCGGTTCGCAGAACGACATCTCGGTCTACGGCGACCTGGTGTTCCTGTCGACCGACTCCTCCCGCAGCGACGACTCCTGCGCCAGCGTCAGCATGCCGGCGTCGGAGAAGTCCGCGTGGGAAGGCATCAAGATCTTCGATGTGAGCGACAAGCGCAACCCCCGCTACATCAAGTCGGTGGAAACCAACTGCGGTTCGCACACCCACACGCTGCTGCCGTCGACGGACCGCAGGGCCGTGTACCTGTACATCTCGTCCTACTCGCCCAGGGACACCTTCCCCGACTGCCTGCCGCCGCACGACCTGATCTCCATCGTCAAGGTGCCGCTGGCCAACCCGACCGCCGCCTCGGTGGTGGCCAAGCCCAACCTGTTCCCCGATGGTGGCAACCCGCCCGGCGCGGGCGGCTCCGCCACCTCCGGTTGCCATGACATCACGGTCTACCCGACCAAGCGGATCGCCGCGGGCGCCTGCATGGGCGACGGGATCCTGATGGACATCTCCAACCCCGAGGCGCCGCGCGTCCTGAGCCGCGTGCGCGACAACGTGAACTTCGCGTTCTGGCACTCGGCCACGTTCAACCAAGGCGGCACGAAGGTGGTCTTCACCGACGAGCTCGGCGGCGGCGTCGGCCCGACCTGCAACCCGACCGTGGGTCCCAACCGCGGCGCGGACGCCATCTACGACATCACCGGCGAGGGTAACAGCCGGACACTGGTGTTCCGCAGCTACTTCAAGATCCCGCGGACCAACGCCAACACCGAGAACTGCGTGGCGCACAACGGTTCCATCGTGCCCACGATCATCGGTGACGTGATGGTCCAGGCGTGGTATCAGGGCGGCATCTCGGTGTGGGACTTCACCGATTCGGCCCACCCGTTTGAGATCGCCTTCTGGGAGCGCGGGCCGCTGTCGGAAACGGAACTCGTCCTGGGTGGCTCGTGGTCCGCCTACTACTACAACGGTTACATCTACTCCAGCGACATCGTGAAGGGGCTCGACGTCCTGGAGCTGTGGGACCTGCGCACCATCACCGCCAACTTCCACCGCTCGCAACAGCTCAACGTCCAGACACAGCCGGTCTACTGGCCGTTTAGGCGCTGACGCGACCCGCTAGGGCCGGTTCTCTCAGGAGCCGGCCCTTTCGCATGCGCCGAACCGCGCCAGGTCGAGGGACTCGGTGGTGGAAGCCACGTGCAGGCCCGGTTTGGGCCCGCCGGCGAGGGTGTAGAGCACCGTGCCGACGGTCACCACGCCGAGCCCGTGCCGTGGCGTGGGCAGCGGGGCCAGCGCCTGCCACGTGCCCGCGGCAGGGTCGAACATCTCGACCTCCTCGAAGGTGGTCTGCGCCTCCCCGCCGACCGCGACGATCCGGCCGGTGCACGTGGCCGCGGCCGACATGCCGCCGCGCGGCGTGGGCATCGGCGGCAGCGCCGACCACTGCCGCGTGCCCACGTCGAACACCTCGAAGGCGGCGAGATTGCCGGCCCCGGTGCGGCCGCCGACGGTGTAGACGCGGCCGCCGAGCCCTGCCCCGCCAAGGTGTTCGCGTGGCGTCGGCGGACCGGGCGCGGTCGTCCACCGGTCGGTGGTCGGGTCGTAGACAAGCATCTCGGTCGCCAGCTGTCCGGGCTGCCCGATCCCGCCCGCGAGGTAGATCCGTCCATTCACGACGGCCGCCGTGGCGGCGGCGCGCGGCGCGGGCATGTCGGCGATGGAGCGCCAGCCCTGGCCGGTAAGGGTGAACGCGCCCGAGAAGGCGCGGCTTCCCGCGTCGTACCCACCGAAAACAAAAACCGCACCGGCGACGGTGACGGCCATCGCGTGGTTGACCGCGACCGGCAGATCCGGCCCGGCAGCCCACTGGCCGGTGGCCGTGTCGAACACCTCGACGGTCGCGACCGTGCCGCCGTCGGCCCGGTATCCGCCCGCCACATAGATTTTGGTGCCCACCGCGGTCGCGGCCACCTCCGTGCGCGCGGACGGTGCTGCCGCCAGCGCCTTCCATCCGGAGGAAGGCGCTGGGCCGTCACAGGCCGCGAGCAGGGCCATGAGCGTGAAGAAGGCCACCCGCATAGGACAGAGGCTACGCCTGCGCCCCCGCTATGGTGACCGGCGCGGTCTTCTCGTTGGGCATGAGGATCCACAGGATGGGATAGATGAGGATCTGGCTGCCAGGGATGACCAGGAGGATCAGGATGAACAGCAGGCGGGCCGGCCACGGGTCGACGCCGAAGCGCCGGCCCAGCCCGGCGACGACGCCGGCGAGCAGCCTTCCCTCGCGCGGGCGGACCAGCCCCTGGTCGTGGAAACTCTGGTGAATGCTCTCCATGCCTCAAGGATGCGGCCGGTGGCCCGTGCTGGCATCGGGGTCGGACCCTGGCCGTACCCTGAACCCCGTGACTCAGGGGACCCAGGTGGTCGACATCTTCACCGACGGGGCGTGCGCGCCCAATCCGGGCCCGGGCGGCTGGGGCGTGCTGCTGCGCTACGGCGTGCACGAGCGGGAGCTGTGCGGCGGCCAGGCGGACACGACCACCAACAACCGGATGGAGCTGACCGCGCCCATCATGGCGCTGGAGAGCCTGACCCGGGCGTCGGTCGTGCGCCTGCACACCGACAGCACCTACGTGCGCAACGGCATCACCAAGTGGATGGCCCGGTGGAAGCTCAACGGCTGGCAGACCTCGACCCGCGAGCCGGTGAAAAACGCCGACCTGTGGGTGCGCCTCGACGCGGCCTGTGCCCGGCACGAGGTGGAGTGGCTCTGGGTGAAGGGCCACTCCGGGCATCCGGATAACGAGCGCGCCGACCAGCTGGCAAATCGAGGCCTGCGGGACGCGATGATCCCTGCTCCTGCTTAAGCGAGTCGCGGGCGGATCACCCTTGAAGGCGCTGACATCCAAGCCCGATCTTGACCACCGCGTGGATCAAAGATCGTCAGGATGTCACCGCCGGCGATCCGCTTAGCCCTGGGCGATGTTGACCATCCAGCCGATGCCGAATCGGTCGACGCACATGCCGAACTCGTCGCCCCACATCTGCTTTTCCAGCGGCATCGTGACCGTGCCATCCGCCGACAGCTTCTCCCAGAAGCCGCGCAGCGCGTCCGCGTCGTCGCCGCTGAGGCTGATCGACATGTTGGTGCCGGGGCGGTAATCCATGCCTTTGGGGGTGTCCGAGGCCATGAGGGTGAAGCCCTGCGGGGTCTCGAGCTGGGCGTGCATGACCTTGCCGGCCTCGGCGCCCTCCGTGCCGAACTCGCCGAAGGTGTTGGTGTTGAGCTCGCCGCCGAAGACGGACTTGTAGAACTCCATCGCCTGCCGAGCGTTGTCTTTGAAGTTGATGTACGGATTGAGCCGCGTTGCCATCGGAGCGCTCCTTCGCCGATCGGGTGCAATAAATCGGGTGCGATAATAAGCCCAGCCTAAGGGGCAGCGAGCAGTGCGGCGCGCAGATGCTGTAAATCCTCCTGCCGCACCGGATTTAGCCCGGTCAATTCGGAGATGCGGCGCAGGCGATAGTCGACCGTGTTGGGATGGACGTACAGCTCAGCGGCGGTGCGTGCCCGGCTCAGGCCGTTGCGCAGATAGACCCGCAGGGTGCGCAGCAGTTCAGGATTCGCCCGCAGGGGGTCGATCAAACGGGCCAGTTCGGCCTGCGCCGGGCTGGGCCGCGAAAGCTGATACTCCAGAAGAACATCTGAAAGACGATACAAATTTGGTGGGTACGCGAGGCGACTGACAAGGTTCAGAATCTCCTCCGCCTGCGCGACCGCCGCGGGCACCCCCGCCGGGCTGGCAAACCCGCCCGCGGCCGTGATGTTGGCACCCGCCGCCGCGCCGGCCGCCTGCACGAGCGCGCGCAGCCGGGCCCACTCCCCCACGTCCGCGCCCTGCGCCACGCGGGCCGGCACGAGCACCACACCACCGTTGGCGTCGAGCACCGACAGCACCGGCCCGGCCCGGCCTTCCATGCTTTCCGTGCCCTGCTCGAACACCTCCTGGATGCGGCGCACCTTGCGGCGTCCGGCGACCGGCCCGAGCACGGCCTCGTCGGTCTCGTCGGCGTGCGGGGCGACCGCGAGCACGAGCACCGCGTAGCGCTCGGGCAGCGCGAAACCCGCGTGCTGGGCGGGATGGTCGAGCGCGCCGCCCGCGAGCAGCGCCGTGATCAGCGACCGCCGGGTGTCGTGTTCGGAGTGCAGCAGCGACTGCCTCGCCTCCATGTATTCGGCGCTGACGGCGGCCGTGAGCTGGCGCAGGTATCCAAACAAAAGGTTTTGCCCCACAAGGAGATCGGGCAGGTCGGCGCCGTCCGCACCGGCCGTGATCTCCTCCCACAGCACCATCGTGCCCAGGTGGTAGGCCTCGAGCACGGCGTCGAGCGGCACGCCCTCCTCGGCGCGCCGCCGGGCCGACTGTCGTTGGCGGTCCAATTCGGACGGTCGAGCGGATCGCCTGTCACGCAACAGATCCGCGAACACCCGCACGTTGTGCCCGATGATCCCGGCCACCTCGCCGTGCAACTCCTCGGCCGGAAGCCGCGCATACAGCGGGACCTCCGTCAGCAACCGGTCGAGGATCAGCGGCACGAGCCGGGGCAGCCGGGCGAGGATCCGGCCGCGCATGCTCCGCCCACCGACGCCCAGTGTTTTGTGCGCGGTCACAATCCGGCCTCCAGAAAACTACGGCGCAGCCCAGTTCACAACGCATCGACCGGGCTCCATTATGTGGGTCACTCACAATCTAGAGGAGGTTCGATGTATCGCAGAACCGCGCGGCTGGCTATCGTCACCGCGGCAACCCTGCTTATCTCGGCTCTCGCTGTCGTCCCCGCCCAGGCCGCGGGCGGGGTCTACGTGGCCCTCGGCGACTCGTCCGCGTCCGGGCCCGGCATCCTCCCCCAGCTCGCGCTCGACCCGTGCTGGCGCTCCGGGCGCAACTATCCCCACCTGGCCGCGTCCCGGCTGGGCGTGTCGGTGCTGCGCGACGTGACGTGCAGCGGCGCCGAGACCCACCACATGACGCAGCCGCAAAGCGGTGTGCCGCCGCAGTTCGACGCGCTCACCCCGGACACCACGCTCGTCACGCTGTCGATCGGCGGCAACGACACCAACCTCATCTCGCTCGGCGAGTCGTGCGTGCGGCTCAACCCGTTCGAGCGGCCGTGCTATTACGACAACGTCGTGGGCGGCGTGGATCTGGTGAAGCAGCGCATCGACGCCTACGCGCCGAAGCTGGCCGCGGTGCTCGCGGGGATCCGGGCGCGCGCGCCTCAGGCCCGGATTTTCGTGGTGGGCTATGGCCTCTACGTCAGGCGCAACGGGTGCTGGCCGGTCCAGCCGCTGCTGCCGATCGACGCCAATTACGTGCAGGGCAAGGTGGATTACCTCAACCAGATCACGGCCCGCGAGGCGGCCGCGGCCGGAGCGACCTATGTGGACATCCGCACACCCGGTGCGGGGCATGACGCGTGCGCCTCGGCGAGCAACAAGTGGCTCGAGGGATTCGTGCCCACCTCGGTGGCGGCTCCGTTGCACCCCAGCGCCAACGGCATGGCGGCCTTCGGCCAGATCGTCGCCGCGGCGGCGGCCGCCTGACGCCGCCGCCCATGCCCGGTGGGCCCGCCGGTCCGGCGCCGCCGGTGTTCCAGGCCTACGGGCCCATCGCCTCCTTCGTCGGCGGTCAGCTCGCGCTCGGCCACGGCGGCGGATCCCCGGGCGCGTCGAGCACATTGGACATGTTCGTGTTGGACATGTTCGTGGACAGCGACTGGACCGTCGTGATGCTGAGCAACTACGCGGCGGGCACGGTACAGCCGCTCGCCTGCGCGGCCCGTCGCATGATCACAGCCGCCTTGTAAACAGGCCGGGGCGCTTCTGTCGCAAAGCCGCCAGTGACGAACGTGAATTAGATGAATCCAAATACATTCCCTGCCGAGGGTTCCGGGCGGAGGCACTGCAGCCGATCACCCACCGGGCGCGCAGGCGCGGTGATGGGCGGCACAGCCCGGAACTCGTGCAATTCATTTTCGACGAAAGGCGGGGAAATGAACCTCACCAAGCTGCGCCAACGGTTCGCCGGCATCACGGCGGCCACCGTGCTCCTCGCGGGCATCGGCCTGGTCGCCACGACGAGCGCGTCGGCCGCCATCAAGGGCCCGGAAATCGCGGCCGCTCCCGGCGTGCAGGGCCCGGGCGTCCAGATCGTCGGCACCTGGTTCCTGACGACCGACTGGGGCTGCGACGGCAGCATCACCGGCTCGTTCACCCAGACGTTCAACGCGGACGGCACCTTCACCACCGGCGCCAACAGCGGACGCTGGGTCCAGGTCGGCAACGTCATCTTCTGGACGTTCAGCACCGTGGCCGGCCTGACCTACGCGGGTAACGTCTCCGGCAGCTGGATCTCCGGCGTGCAGGGCTACACGGTCGTCAACGGCATCGCTCCTGGGTGCTTCGGCGGGCGCGTCAACGGCGTCGCCGGCGGAGAGACACCTTCGGCGGGCAAGACCGATCCTGTGATCGGCAAGTGACCAACTGAATAGGGCGGGCCGCGCGTGAACACACGCGCGGCCCTTTTGCCTCACTGGCCGCGGCTGGCCGGGTCAACCCGCGCCCAGCGCAGCAGGTCGACCATCTTGAACACGCGCGGCCCTTTAGCCTCACTGGCCGCGGCTGACCGGGTCAACCCGCGCCCAGCGCAGCAGGTCGACCATCTTGAAGTCGCCCGGTGTCCGGCTCGGCAAGTCCGGCCGGAACCCGTTGTTGAGGTAGGAGAACTCGTCTCGCGCCAGCAGCCCGAGAAGGGTTTCGGCCACGATGCGCCCGCCGACCGGGCCGAGCCGCAGCCCGTCGTTGAGCACGGCCGCCTCGCGCAGGATGTAGTACCACAGCGGCGTGCTCGCCTCCAGACCGAGGTTGTAGGCCCGCAGCTCCGGGAAGTTGCTGGAGCTGAGCACCGGGGAGCCGGTGGCCGCCGCGATGCGCTGGCCGGAGGGCAACGACCAGGTCAGGTGGCGCAGCAGGTTGCGCTGTGGCAGGGAGATGGGCGGGTCGCCGCTCGCGATGGCCTGCAGCGGCAGCCGGAACAGGGGGGTGGAGATGTTGGTGTCCAGCCGTTTGTTGGGGCGCACGTGCTGGGTCTGGTCGCCGCCGAAGTCGAAGAACGTCTGCCAGCCGATGAACCTGCGGCGCGCTCGCCTGCGCCCGCGAAGGTCCACCGGGTCGTTCTGGTTCTCCCCCGCCGGGTCGAAGATGAAGCCGAAAAACGGTGCCGGCGCGCCGTTGACGTCGCGGTCGCCGAGCAGGTTGGCCCGGTAGGACGGCCGGACCAGCGAGTGCCCCATGCGAAACGCGCCGGTCTGGAACTCCACCGGCATGGTGGGGCGGTCGAAGCGGTACCACCTCAGGCCGTTGCGGAAGATGTCGTCGATCAGCGCCTGCCCGCAGATTTGCGGCAGGAACTCGTGGACCACGATCCATTGGTAGTGGTGGATGATGGTGCGCCGCGCGTAGAACCACACGTCGCCGGGCAGGTTGTTGGCCCGCCGGAAGTCGACCGTCCGGTTGTGCGCCTGCAGGAACGCGGCATGCAGACCGGATATGATCATGTTCTCGTCGTTGCGCGGGTCGCCGATGATCGCGGTCCCGTTGCTTGTGCGCGGCAGGTCCTCGAACAGGCCGCCGCTTTCGATCCGGAACTTGGCCCGGTCGGTGGAGCTGTACAGCTGCGGGCTGACCGACGGGCCGCCACCGAACACCGTGTCGAGGTCGAGCCGCGTATCGCGGGTGTTGGTGGTCGCCGTCGGTTCGGTGGCGACGCCCAGCGGCGACTGGGCGTCGAACGTGACGTCGTGGTCGATGAACTGGCCGAGGAACGTCACACCGGCCGTCATGTTGGACACGAGGTTGTCGCGGTTGTTCGGGCTCAGCTCCGGATTGGTGATGAGCCGGATCGGTCCCTCGTGCAACGGGTCCCGGGCATCGAGGAGCCCGCCGAGTTTGCCGATGTCGTTCATCGCGTTGCGCACCGCGGCCGAGGCCGGGTTGGCAAAGGCCGGCAGCGCGAACATCCGGCTGAACCGTGGATCGGGCGCGGCGGTGACGACCGGACCCTCCACTTGCGACGCGAGCGCCTCGACATCGTTGAGCACGACCGCACCCGCGACGCCTGCCCCCACGCCGCCGATGAACCGACGCCGGCTCAACCGCGCTTTTCGCCCGGTGCGTTTCCCTGATTCGGCCATGACTGCCTCCAGTGGCCAATGGCAATCTGCGCGTATTACGCAGAGCGTTGCCGGTAGTCTGAAATAGACAAGCGCCACTGAAAAGACCCCAAGGGTCGACTAAAGCGACCCCCGGGGGGACCCGGGTTCCCGGTCTATTGACGCACGCTCAGGGCGAGGGCGGCCGCAACCACCATGGTGACGGCGAGTACGGCACCGAACGCGTGGTAGCCGGCCGACTCGATGACCACGCCGCCGATGCCCGCGCCGAGCAGGTGGCCCACCTGGATCGTGGCGGTGCGCACGGCCATCATCGCTGCCGGGTGCTCGCGCCCGACCGCCATGCCGAGGCCGGCCGAGGCGGGCGTGCGGATGCCGCCCACCACGCTGATGAGGCACAGCGCGAGCGCCGCCCAGAGCACCGAACCGCTCACGGCGAACTGCACGACCAGCAGCACGGCCATCGCCAGCGCCGATCCCGCGACGAGCCGGACCCGGGGCACGGCCAGGGCCAGGCGCCCGCTCATGCTCGCCGCGGCGACGTAGGCCACCGGCCCGGTCGCGAGCAGCCAGCCCACGGAGGTCTCGCTCAGGCCCAGCGTCTGGATGAACAAGGCGCCGGCGAACGAGAGGAAGCCCGTCCACGCCGTGTAGGCGAAGACCTCCGACGCCACCCAGCGCCGAACGCCCGCGAGGCCGAACAGGTCGCCGAGCCGGGCCGTCGCCGCCGCACGGGCGGACGCCGCCGCCCGCGGCGGGGCGAGTAGCGCGGCGGCGGCGAGAGCTGCGGGCACCGCCTGGGCCGCCCGCCACGAGACCGCGTCGGTGAGCATCCCCGCCAGCGGGTTGACCACGATCCAGGCCAGCGCATTGCCCCCGGCGGTATAGCCCAGTGCGGCAGACCGCCGTGCGGGCGGCAGGTCGGCCACGCCGCCGAACCCGCCCGACAGCAGCAGCGCGAAGGCCAGCCCGACGACGGCGTGCGCGGCGAGAAACAGCGGCAGGCCACGGCTGGCGGCCACGAGCGCGCACGCGGCGAGCGCGAGCGCGGCGCCCGCGATGACCGTGCGGCGCACGCCGGCGCTCGCCGCCGCCATGTAGCGCGACAGCAGCAGCGAAGCCGGGATGGCCACGGCCGCGGCGATCGTGCGGGCCTGCCCGACGGCGCCGACCGGCGCCCCAAGGTCGGCGCCGATCGCCACCAAGGTCGGGCCGAGCACGACGAGCAGGGCTTGGGAGGCCATCGTCGCCAAGACCAAGCGGAGCACGAACGTATGTTAGAGACATGAGCTTCACTCAGGGTGCCTACGAAGCCGCCCTCGAACGGGCCGCAGCGCACGCCCGCCGGTGGCTCGACACGCTCGCCGACCGGCCGGTGCCGCCCCGCGAAGACGCCGACACGCTGCTGGCGCGCCTGGGCGGGCGGCTGCCCGACGGGCCCACCGATCCTGGCGAGGTCATCGACATGCTGGCCGAGATGGTCGAGCCGGGGCTGATGGCCATGCCCGCGGGCCGCTTCTACGGCTGGGTCATCGGCGGCACCCTGCCCGCCGCGATGGGCGCCGACTGGCTGGTCGGGGCGTGGGACCAAAACGCGGCCATGCGTTTCCCGACACCCGCGGTCGCCGCGACCGAGGAGGCGGCGGGCGCGTGGCTGCTCGACCTGCTGGGCCTACCGTCCACATGCGACGTCGGGTTCGCCACCGGTGCGACGATGGCCAACTTCACCGGGCTCGCGGCCGCCCGCCATCATGTGCTCGCCCGGGCCGGCTGGGACGTGGAGGCCAAAGGGCTGACCGGCGCGCCCCGGGTGCGGGTCATCGTCGGGCGGGAGCGGCACGACACGGTCGATCTGGCGCTGCGCTATCTCGGCCTGGGCGCGCCGATCGCCGTCGATGCCGACCACCAGGGCCGCATCATCCCGTCCGCGTTAGAGAAGGCGCTGGGGTCCACAGTGGACGATGGGCCGGCGATCGTGTGCCTGCAGGCGGGCAATGTCCACTCCGGAGGGTTCGACCCGTTCGCCGAGTGCGTCGCCTTGGCCCACAAGCACCACGCGTGGGTCCACGTGGACGGCGCGTTCGGGCTGTGGGCCGCCGCGTCGCCCAGGCTGCGCCATCACACCGAGGGTTGCGCGGGCGCCGACTCGTGGGCCACCGACGCGCACAAGACGCTGAACGTGCCCTACGACTGCGGCATCGCGATCGTGGCCGATCCGCGGGCGATGCGCGGGGCGATGGGCGTGCACGCCAGCTATCTGATCAATCCGGCCGAAGCGGCCGGCCCGGCCGACCCGCTGGAAAAGGTGCCCGAGTTGTCGCGGCGGGCACGCGGCGTCCCGGTATGGGCGGCACTGCGCTCGCTGGGCCGCGACGGGGTCGCCGGCCTGGTGGAGGGTCTGGTCGGGCACGCCCGCACCCTCGCGCTGGGGATAGCCGGGATCGACGGCGCGCACATCCTCAACGAGGTGGACTTCACTCAGATCTGTGTGGCGTTCGAGACCGACGAGCGCACCCGGGCCGTGACAAATGCGCTGATCGAGGACGGCACGGCGTGGATGTCGGGCTCTCGCTGGCGCGATCGCGACGTGCTGCGCGTGTCGGTGAGCAACTGGTCCACAGATGACGCCGACGTGGCGAGGTCGATCGAAGCCGTGCGGCGGGCGGCGGCCGGCGCTCGGGCCTGAGATCATCGGTGCCCCCATGCGGGCCCAAGCCCCTTCGCTACACTCCGTCGCCGTGCCGTGCCTGACCGTATGTTGGATCCCGCTTGTCCCCAAGGCATCGTCCTCACGCCTATGCTTCTGACGGACAACGTCGCGCCTTAGCGGTTCCTCGCACTTCATGTGGAGCCGCGCCGGCAATGGCCCATCATCACCGTGATGGTGACACTGGACCTGGCGTTGCTCCTGATCGGACTGGTCATCATGCGCAAAGACCGGAGACGACTGGTCACCTAGTCGACCACTGGCCTTGCGGGCTCCCTAGGGGGTCGGGGATGATGACCGGCGCGGGAAAAGCTTGTCCTTAGGGGTTTCGTTAGGGGGTTCCTCGGTGACCGACAGTCGGTTAAGAGGCCGTGTCAAAGGGCTGTTCAGCGGTGCCGCAGCCGAGGCCGAGTTGGTGCCCGAGCAGACGCACACCCTCGCCGACCCCGAGGCCGAGCGGCAGGCCCTGCAGGTGCTGGTGCTCGCGCGGCGCACGGCCGACGACCATGTCGCCAGCGCGCAGCGCGAGGGCGAGCGGATCCGCGTCGAGGCGCGCGGGCAGGCCGAGGAGATCGTCGGCGACGCCCAGGCGATCGCCGAGGGCGTGCGCCGCGAGGCCGAAAAGACACTGGTCGACGCCCGCGCCAGCGCGGAGAAGACGGTAGGCGACGCCCGCGCCCACGCCGAGAAGACGGTAGGCGACGCCCGCGCCAACGCCGATCAGACCGCACGCGACGCCAAGGCAGGCGCCGACCTCGTGCGCCGCGAGGCGGAAAAGACCCTGACCGACGCGCGCGCCAAGGCCGAGCAGATCGTCATGTCGGCCCAGGCCAACGCCGACGAGCTGGAGCGCAGCGCCCGCCAGCAATACGAGGACGTGGTCGGCACCCTCGAGACCAAGCGCGACGCCCTGCGCGAGCAGATCGAGTCGCTGGAGCAGTTCGACCAGGACTACCGCTCCCGCCTGGCCTCCTTCATGCAAAAGCAGCTCAAGCAGCTCGGCGTCGAGGTCAAGCCGCCCAAGCCGGCCGCCGCGACGGCCAGCCCCGACGATTCGCTGCAGGCCCTATAGGCCGGGCAGGCCCGGCTTACAACCCCGCACCGCACCGCGTGCGTTTCAGGTGGCGTGGCAGACGATGATGACAGCTTCCGGGAGTTCGTGCGGCTGCGCCTCGCGCCGCTCTCGCGCGTGGCCTACCTGCTGACCGGCGATCACTTCGCGGCCGAGGACCTGCTCCAGAGCGCGCTGATCAAACTGGCCGGGCGGTGGAAACACCTCGCGCGCGACGGCCACCCGGAGGCATACCTGCGCAAGGTGCTCTATCACGAGCACATCTCCGCCTGGCGGCGACGACGCGCGCGACCGGAGGTCTCCACCGAGCGCCTGCCCGAGCACCCCGCCAGGCTCGACGAAGCAAGCACCGTCGTCAGCCGGGTCGCCCTGCGCGCGGCGCTGACCAGGCTGACCCGCAAACAGCGGGCGGTGCTCGTGCTGCGCTACTTCGAGGACCTGTCCGAAGCGGACACTGCCAAGGCGCTCGGTTGCTCCGTTGGCAACGTCAAAAGCCAGACCAGTTATGCCCTTGGCCGGTTGCGCGCGCTGGCGCCCGAGCTTGCCCAACCCTTCGAAGAGAGGACCCTGCGATGACCCGGTTGCTGCACGAGATGCTCGACGACCTCGCGGGCGAGGCGAAGCTCTACGACGTCACCGACCGCGCCCTGACCGTGTCGCGCCGG
>JBIOYB010000205.1:0-37845 GCA_044869915.1 Allorhizocola sp.
GGGTTCGATGCCTTTGTCTGGTTCTGGGATCTGCAGGAACAGCTCGCGCACCGGCCCGCTGATCTCGGCGTCGTTGGCCGCCAGCCACCGGCCCAGCGCGGCATAGAACGCGGCAGTGAACTCCGGGAAACCGAGCCGGACCCCGGTCACGGCCTGCACCCGGGGCAGCGTGGCCGCCGTCAGCAGGGCTCCGCCAGGCAGGGTCAGATCCTTGTGGTGCGGAAGGTGCCGCACGATGACGCCGGCCTCGAGATCGATGTCGGTGTCGGTGAAATCGCCGTGCCCGACAGCGAGCCGATAAGGCGGGGTGGCCAGTTCGGTGGCGCGCTGCGCCACGGTGATGATTTCCGCAACGATGCCGAACGCGTGCGCCGGCTCGGTACACGCGAACCGGTGGGAGATCCATGGGACCGGGTCAAGGGTTTTGGCTCTCAGGTCGAACACCTCTGTGGCCGGTGTGCTGTCGATGCCGTCGATGCGTGAGGCGATCAGCCGCAGCCGGCGCAGGTCGGCCTGCATGCGGCGGTCGAGCTCGGCTCGCTTGGCGGCCAGCAGGTCGCGCAGTTGGGGGGCGGGGATGTCAGCCCCGGCGAGGTCGCGTATCTCGCCGAGGCTGAAACCTACCTCGTTGAGAGCCAGGATGCGGTTGAGCCGTGGCAGCTGGTCGGCCAGGTAGTAGCGGTACCCGGTGGCGGAGTCGACATGCGCCGCGGTGAGCAAGCCGATCTGGTCGTAGAAACGCAGCAGCTTGGTGGTCACCCGGGCGAGGTGTGAAAACTCCCCAATCCTGAACACGGCTCAGAGTCTCACATTGCCAGTCTGGACACGATCACGTCGAACTCGGCCGTCAGCACCGGCGCCAGGGCGTCGGCGACTGCGGCGGGTTCCACGTCGGTGATCCAGGTCAGCCGGCAGCCGTCCTCCACTTGTGTCACGGTCATGGAGGCGTTGTGGTGGCTGATCGGCAACGGTGACTCGGTGGCGGTGTAGGCCACCCGGCGGCGATCCTCGTCGACCGAAACGATCCGCTCAACGATCCTGCCGTGCTCGGTGACACACGAGCGCTCGCTCTCGCCGATCACCTCGACGCTGTGGATCATGTTGGTGAGGTGTTCGGGTGAACGGATGTCGCTGACCTGCTTCCACACCTGCGCGGCGGCGGCGTTGAGGTGCCGCTCAAGATAGATGGTAGGCATTCTGGGTTTGCTCCCTTCGGTGGCAGCCGCGGTGGTGCTGCTGCGGGAGCGACGCTATGGGCTTGCCCGTAGGGCAAAGTCAACCCGGCGGTGACCGGCGCCACACTCCCGCGGAAGATCGCCGCACACGGCGCCCGCACCTCGGGTTACCGAAAGCTTTGCCGCGCAGCGCTTTCACCCTGTCGTGGGGCGGGTCAGGTGCTCTGAGGCCATGGAACAACTGACTGACACCACGTACCGGCGCGGAAAGGACCGCGCACACCGTTGCCAATGATCGCGAATATCTGCGCGGCCCGGTTGCACAGCCGATTCCCCGATGAGGAATCGACCGGCAACCCCGGCCACGCCACGCTGGGGGGTATGCAGCCGCTCACCAGTCAGGTCGTCATCGATGCCCCGGCCGATCACGTGTGGGCGATCGTGGCGCACCGGTTCGACCGCATCGGCGACTGGGCCACCGCCATCTCTTCGTCGGCAGCCGTTCACACATCGGTACTGGCGGAGGTGCCCGTGGCGGGCAGGGTGTGCCGCACCGGCATCCGCGCCGTGCCCCAGGTGACCGAGACAATCGTCGCCTACGACGAGGTGGCCAAGACGTTGACGTATGAGGCGACCGCGGGCCTGCCATCGTTCGTCACCCTGGCCCGCAACACGTGGCAGGTCACCGCGCTGTCAGAACAACGCTGCACGGTTACCTACGCCGGGCAGCTGCAGGTGCGCGGCCCGCTCGGCTGGCTGGCCAAGCGTCTGCTGCTGGCGCGGGTTTCCAGCGATGGCCGGTACCTGCTCGACGACCTGAAACACTACGCCGAGCATGGCGAGGCGTCGCCGCGCAAACTGGGCGACCCCGTCGCCGCGCTGGGAACGCGGTCCACCAGCCGGCTGCTTCGGGCCGCGCTGCGCGCCAACACGGTCTTCTCGCTTGGCAGCGGGCTCGCCCTTGTTGCGGGTGGCTGGTGGTACCTGCCCCTGCTGGTGGTGGGCGTGCCGGTCGCCGCATTCGGGCTCCTGGTGGCAGGTATTGCTGTCGCACCAGCCGATCGGTTGCGCGGCAAGGCAATCGCGGTCATCGTCGCGGACATCGGGTGGGTCGCGGCCAGTGCGATCCTTCTGGCCTTCATGCCGGTACCCTTCGCCGCTGGTATGGCGATTGGTGGTGTTGGCGCCGTCGTGGCCGTGCTGGCCGGATGGCAAATCGCCGGCCTGGCCGTGATGCGCAGTGACGACCCGCTGGCCGACATGGAGGTCATCGAGGCAAGCCGCTGGTTTCCTACGGCGCCGCCACGGATGTGGCCACTGCTGACCGACCATCGGCTCTACGGCCGGTTGGCGCCGAACCTGTCCAAAGTGGAGGTGATCAGCCAGCCGGGCGAGATGTTGCGCCGCCGCTGCACCAGCACCGGCGGGCAACACTGGCAGGAGACTTGCACGCTGTGGCAGGAAGGCCGCCGTTTCGCCGTCGAGGTGGACACCAGCTCCTACCCGTATCCCATGCGTGTCATGCACGGTCTGTGGCAGGTCGACCCGCACCTCGACGGCTGCACCGTCACCATGCGCTTCGTCTTCCAGGCCAAGACCACGATCCGAGGCGGACTATTCGTCATCGGCTTACGCCTCTTGTTCACCAGAGCACTCGCCCAAATCTTCGACGGCTGGCAATGCGAGACGCTCCAACCGGGGCTGACCGAATCCACAGGCACGGCGAGTGCCTGAGCGGTCGGGGCGCACCTGCGCGGCACGTCGGCGGCCGCATGCGGACGACCGCGGTTCTCCTAGAAAGTTTTTCAGTGTTCGGGCCGGTGCGCGGGCAGCTCAAAGTGGTGGAACAGGCTGGCTTGCGGGAACCCGGTGATGGTCGTGACCATGCCGTCGGCGATGTTGAAGACCATGATGCCGTACCCGTGGCAGGTGCCCTGATCGTCGGGCAGGTAGGCGGCCAGTGCCGGCTGCCCGTTGGCCCCGATGGCGACCAGCTCGATGAGATCGAGGCGGCCTGCGGCGGGCACAGTCGCGAAGAAATCGGTGATGGCGGTGCGGCCGGTGAACTCGGCACGTTCCGGCGGCATGCGCAGCACGGCGTCCTGGGCCAGCAGCCCTGCCAGCGCCGGGATGTCGCAGCGGTGCCAGGCGTCGACGAACCGGGCTATCACCTGCCTGTCGGTGCTGTCCAAGGCACGGGCCGGGCCGCTGGCGTGGCCGGGCTGGGTGGACATGGTGGCGCGGGCGCGCTGGAGCAGGCTGTTGGCCGCGGCCACACTCGTGCCCAGCAGCTGGGCGGTCTGGGCCGGGGTGAAGGCGAGCACGTCGCGCAGCAGCAGCGCGGCGCGCTGGGTGGCCGGGAGCCGCTGCACCGCGGTGATAAACGCCAACGCGACACTGTCGCGCTGCTCGACGGCGAGGGCCGGATCGTCGCTGGCGGCGGTGAGCTGATCAAGCAGCTGATCCGGGTAGGGCTGCAGGTAGATCAGGTCCGAGGCGGCCACCGGAAGGGCCGGCCGCCCACGGATGATCTTCAGGCAGGTGGTGGTGGTGATCCGGTACAGCCAGTGCCGCAGCGGTGCCCGGCCGGCGAAACCGGCCAGGCCGCGCCACGCGAGCAACTGCGCCTCCTGCATGGCGTCGTCGGCGTCGTCGAGGCTGCCCAGCATCCGATAGCAGTGCACATGCAGCGCACGCACGTGCGGGCTTAGCAGGGCGGTGAACGCGTCGTGATCGCCGCCGCGGGCTGCCGCCAGCAAGGCCTGCGCGTCGCCCACCGCTGTGGTCATGTTCACGGTGTGAGGCTAGCGGTCGGGTGTGACAGGACCGATGAAAAACCGGGCCTGGATGGATCAGACGTGGTGAAAGCACCCTCGGGTGCACCAACCATGATCGAAGATCGGCTAGTGAAGGAGCATCGCCATGTCAGCGCCATTCATGTGGTTTGACTTGACCTCCAGCGACAGCGGCAAAACGGCGGGGTTCTACCGGGAGCTGTTCGGCTGGAATATCACCGAGGCGCCCAGCGCCGGATATCAGGCGTGGATCGGCGCCGGGCAGCCGTGGGCAGGCGTCACCGAGGCCGCCGCCGGTTCGCCCGCTCTGTGGCTGCCCTATGTCGTCGTGGACGACCTTGCCGCAGCCAAGGACAAGGCGGTGGCGCTGGGTGCGACGGTGGTCCGCGATGCAGCCGACGGCCCAGCCGGAACGTCGGTGTGGATTGCCGACCCAACTGGCGCCCAGGTCGCCTTGTTCAAGCCATTCCCGGCCACGCCGTAGGTCCGCCAAGGTGCCGCAGCCGTAGCGCTGCGGCACCCGTCATCCACAAAGGACATATCGTTATGAAAACGTCTGGAGAAGACTTGTTCTGGGAGCTGGCCGCACCGTTGATGACCGATTCGGCGGTTACGCGGTCGACCATGATGGGTTTCCCGTGCCTGCGCTACCAGGGCCGGTTCTTCGCCTCCACCGACCGCGCTACGGGGGCGCTGCTGGTCAAACTGCCGGCGGCCAGGGTCAACGAGCTGATCGCCGCCAAGCACGGCGAGCCGTTCGCCCCGGCCGGGCGCACGTTTCGGGAATGGGCCGCCATCACCAAACCCAACCGCAACGCTGGACTGCGCTGCTGGCCGAAGCGCTCACCCACGTCAAAGACACCTGACGCGGCTCATAGGTGCGCCAAGGCGCAGGACAGGATCGTCTATGCGCGTTGGGCCTTGCGGGGTGATGGTGTGCTGTGCTCGATGTAGTGCTTCAGGTCGTCCAAGAGGTGCTTTCCGTCGCGGCCGACGCGGAAAAGCAGCCACCACCGAAACAGCTTGCCCAGCACTCCGCGTACCTGGAGCTCAGCCTCAAAGGAAGCACGTGACCGTCTCTCATCCACGGCGGTGACCTGCCACCGGTTACGGGCCAGGGTGACGAACGCGGGTATCCCGTCGGTCGCCTCGTAGGTCAGTGTGCGCGCCGTTTCGTCATAGGCCACGACGGTCTCACTCACGGTCGGCGCCATGCGCAGACCGGTCTGGCACACCCGCCCGGCCACCGGAGCCCCCACGGCGGAGACTGCGTCGAGGGCGTGGGAGGCGGGGATGGCGGTGGCCCAGTTCCCGATGCGGTCGAACTCATGGGCGATAACCCGCCAGACCGTATCGGCGGGCGCGTCGATGACGATGTCATTGCTCAATGCGGTCATGTCGCCAGCGTGTCGTGTCGCGGGCACGGCGTCGATTCCCTGCGAGGGAATGGGCTGGCCTCAAACCGGACTGGAATAATATGGATCATGGTAGGAGTCGCCCCGTTCGGGGCCAGGTTACGGCAGTGGCGGTCCAGTCGTGGCATCAGCCAGCTGGCACTGGCGGCCAAGGTGGGATCGACGTCGCGGCATCTTTCGTTCTTGGAGACCGGCCGGTCGCGTCCCAGCCGGCAAATGGTGTTGCGGCTGGGCGAGGCGCTGGAGGTCCCGCTGCGGGAACGAAACCACCTGTTGCACGCCGCCGGGCTGCCCGCCCTGTACCCGGAGGCCGGTGTGGACAGCGAAGACCTGGCGCCGTTTAGGGCCGCGCTCGAGCGGCTGTTGCGGGCGCACCTGCCGTACCCGGCGATGGTCGTGGATGGCCGGTGGAATGTGGTGTTCGCCAACGACGCATGTGCCCGCCTCTACGGCGGCGATCTGGTCGGCGCCAACATCGTGCGCAGGTTCCTGGCCGACCCGGCCGCCGCCGCGCAGGCGATCGTCAATTGGGCCGACGTGTCGTGGACGGCGTTGGATCGGCTGCGCCACCAACTCCAGCGGGCGCCATTCGACGAGCAGCTGGCCGAGATGGTCAGCCTGGCGGAAGCGGCCCTGGCAGGCGTGACCCGCCCGCAGACGCCATCGGATGACCTGGTGGTCTGCCCATGGTTCCGGGTCGGCGACCAGGTGATCAAGACGATCGGAATGGTGGCCCGGTTTGACTCCACCGCCGAGGTCACCCTCGACGAGCTGCGCATCGAGCTGGTGTACCCGCTCGATGAGCCCAGCGACCGGTTCTTCCGCGAGCAGACGCCACAGCTATCTGACTGAGGCGGCGTGGGCATTGCGGCCATCAGGGGCCACTCCAGCGGCTGCGGGAATCCTGAGTGCGATCGTTCTGCACGGACTGGATCGGCTGCCGGCCAGGCCTATCTGCGCACGGCCTTTCACCATCCTCGGCGAACAGCCCGGTCTGGGTCCTCGGTTAACGGCGCCGGGCCGGGCGTTCTGCGTCGGTCTTGACCGCTGTCATGGTTGCCTGCACGGTCGCCTCCCACTTGCGGGCGACGAGGCGGCCCCACCAGACGCCTAGCCAGCCGAAGTCGGTACCCAGCTCACCGATGTATTCCAGACGGCAGCCTGCCGCCGTGGTGGTGAGGCCCAACGTTCCGGTGACGTGGGGGACGGGTCCACGCAGGAGCCGGAAGCCGATGCGTTCGGGGGGGTGCGAAGGTGACGGTCTCCACGGTGACGGCGGTGAGCTTGCCGCGGATGGGTGTGCGGTGCGCGGCCAGGACCATGTCGGTGCCACGTTCGATGACCTTGACCTTTTCGGTGAGGGCTTTGGTGGCGCGACCGAGGTAGGGCTGGGTGAGCAGGACGTACACCGTCTCGCGGGACGCGGTGATGTCGACGGTCAGCGGCCCGAGCGGCCGGGTACGCCGATACCATCCCGTGTCGATGACCACAGCGCCGGTCACCGCACCCAGGTAGAGCAGGACGCCTAGCGACGCAAGTAACGCGGCGACCACGACGACCAACACGATGGTCATGACGGATTGCTTTCGTCGGCAAGACGCCGGCGGTCCAGCATGGTGATCTTGCCGCGGCCGAGTTTGATGATGCACTGGTCGGCGAACATATCGACCTCGGCCAGCAAGCACAGCCGATCGTCATAAACGGTCTGGTCTCGGCCCATGCGTTCCACGCGGTGGATCTCCTCTCGCCGACCTGGTGCCCACGGCGGTGGCCGATCCCCCCACACCGGTGCACTCAACGCGGGCAGGGCCTCGGTCAGACAGTACGCCGGGCCAGTGACGCTGGGGCCGGTGACCTGCCCGTTGCACACCGCTCGCACCGTCACGCTGTTCCCGCCCTCTCGACCGTGGGACCGACCGGTGCCGCCGGGCCGGTAACGCGGGCGCGCAGACCAGCACGGATCATCAACACGGCATAGACCAGCAGCAGCCCGTCCTGCGCCAAGGTGAACCAGCTCAACCGCTGCGCAAGGAACATGCGAAACATCCGCAGTTGTCTACCGTGATCCCCGCAGGAACGCGAGTGCCCCCAGCAGCGTCCAGAAGGCCGCCACCACCGTGTAGATCCACACCGGAGCCAGGTTGCGCGACCGGGACCGGGCCAGTAGCCATATCCCGGCCAGCAGCTGCGCGCCGATCAAGGCCGCGACCGACCAGGGCAGCAACGCGGCGGGTACCACCTGATAGCCGCCGATAATGCCCGGCATCTCCCGCCACGACACCAACTGGGCCAACCCCATACCCGTATAAAGGGCGCCGAGGATGATTCGTAACACCACCACCGGTCAGGCTACGGCCGTAGCCGGGCCGACTACGTGACCTTGCTTACGTAACGAAGGCTCATGACCAAGGCCAGCCCACGGACAGTGCGTACGGGATAGGGAAAGACGGCGCGTCTGCCGACACCCACCTCCAGCAGGGTCACCCGCGGAGAGGTCAGCCGTACCGCGGAGCCGGTGCTCACGACGCGAATGTCGGCCAACGATTCAAGGCGTACCGTAAGCGGGGTCACAGTCCCGCGATCGTTGCGCGAGCAGACTTGTGCGCATGCGCGTGATCGCACTAACCAACGCTGATCCTCCTGAGCGCCCTCCACCCCACACCCGCATCATTTGCTGAAGAGGTTCCCCATGAACAAGTTGTGGCCCATGCTCTTGGCCGGTCTGCTGATCCTCGGCGGGTGCGCCGGTCCGACCGCCGGCAGCGGCGCCCCCGCCAGGCAACGCCGACAGCTCCAAAGTGGACCTGAGCTTCACCGTGACAACCCTGGACGGCGGCACCTTCGACGGCAAGACGCTGGCGGGTAAGCCGGCGGTGTTGTGGTTCTGGGCGCCATGGTGTCCCACCTGCGCCGGCCAGGCACCCCACATGCGCGAGGCCGCCACCAAGTACGACGGCAAAGTCGCCGTCATCGGCGTGGCCGGGCTGGACGAGGTGTCCAACATGCACTGGTTTGTAACGGCCTTCAAAGTGGACAACTTTCCCCACCTAGCCGACGCCGAAGGCGTGGTGTGGAAACGGTTTGGTATCACCGAGCAGAGCATCTTCGCGGTGCTCGACGCCAACGGCGCGGTAACCTACCGCGGCCACCTGGCAGCCGACGAGCTGGACCGCAGGCTCGCCGAGCTGGCCGGCTGAGGTGGCGGACGCGCCGTGGGGCCTGGCGTTGGCCGCCGGGATGCTGGCAGCGGTCAACCCGTGCGGGTTCGCGCTGCTGCCCCGCCTACCTGTCCTTGCTGGTCACCGGCAACGACGCGCCTGGGCGACGCCACCTGGTAGCGCGGGCATTGGCGGCCACGGCGGCCATGACCGCTGGATTCGCTGCCGTGTTCGGCACGTTCGGCCTGCTGATCACCCCTATCGCCGGCCAGATTCAGCGGCACCTGCCCTGGGTCACCATCGGCATCGGCGTGGTCCTTGTGGGATTGGGTGCCTGGCTGGTGGCCGGCCGTGACCTGCCCGGGCTGCGCCTGCCGAGCATGAGCGGGCCGGAGGTGACCCGCAGCGCCCTGTCCATGGCAGGCTTCGGCGCCGCCTACGCCACCGTGTCACTGAGCTGCACGGTCGGCCCGTTCCTGGCCGTCGTGGCGACAAGCTTTCGCGCCGAGTCGGTCCCAGTGGGGATCGGCCTGTTTCTGGCCTACGGCATGGGGATGGGTTTGACCGTGTCCGCCGCGGCCCTGGCGGTGGCGCTGGCCCGCGACACCCTGATCGGCAGGCTGCGCCGGGCCGGGCCGGTTATCTCCCGCCTCGGCGGCCTGCTCATGCTCACCGCCGGTGGGTACGTGGCCTACTACGGCTGGTGGGAAACCCGCGTTCGGGCCGGCGCCACCACTGATGATCCGATCATCGACACCGCGGCCACGATCCAGCAGTGGCTCGCCGGACGGCTCGGCCAAGTCGGCATCACCATGGTCGCGATCGTCTTCGCGGTGCTGCTGGGTGCGGCGGTCGCCCTCGCCTGGACCGCCCGCAAGGCCAAACGATCCCTACATTAGGTGGGTACTTCATGCAGACTACTTGCGGTGCATCGGCTTACCGGGGCAGGTTAACGGCAAAGCCCTACAAGTCGTTGGCTGAGCCACCGCGGCAGGAAGCGCACCGAAGTGCCGCCGTCGGTCTCGTCGGAGGTCCAGGCCGTGTTGTGCGGGCTGAATTTACCTAAGGGTGTTCACCGGGCAAGTCCTGTGTCGGCATACTGCATATCGGGAGGGCAAGGATCACGATATTGCCCCAGATAGTCCGATAGCTGGTCGGCTTGGATGGTGCAACGTCGAAGCGCCAAACTGGAGCATGGGCTCATGGCTCCGCGATGACCACGCCAGCCGCTGCTAACCCCGTGGGAAGCATGAACCGCAGTGCTACTGGGCCAGTTGTTGTTGATGACAGTTCTCAGCTTGCCGTCGGCCAGCCGAGTAGGCGGGCGCCGAGGACCGCGGTGTGCAGCGTGAAACGCTGGGTGGGTTCGCCGGGGTGGTAGCCGGTGAGTGCGTGGATGCGGTCGAGGCGGTAGGTGACGGCGCGCACGGACAGGTGCAGGGCTCGCGCGGTCGCGGTGTAGTTGCCCTGGTTATTGAATAGGACAGTCAGTGTGTCCAGATAGGACTTTGCCCCGCCGCGCGCGTTCTGCAGCGGGCCAAGGACAGTGGTCACGAGGTCGGTGATGGCGTCGCGGTCGCGTAGCAGGACCGGAAAGACGAGCAGATCGGCGGCGTGCAGGACAGGTGTGGTGAACCCAAGCTTTGCGGCGAGATCGAGGGTGTTGCGGGCTTCAGTCAGTGAGGTGTTGATGCCGTTGATGCCGGGGTGTGCCCGGTCGACACCGATTTGCCATGTTCCGGCACCGAGGCGTGACAGCAGGTGGTGGGCGAGTTCGGCGGGCAGGCCGCGCAGCCCGCCGGTGCTGATGCACACGAGCTGGGTCCCGCGCATGGTGGTGAGGGTGTTGCCGTCGCCGTAGCGTGCCGCGAGCATGTTGTCGATGTCGCGGACGATGGTTTCCGTCATTCCCGCTGCGGCGGCGATGGTGACCAGGTGGGTTCCGGAAAGGCGGATGCCGTAGCGGTGGGCGCGTTCGGCGAGGTGGCCTGGGTCGGCGCGTCCGGTGAGCAGGTCGTTGACGAACTCGGTGCGCTGGCTGTCGTGATCGGACAGTTCGGCACGCAGGCGCTGGTGAAAACCGGTGATGGCGGCGTCGAGAAGGGCAGTTGTGGCGGTGAGGAGTTCCGCGGCGTGTGCGTGGACCGCTGCGGCTGTTTCGGCGGAGGCTGTGGTGCGGCTGGACCAGGTGTGTGATGCCGCGTTCAGCATGGCTGTGACGAGGCTGTCGATGTCGCTGGCGTGATCTGCTGTGTGTGCGCCCAGTGCGGTGGCCTGCTGGAGACGTTGTGGCCCTCGCGGTGTGTGCAGGAGCGTGATGCATTGCTGGGTAAGCGTCTGCGGGCCTGGGACGGTCATCGGGTCTGTCCTTCGCGTGGGGTGGCCGCCGCGTTCGGGCGGCGGCCACACGGGTCCGGGTTTAGACGCCGACGTCTCGCCGGTCGAACAACACAACTCCAGCGATCGCTGTGATGGCACCGATTCCTGCGAGTAGCAGCAGGTGTGCGGGGTGCCAGCCGGTGTGCAGCGGGTCGGTGCCGATGAAGTAGTAGAACGGTGAGAGCCATTTCGGCCACGACATCGCGTCGCTGATGTTCGACAGCGCATTGGCCATATACGTTGCGACACCGATAACTCCGGCGACGGCCAGGACGGTGCCGCGTTTACCGGACATGGCTCCGGCGAGGAAAGCGATGCCGGTGAAACACCATGCCAGCGCGATCAGGCCCACGCAGGCTGCCGATACGTTCGCGAAGGGCACGTCCATCCCGATGGCTGGAACGAGGATTGCCAGCAGCAACCACGGCACCGCCGCGACGACGGTGATCGCCGATGCCGCCGCGGTCAGCCGCTGGATGGCGAATGCCTTACGCGACAGCGGGTTGGCCAGCAGGAGTTCCATGCCGCCGTCTTCTTCGGGGCGGGCGATCGTGCGTGCGGTCAAAGTGACCGCGCACATGAGGATCAGCAGCGGCCCGATCAGAGAGAAGACGGTCGCTTGCAGGTATCCGGCGGGTGAGAGCATGTCGGCGATGCCCAGGAAGTCGAGCATTTCCTGTGGCAGCGCGTTCTGTTTGAGTTCCGCGGCGCCCTGGAACTGGCTGTAGAAGCCGGTGTAGATGGCGGTGAACGCGCCGACGCCGGTGGCCCAGCCGATGATGGCGCGGCGGTCGTCGCGCCAGGTTTTACGCACCAGCGGCGGCAGCATCGGATGCTCCTTCTCCAGTGTAGTAGTACGACAGGAACGTTTCTTCGAGGTCGGGTTCGGCTGAGAGCAGGTCGATGACCTCGTGGGCAGCGGCGGCTTTAATAAGCGGTTCGAGGCGGCCGTCGACTGTGCACCGCAGCACCGGACCGGCGACTTCCACGTTGGACACTCCCGGCAGCCCGGTGAACTCGGAAGCCTGTATCGGATCACCGAAATGGATCTCTACACTGCGCACTGCGCGGCGCCCCAGGGATTCCACCTTTTCCACGGCCGCGAGACGGCCGTCGCGCACGATCGCGACGCGGTCGGCGGTGGACTGGACTTCGGCCAGCACGTGCGAGGACATGAACACGGTCTGCCCGTTGTCGCGGGCGTCGCGGACCAGCGCCAGAAACTCTTGCTGCATCAACGGGTCCAGTCCGCTGGTGGGCTCGTCCAGAATGAGCAGGGCGGGCTGGTGCATGAACGCTTGCACCAAGCCGACTTTCTGCTTGTTGCCCTTGGACATGGCCCGCACCGGCCGGGATAGGTCTAGGTCGAGGCGCTCGGCGAAGGTGGTGACGGTGCTCCAGGCGACCCCGCCGCGGGCGTCACCGAAAAACCGCAGGAGTTCTTTGGCGGTTTCACGGCCGGGGAAGGCCAGTTCGCCGGGCAGGTAGCCGACCTGGCGGTGCAGCACCGCTTTGTCGCGGCGGGGGTCAAGGCCCAGGATCGTGGCGTGCCCCCGGGTGGGGCGAAGGAAATCCAGAAGCAGGCGAATGGTGGTGGTTTTCCCTGCCCCGTTGGGGCCGAGGAATCCCATCACCTCACCTACTTTGACGTCGAGGTTAAGGTTTTCGATGCCGCGCCGGGTGCCGTAGAACTTCGTCAGGTCTTCGGCCAGGACGGCGATATCGCTGGTCATGCCATACAGCATTCGTGTTCTCCCGGTTCTGGTGCTAGGGCGGCACCCGGACAACTAACGGCCGGCGTTGTTGCCGGGTTCCGGCAAACATCCAGCTCACAGACCCGATCAGAACCGTAGACCGGCTCAGGCGGATAGCAGCAGCGGCATGATCAGGGCGTAGGCGGCCAGCAGCACGAGCCCTTCGGGTTTGGACAGGGCCAGGCCCCGGCGCAGCAGCGCCCACGCCAAACCTCCGGTCAGGATCATGGCCAGGACAAGGGTGACGCTGGCGGTGCCGGAGGCTCCGGCGGGTGCGGCGAACGCGACGACGGCGCCTCCGGCGAGGCTGTTGAACAGGTTGGAGCCGAACAGGTTTCCGACGACCAGGTCGGTTTCGCCTCGGCGTTGCGCCTGGATGGTGGTCACTAGCTCGGGCAGTGAGGTGCCTAGGGCGACAAGGGTGAACCCGATGATCAGCTGTGGGACGCCGAGATCGGTGGCGATCGCCGACGCGTTAACGACGAGCAGCTGCGCCCCGGCGAGCACTCCGGCAAGGCCGAGCACGGCACGTACCGGCTCAAACCAGCCCGGTGGACTCCAGCGGGCCTTGGCCGGCATCGCCGCGATGGGTTCGGCAGTGTCTGCTTCGGAGGAGTCCTCGGTGTATGAGATGACTTCTTTGGCTAGTTCGGTGTTGCGGCCCTGGCGTGCCCAGCGCAGCAACAGCAACAGGGCACCTGCTGCCGCGAGTGCCAGGACGATGCCGGTGGCGAGGGTGAGCCCTGCCCAGGCGAGGAAGCCGAATAGGACCACCGCTGCGACGGCGAGGGGTACCTCGCGTCTGATCACCGATGAGGTGACGGCGACCTTGGCGACCAGGGCTGCTACGCCGAGGATCAGGGTCAGGTTCAAGATGTTGGAGCCGGTGATGTTGCCTAGCGCGATGCCGGTGTCACCACGGGCGGCGGCAACTCCGGAAACCAGGAACTCTGGCGCTGAGGTGCCCAGGCCGATGACGACGACGCCGACTACCACGGGGCTGATGCGCAGCCGGGTGGCTAGCCGCGATGAGCCGAGGACGAGGTGGTCGGCGGCGAAGGTCAGCAGCACCAGGCCGGCGGCAGCGTAAAGGATTTGAACAAGCATTGGTGTGCTCCAAGGGGTTGGCAAAAGGGGCGTTTCTCTTTTTGCCGACCAGGCTTCCCGGCACACCGGCGATCAACATACCCCACCGCAGGCAGGACTGGCATCGGCTAACTGTCTGCTATGCAGCCAGTGCCCCGGTGTGTGTTAGCGGGTGTGGTCGGCGCGCAGCCACCACCAGGCCGTCGCCGCGACGCTGATCATGGCCACAGCCGCAACACCGATGTACCCGGCCAGCGCTGGTGTGGGTTGGCCGGAACCGGTGATTCCGGCGTGCAGTGCTGGCACAGAGAACGGGAACCACGGCCCGTAGCCGAGCGCGGCGACAATCTGCGCCGTAAACAGCACCACGAACAGGGCGCCGATGGCCGGCAGGTAACCACGGCCCACGCTGCCGGCCAGCCCAAACAGGGCGGTCAGCGCGATGGTCAGTCCGGCGGTGACGACCACCCGCACCACGCCCGTGCCGATGACGCCGCTGCTGGCGGGGCCGGGGATCTGGAGCCACCAGCCCACGCCCAGCCCGGCCACGATCAGGAAACCGGTCAAGGCCAGGCACCATCCTGCGGCGACAGCGAACTTCGCCAATACGATGCTGGTGCGGGAGGTGGGCAAGGCGAGGAGGTCTTTGGCGGTGTGCTCGGCGAACTCACGGCCGAACATCCACACCATCACCATGCCGAAAATCCCTATCCCGCCGACGGCCGATATTTGCGCGAGTAAACCCAGGTAGGAATCCCAGGTGGGTTCCAGGGTGGCCAGCTGGGCTTTCGCGCCGAGCAGGCCAAGGTCGCGGGCAGCTATTCGGCGGCTGCGCGGCGGTCAGCACAACCTGCGCGGGTGCCGCGTCCTGGGTTCCTAACGCCCATCCGCCCGCCGCTTTAAGGCCGTTGATGTAGTCACGTACCCGCTGCGCTGGCGGCCGGGCGCCGGCGTTGCGGTTCTGGGCGGCATCATCGCACCATGACCGGTCGGGGTCTATGGTCAGCGACCGCATCAGCCCCAGCACGACACCTTCAAGATAGTCATCGGGGTGCGCCCGGTACTGCGCGCGGGCTTCGGCAAGCATCGCCTTGACCTGTTGTTCGTCTGGGGTGGACGGCCGCATCTGCTGCCTCCGTTCTTACGTGGTGGTTAGGCGAAGGCGAAGTAACGCAGCCACAGATAGGGCACGCACAAGGCGATGGTGATGAAGGCGACGATCAGCCCGTACTTGGTGAACTCCCAGAAGCTGATCCGTTTCCCGGCACGTTCGGCCATGCCCAGGATCACCACGTTCGCGGATGCGCCGATCGCTGTCGCGTTTCCGCCCAGGTCAGCACCCAAAGCCAAAGCCCACCACAGCACGTTGCCTTCGCCTTTGGGGAACCCGGCGACAAGGTCGGCGACGATCGGTGACATGGTTGCCACGTAAGGGATGTTGTCGACGATCGCGGACAGGAACGCCGACCCCCACAACAGCACCATCGTGGCCGGCCACAGCTGCCCGCCCACGGCATTGGTTGCCGCGGTGGAGATCTGGCCGATGACACCGGTGTTGACCAGCGCGCCGACCATAATGAACAGCCCAGCGAAAAAGATGAGAGTGGGCCATTCGACATCCTTGGCCACGGCTTCGGCGTCCAAACGCGACAGGGCGAGCAGAAGCAGCCCGCCGACCATGGCGACCACGGATGGCTCCAGATGCAGCACGGTGTGCAGCACGAACGCCGCCGTCACCAAAGCCAGCACACCCAAAGAGATAAGCAGGAGACGGAAGTCTTTGATGGCGTCTTTTTCGTTGAGCTGCATCACCTTTTCGACCTTAGCCGGGTCATAGGCGAACGATTTGCGGAACAGCCACCGGCACAGGCCCACGAACACGATCATCAGCAGGATGATGATCGGTGCCATGTGGATGAGGAATTCGTTGTAGGTCAAGCCCGCCCGCGACGCGATGATGATGTTGGGCGGGTCGCCGACCAATGTCGCCGCGCCGCCGATGTTGGACGCGAGGGCTTCAGCGATAAGGAACGGGATCACCTTCACGCCCAGCCGGTCACAGACCAGGAACGTCACTGGGGCGATGAGCATGACGGTGGTGACGTTGTCCAGAAACGCCGACGCGACAGCGGTCACCAGCACGAGGATGACCATGATGCGAAACGGTTTGCCTTTGGCCTTTTTCGCCGCCCAGATCGCGACATACTCGAACCCGCCGGTGCGTTTCATAACCGCGACGATCAGCATCATTCCTAATAGGAGGAAGATGACGTTCCAGTCGATACCGGTGTGCTCGTCAAAAAAAGCGTGTTCGGCGGCGGTGGCGCCGATGAGCAGCATCAGCGCGGCACCGCCCATCGCCACCGCCACGCGGTGAATCCATTCGGTGGCGATCAGAATGTAGGAGACGGTGAAGACGGCGACCGCCGCCCAGGCAAGAAACGTCACGCGTTGTCACCGAGGATCCGGTCAAGCAGGGCGTGCATCGTCACCACACCGGCGAGGGTTCCGTCCGGGTTAGTCACCGCGACCAGCGGGCTGCGGGTGCGGGCCATCAGCGCCGACATCTCCAGCGCGGTTGCCCGGCCGTCAACAACCGGTGGTTCCTTGGGCTCGTCCGGCAAACATTCCTGCACGGTGCGGCCGTCGAGCTCGCGGATGAAAACATCCGCGGCCGCTTCGTCGATCACGCGGGCAAGGGCGGGATCGTCCTGACAGTACGACGGGACGGCCAGCCGCAGGACCTGCGTGCCCGGCAAAACGACAAGCGGTTTGCCCGCATCGTCAACGACGATCAGGCCGGGCAGATCCCCGCCGGCCAGGATCTGGGCAGCCTCGATGGCCGGGGTGGACATAGTAACCGTGGGATACTCAACGGCAAGATCAGCAGCGCGCATAGCCGGTAAACCTCATTTGGGTCTGGTATAGGCGCATACGAAACATTCGCCGACCAGACTTCCCGGCACGCCAGCCCTGACCCCTATCGGCCGTTCACCACCGCTGTCCAACCCCGTCGCGCACCCGCCTTGCCGCGCCGTCACCCGCGACAGCGGGTGGCCGACCCGGCGATCAGCCGTTGTTTGGCGGTGGAGCCCAGCCGATTGCCTGGCACTGGGCTTGCAGTGTGCCATCGGTGACCGTCCAGTAAAGATAGACCGACATGCTAGTGGTGCCTGTGCGGGTAAATACCAGCTGGCCGTCTGAGATGACGACTGAGCCCACCGGTGCGCCACCGAACACAGAGTTAAGGGTCACGGGGGTGCGATCGGGGTCGGCTGCGACATCGAGCGCTGGGATAGGCACGCTGGCCCCGACGCTGCTGGGGATGTTGAAGCCGATCTGGTTGCATATCGGCGCGCGGTTTGGTGTCGCCGCGGGTGCGGAGGCGGCCCCGGCCGCGACGAGAGCGGCCGCGAGGACAGCGACTCCAATAGACATAGATGCATATCTCGACATGGCGGTCAGTTTAGGAGCGCTAGAGTGCCGTCGGCAGCGATCATCGACAGATGTCACCGTCTTGTAAGAACTTTGGGCCAGCGACGGGCCGATTCGGGATTCAGGCAGAGGGGCCGTGTGGCCGCAGGCGTGCCACGCAAAGGTTTGGCAGGGCCGTGACGCTCGATGCATCTAGATGCGTAACACTTCTGTAAGGTGCGCAATGCGGCTGAGATTCCCGCAAGGTCAGGCATCTTGGCCGCCCGCCGGCGCCCATCTGCTCACCCAGACGATCCCGAACGAGAGACACCAGCCTGCCGGCTTGAACCGGTGACAGGCCGGTCATACGCTGCGTGCACGGCCAGGACTGGCCGTTGACATGCCCCTAAACCCACCATCACCCGATCGCGGACACATCGACATCACGCTATTGAATAACGCTCTTAGGCCCGGAGTGCTCCGGCCACGTTTCAGGGAAGCCCACCGATGGCTCACTTCGGGCGGCAGATCCGCCGCCGATTCGGCACCAGAACCCTCATAGTCGCCGCGGTGATTGCCGGGCTCGCTGTCCTTGCCGGGATCATTCTGGCCACCAGGTAACGCAGCACCAGCAGGCGCTGGCCATGGCGGTCTAGGATGACCGCTCGTGTGGTCTCATCCGTCCCGGGCACTGGTCAGCGGCTTCGCCGCCGCGATCGCGGTAGGCACGCTACTGCTATGGCTGCCAGTGTCGGTGACCTCTGGTGAGTCTCCGCACTGCCCGAACACGACATGGGCGAACGCGTCGCACACCTGGTTTCCGGGGAAATGCTTGACTATCTCGAACTGGGAGACGGGTTCGTCATCGCCAAAACCCGCCCGCCACGCGACTACGTCGGCACCACGCTGGGTGAAAGCGGCCTGCGCGCCCAGTACGGCGTCACGATTGTCGCGGTCAAGCCACAAAACGGCACCTTCACCTACGCCGACCGCGAAACGATCCTCCAATATGGAGACATCCTGGTCGTGTCCGGGCCGGAGGACAAAGTGGAACGCTTCTCCCGCCTCGCGTGAAAAGCCGCACCGCGAGAGTGACGGTGGCTGCTGTTAGGCTCAGCCCGGATCGAACACGCGTGATGTGGGTGTGCCGGGAAGCCTGGTCGGCAGGAAGGCACCGCCATGACCACAAACCCTCTGCCCAGCCGGTGGCCGGCCGTGTGCGGCATCATCGCCGGGCCACTGCTGATGCTTGTTCTGCTCGTAGATGGCGCGACCCGGCCGGGATATGACCAATGGCGCCATGGTGTCAGCCAGTTAACCTCCGGCGACGGCGGCTGGCTGCCACGCGCGGTGTTCATCATCTGCGGCCTGCTCGTACTCGCTTTCACTATCGCGGTCAGCCGAAGCATGCCGGAGGGGTTCGGGCACAAGTGGGGTCCCAGGTTCACCGCCGCGATCGGGACCGGACTGATTGTGGCGGGCGTGTTTCCCACTGACCCGGCGCTGGGATACCCACCCGGCGCCGCCGCACATATCAGCATCTCAGGAGGGCTGCACCAGCTCGGCGGGACCCTGCTGTTCGCTGGGCTGATCGGTGCACCCATCGTGTGGGCAAGACGGTTTCGCCGTGAACAACAGCCCGCCTGGGCCAGCTACTGCATCTACACAAGCGTCCTGGTTGCCGGATTCGCCTTCGCCGCCGGGATCGTCTACCGGCTGATGACCAAAGACATCATCAGCACCGGAGGGGCAGGACTACTGGAACTGCTGGCTTTCGCTGCCGGGTTCACCTGGCTCACCGCGATCGCGGCCAAGATGCACCAAGCGCAACGGCCCAGCACCAGCCGTCGCGGGGACTGACCTCATGCCGAACGCGTACAAGAACCACGCTGGCCACCTGGCGGTCCGCCAGTGGTGCAGGAACACCCTGGCGCAAGCCGATTTCCCGCTCCATACGTCCACTGTGGACACCAGCGCGGGCCGCGTGCACCTCACCTCCGCCGGAACCGATCCGGTCCGGGTGGTCCTGGTGCCGGGCACTGGCTTTAACGCCGCGGTCGCACTGCCGTGGCTGCGCGCACTATCCGTCCGCTGGGCGACGACCGTGGTCGACCTGCCCGGTCAGCCAGGACTCAGCGACCCGCACCGGCCACGCCGTGCCCGGCTGGCCTGGTATGGCGGGGTGCTCGACGAGGTTCTGGCTGCCGCCGGTATGGACCAGGTGGTGCTCGTCGGTAATTCGCTCGGGGCTGCGGTGGCTTTGGCCGCCGGTTCACCGCGCATCGCGGCGCGAGCTCTTATCTCGCCCGCTGGGTTCATCCGCCTCAGCGTGGACCCGGCACTCGCGTGGGCTTCGGCAGCATGGCTGCTGCGCCCCACCCCCGCCAGCACCCGCCGTATGCTGCGGCTGTTCGTCGCCCCTGGAGAGGAGCCGCCGGAGACCGAGGTGCAGTGGATGGCGCTGATGGCGTCGTGCTGCCGGACCACACTGGCTCCGCCGCCACTGCCCGCACAGCTGCTCGCCAGCCGTGGCGACCAGCCCACCATCGTCGCGGCCGGTCAATATGACCGGTTCCTGCCCCCACGGCGCCTGGCGCCCGCCGTACGCGCAACGATGAACCTCGGCCTTCACGTCTTGCCCGGGATGGGTCACCTGACTGCACCCAGCCACCTCGAAGACATCGTGGCGCTGGTCGCCGAACTCGCCGACCCACCCGGCTGGATATAGCGAACCCCAGCGTTCGATGGCCAGGACTACGTGGGTGTCAGCGGCCCTCGCTGCGGCTAGCAGCGATAACGCGGATGTGCGTGATGGAGGTGGCAGCGCGCCCCTTCATGGGTGAGTTTCACAACGACTCGATAGGATGCAGCTGTCTTGCTCCCGCACGTAGCAGGCCCGCATTGAACGAAGTTTCTCTGCGAGGATGCCGGGGTGAAACGACTTACGGGGATTCTGCTCGCCGTTTCTCTGCGAGGATGCCGGGGTGAAACGACTTACGGGGATTCTGCTCGCCAGTTTGCTGCTGGCCGCCTGCGGCCGGGAAACCTACAGTGTTGGCGATGCTGAGGAAGTGCTGGCCGATCACTATCTTGACCCACTCAAGGCAGCTGGCATCCCGGCCATCGTTGAGGACACCTGCCGCTACAACGGTCCAGTGGATGTGTCTTGGCATCTGATGGTCACTCTGCGGCTGACAGCTGCGCAGGACAAGGTGGCGGATCTTCTGGAACGCGAGGGGATGTGGGTCGTCCGCGACCGGCCATCCATGATCGTGCAGCAGAACCGAAAGATGGCATGTGATGAGGACCCCCTCAGCTCAGACGCACTATCGAGGTGTGTCGAAACATTTCCGGGAGCTTGAGGAGGTCCCTGATGAGTATTGTAGGTGGGTTTCACGTGCATCGGCAGCAGATCACGTTCGACTATGTGGACACCGATACCGGGCAGCTGTGGCGGGGGCAGATCCGGCCGGCGACGCGGATGGTGTTGCGTGACTGGCTGGCCGAGCGGTTCACCGGACGTTGCGATGTGGACTTCGCGGTGGAGGGCTGCACCGGGTGGCGGTTCATCGCCGAGGAGTTGGCGGGTGCCGGTATCGCGGTGCATGTGGCTGAGCCGACAGACACCGCTTCGGCGCGGGGGCGTAAGAAGCGGGCCAAGACCGACCGGGCCGACGCGCGGCTGATCCGGGAGCTGCTGGCCGAGGGTCGGCTGCCTGAGTCGTGGGTACCGCCGCAGCTGGTGTTGGAGGTCCGTACGTTGGGCCGGTTGTACTGCGCGTTGATGGACCAGCGGCGGGCCTGGCAGCAGCGTATCCATGCCCAGCTGTATCACCAGGGCGCACCGGCGGTGCGGGGACTGCTGAGCGAGGCCGGGCGGGCAGCGCTGGCCGCGGCGGACCTGTCGCCGGCGGGCCGGCAGTCGGTGGACACGGCGCTGAGCGCTATCGATGCGCTGAGTGCTCAGGTCGACCCGCTGCGCAAGCAGCTGACCGGCTTCGCCCGCCGCCAACCTGGGTGTCAAGCGCTGCAACGCCTGTACGGCATCGGCTGGCTGTGCGCGGCGATCATCTGGGCCGAGCTGGGCGACTGCCGCCGGTTCACCAAGTCCGATCAGGCGGTCCGCTTCGCCGGCCTGGACATCACCGTGTACTCCTCCGACGGCAAACGCTCGCCGGGACGCCTGGCCCGCCAAGGCTCACCCGAACTGCGCTGGGCGCTGTTTGAGGCGGCCAAATCCGCCTCTCGCCAGTCCTCGCCGGACTATCGCTACTACACGTACGTGGCCGAGCGGCTCGGCGGTAAACGACCGGCTCTGTCGGTGGCCCGCAAGCTGGCCCGCCGTGCGCATCACATCCTGCGCGGTCTGGGCGACGCCGCGTTCGCTCCCGTGACCGGACAGAAGGTGGTGGCCGCCTGATGCGATACCCGCGCGCCTTGCCCTCAATTCAGCTGATGCCCGCGGCCGGCTCCCGCCAGTGTCCTGACGCCACCACCGGTGGACGTCCTGGAAAGAACGAGCGGCCGCGCCTATCGCCGGGAACACCCCATCGGCCATCACGTCGCCGGACCCCCAGCGGATCCGCGCACCCAGATAAGGCTGGGCGCTGGCGCGCACTCGCATCCGAAGCCCACCCACCACTGTCCACAATCGACTATCCGCAGGAGACGGCTATGACCTGACAAGACTTTCTTCCCGTTCCTCGAGCCACGCCACCATGCGGCGATCCCCGCCAGCGTCAAGGTCGTTCGTCCCACACTGCGCGCTGCACCTTGACTCCGGCTGCGGTCCACCGCGCCCAAAACGGCCATGACAAACCAGAAGAAACGCAGGAAACAACCGTCCGATCCCCGTTGACCGGGGGTCCCCATCACAGATAAGGACACCGCCGGTGGCTGGAACGGGGCACTCGATGCCGATGGCTCAGGGGCGGTCTTGCTGATGACGTTCAACAACGCGACGGCGGCCGGCGAGCGCGATGGCGTCGGCTGGGCGGAGGTCTGCCCGGCCCAACGGCGTTAACCGGCGCAGATGCCAAGGTTCGGTTGACCCGCCGGCATATGAATGAATGCTGAGGTCAATGACCCGGCCGGTGCACAAGGTGCGATTCCAGTTGCCAGCGCATTCGGCCGCTGTGCTTAGTCGCTGCTGATGCCGCGGCGCAGGTCGCCTGGAGCGTGTGTGGGACGGTCGACAGCGGCGGTGGCGCTGGAGCTCAGCTGCCATGGCACGTTGATGACCATGACGCCGGGCTGGAAGAGCAGCCGTCCTTTGAGCCGTCGCAGGCAAACCCACGGAGCCGGATTGAGCCGGGCCACATGGATGAAGGCGTACCAAGGCGGGGATCGGCTGTTGCAGCCGAGAGTGCGAGCCGCCGCTGACCCGAGTGGCGCTGATCCGTGTGGTGCTGACACCGAAATTTGTCCCGCCGGGACAGGGAGGGCAGCCGATACCCCGCGTTGACGTGCTGCGCTGGCGTCCAGGGCCTGCCTGCGCTCATTGGAGCTTCATCTTTCCCGTGGCCGGGTCATCCGGACGCAAGACGCATAGCCGTGTCAGTTTGGCCTGCTCCGCAATGCATTGCATGTGTCCTCATTGGATCGCCAGCCTGAGCTGGCTCGTTGAGGCGTGCTCATACCATCCGTGCTGAGGCCCGCTTGTGACACTCAGAGTGGGCGGCATAGCAGGATCGCGGTGAACTGCTGGGTGTTGCCCCATGGTGTGACGTGGTCTTCGCCGCTGGTGGCCAGCAGTTCGTAGCCTGGGAATTCGGCGGCGAGCCCCTGGTGGGTGTAGCGCACGATCGGCAGGCCGCTGCAGGTTGTGGGCCCGTCTGGGCCGAACGTGGCCACGACGACGTGCCCGCCTGGGCGCAGGCAGCGTTGCAGCGAGCGCAGATAGTCGGCGCGTTCTTCGGGTTCGGTGAGGAAGTGGTAGACGGCACGGTCATGCCACAGCGCGAAGGTCCGGCCCAGGTGTAAGTCGAGTACGTCGGCGACCTGCAGCACGACATGCTCGCCGGGCGGGCCGAGGCGTGCGCGGACCGTGTCGAGCGCAGTGATGGACAGGTCGATGGCCGTCACATCGCGGAACTGACGGCCGACCAGGTGGTCAACCAGGGTGGACCAGCCGGCGCCAACGTCGATGACCGGGTCGCCACGGCCGACTCCCGACCGCTCCACCAGCCCCAAAGACAATTCTGGCACCGATTGCCACCACGACACCCCGTCAACGTCTTTGGAGCCGTGCACCCCCTCCCAGAAGCTCGTGCGGGAGCTAGGGTCCGCGGGCCTGGCCAGTCCGGACATGCACGACACTGTAATCCGCGCGGTCGCCGCTGGGCTGCGGCATCGCTGCGGCTTCACAGAATCGTAAGAACCTTGTGGCGTTATACCTGGCTAGGGTGAGGGCGTGCCTCACGAAGACCCTCCTAACCCGACCGAGCCGACTCCGGCCGGGGACGTAGCCGCGCTGGTAGACGGCGGTGATATGGACTGCGGCAGCGGCCTGCTGCTACTGATCACCCGGGCGATGCGCCGCCTGCAACCAGGCCAGCGCCTCGGGGTGCGCAGCGCGCAGCCGAGCGTGGTAGTGGACCTGCCCGTGTGGGCGGAGCTGGTGGGCCACGACGTGGCCGCCGCAGTAAGCGAGACGCCGCAAGGGCCGTGGTGGTTCGCCGTGCGCAAAGGCGAACTGTCTGAGCAACCGGCGACAACGTTTAGCCAGGGACAGCGCACGCCGGTAGGGCGTCGGCTGTGGGCGTACACGAACTTCGATTGCAATCTGGCCTGTGCCTACTGTTGCGCCGAATCGTCCCCGCGCGCCGCGCCCCGGCGGCTGGAGCCAGATCTGGCCGGTGATGTCTTCGCCGAGTTCCGCATGCTGGGCGGGCGTGAGCTGTTCTTGACCGGTGGCGAGCCGTTCATGCACCCCAGCCTGGGCGAGCTTGCCGACGCCGCGGCCGGGTTAGAACTCACCATCTTGACCAACGCGATGGTCTTTGGCCGGGGGCGCCGCCGTGAGCTGCTCGAGTCGTTGGACCGGTCGGTCACGATGCAGGTCAGCCTGGACTCGGCGACGCCTGAGCTGCACGACCGGCAGCGCGGCGCCGGGTCGTGGGCACGTGCCCTGGACGGAATCGGGCTCGCCAAAGCCCTTGGGTTCCGGGTCCGGGTCGCGGCAACACTTTACGGCGAGGATCCCGAAGGCATAGCCGCGCTGCACCGCAGGCTCGACGCGGAAGGCATCGCCGCAGACGACCGCCTGATCCGGCCAGTGGCCCAGGAGGGCTTCGCCGACACCGGGATCCACGTCTCGATCGACACCCTGGAGCCCGAGCCCACCATCACCGCCGACGGCGCCTGGTGGCATCCCGTGGCGATCACCAACCCCCACATGCGTATCGCCGATGCGCCGCTGCCGCTGGCCGAAGTCTTCGGCGTCGTGCGCGACACGATCGCGGCGCAAGACGCCGCGGCCCTTTCGGGGCGCCAGGTGTTTCGCTGTGCCTAAGACCGCGACGATCCCTTTTGGAGGCTGCATGCCCGCCGTTAGCCGCCGCCATCTGCTGGTCGGATCTGCGGGCTTGCTTGTGCTGTCTGCCTGCGGTGGCGGCGATGGCGGCGGGGCTGCCAAGGCGCCCTTGAAGATTTCTGCGATCCCCGACCAGGATCCCGAGCGGCTCAACCGCCTCTACCCCCAACTCGCGGCGCGAATCGCCAGGGCCACCGGGCATGAGGTGAAATACCAGCCGGTCACCGACTACACCGCCGTCGTGCGGGCTTTTGAGATCGGCGACATTCACCTGGCCTGGATGGGTGGCCTGACCGGTGTCCAGGCCCGCAGCCGGGTCAAAGGGGCGGCCGCTATCGCCCAGCGCGACATCGACCGCGACTTCCACAGTCTGTTCATCGCGAGCGAGGCCTCGGGGCTGACACCGTTCACTGACGTCACCGGGTTGCGGGCTCTTGCCGGGCACACGCTGACCTTTGGCAGCCAGACCTCCACCTCTGGCCGGCTGATGCCGCAGTACTTCATGCAGCAGGGCGGTCTGGACCCGGCCACGCTCAAGGGCAAGCCTGGGTTTTCCGGCTCCCACGACGCCACGATTGAGGCCGTCGCCTCCGGCAGCTTCGACGCCGGGACCGTCAATGAGCAGGTCTGGAACGCCGCGAAGGAGGCAGGCAAAGTCGACCTCAGCACGGTGGTGGTGCTGTGGCGCACGCCCGGATACGCCGACTATCACTGGCTTGCCCGCCCCGACCTCGACACCACGTTCGGAACGGGAACGACCCGCGCGGTCACCGATCTGCTGCTGGGCCTTTCCTCGTCCAACCCGGACGATCTGGAGATCCTGAAGCTGTTCGGCGCCAAGGCTTTCGTTACGACGGCGAACGCGAACTACGACCAGATCGAAGCCATCGCGCGAGCGCAGGGCCTGCTGTCATGACTACGCCGGCAGTGGCTGTCCTGCGCGGGGCGGGCCGGCGGTTCGCCTCACACGACGCCGTCGCCGGCATCGACCTGACAATCCGCGCAGGCGAGCGGGTAGCGGTCCTCGGTGCCAGCGGCGCCGGTAAAAGCACCTTGCTATCGCTGCTCAACGGGTCACTTCCCGCCACGACCGGCGAGGTCGAAGTGCTCGGCACTAGTCTGGGCGGCCTGCCATCGGCACGGCTGCGTGCTTTGCAGCGGCGCATTGGCACCATATCGCAGCGACTGGACCTTGTGGACCAGGTGCGGGTGCTGCACAACATCAACGGCGGGCGGCTCGGCCGCTGGAGCAACGCACGCGCGCTGGCTGCGCTGGCTTGGCCGCGCGCTGATGCCGCAGCTATCGACGTCCTGGACCGTGTTGGGCTGGCATGGGCGGTTCACGAACGCACCGAACGGCTCTCCGGCGGTGAACGGCAGCGCGTCGCCATCGCCCGGCTGCTTCTGCAGGAGCCTGAACTGGTGATAGCCGACGAACCGGTATCGAGCCTGGATCCCGCGCGAGCGGCGGGGATCCTGGAGCTGTTGTGCGGCACCGCCATGCCGGTCACGCTCGTGGTCAGCCTGCACCAGCCCGAGCTGGCCCGGCGGCACTGCACCCGAGCGATCGGGCTACACGGTGGCCGGCTGGTCTTCGACCTGCCCGCCAGCCGCCTCGACGACCACGTCCTCGACGACCTCTACACGCAGACGTGACCCTCCAACTGCCCGCCGTCAGCAAGCCCACCCGCGCACTGAGCCCGCCACCGCGCCGGGTCACCGGCCGCAAGGTCGCTGCCCGGCGGCTCGGTGGACTGCTACTGATCGTGGTGCCCCTTGCCTGGTCCTGGCAGCGGGCGGTGCCCGCCGGCGCCGACGTGGTGAATTACGGCGGGCTTGGCCTCGCCGGGGACCTGCTCGCCTCAGCGCTACACCCGCAACTGTCCGCGGGCTTCCTCGCCGTGGTCCTCGACGCCACCGTGATAACCCTTACCTTCGCGGCACTCGGTACCGCCGCAGCATTGGTGATCGGGCTGCCCGGCGGGCTGATCCTGTCCGATGCGGCGTGGGACGGGCGTCCCCCGCCCGTGGTCCGGGTGCTGCGCCTTGCGCTGCGGGGTGTGCTCGTGGCCACCCGCTCGATCCACGAACTGATCTGGGCGCTGCTGTTCGTCAGCGTCCTCGGCCTCGACCCGCTGGTCGCCGTGCTGGCGATAGCTATTCCGTTCGGCGCCCAGACCGCGAAGGTCTTCGCCGATACCTTCGACGGCGTCCCCTCCGATGCGCTGCTCGCCCTGCGCAACGCCGGCGCCCGGCCTGTGCCAGCTATGGCCTACAGCCTGTTCCCGGCCGCGGCGCCGCTGCTGCTGTCCTACACTTTCTACCGTTTCGAATGCGCCATCCGCTCGGCCGTGGTCCTCGGCGTGGTCGGGGTCGGTGGCCTCGGCCAAGAGTTCGTGGTCAGCCTCCAGTCACGCAACTGGGACGAAGTATGGACCCTCATTGGGGCTGTCCTGCTGCTATCGGCTGCCGCAGACTGGTGGAGCACCCGGCTGCGCCGCGATCACGCCGTGGTCACCTGCTCCGACTGGTCCGTCGGGCAGGAAACCCGCCAACACCGCGCCCGGCTGCCCACCCACTCCGGGTGGGCACGATGGTCCGCCATGGTCGTGGTCCCCGCGCTGGTTGCCGCATGGCTGGCCTCGGACGTGTCGCTTTCCGGCCTGACCTCGCCGCGCACCCGGGAACTGACCGGCAGGCTCCTGGACGACATGTGGCCCCCAGGACTCCCGCCAGGGGGATGGCAAGCACTTGGCGATGCCACATTAGACACCATGGCGATGGCCGTCCTGGCCATGGCCGTAGCCGTCGCCATCACGATCGCGGCCGGCCCGTGGGCCGTGCGGGCCCGGCCCGCGGCCACCGACGAGCACGCTCCGCCCGCTCACCGGTTCGTGCGCGGGGCGCTGTGGTGGGCCGCCCGTGCGCTGCTGCTGATCCTGCGCTCGGTACCGCCCACAGTGTGGGCCATCATCGCCCTGCTCGCCCTATTCCCCGGAATATTGCCCGGAGCCCTCGCACTCGGCATCTACACCGGCGGCATCCTGGGACGCCTCGTCGCCGAGGCGTGGGAAAGCGTAGACATCCGGCCCCGCAACGCCCTGCGCGCCATCGGCACACCAGCCTGGCTCGCCACCACCGCCGCGGTCATCCCGCCATCAGCACACCTCCTGACGGCATACACCCTCTACCGATTCGAAATCTGCATCCGCGAGACCGCCATCGTCGGCGTAGTCGGCGCCGCAGGCCTCGGGCTCCTGCTCGCCGAAAGCCTCGCCGCCTTCCGGTTCCCCACCATCACCACACTGCTCGCCGCCTCGCTAGTCCTAAGTATCGGCAGTGAGCTGCTAGGGCGGCGCCTTCGCCAGGCACTACGCGCGTCATGACCACCTCACACCTGTCTGTGGTAACAGCTGCGCCAGCGGGCAAATCAGGCCGCGAGTGCCCCGCACATGCTGGCCGCCCTGCGGCGACCAGGTGACCGCGTCCCGGCTCCAGGATGGGATTGTTTCGTTTTCCGTAAGGACGCCGGTACTTGCCCGGCCTTGATCGAAGGAGTTGGATCAATATTGTGAATACGTCATCGACGATGCGGGCGGTGCAACGCCCGGCAACGCGCCTGGACCGGGCGCTGCTGGCTGCGGTGCGGATCGGGCTGGGCTTGCTGTGGCTGGGCGGGGCGAGCTGGAAAACACCGCCACAGTTCGGCGGGCTGCGCGACTGGACCAGCTTCGCCGTCCAGTACCCAGTCTTCCAACCGTTCTCCTGGCTTGTCGAACACGCAGTGCTGCCCAACTTCCTGATCTTTGCCTGGGGTGTGCTGCTCGTGGAGGCATCACTGGGCGGCTTCCTGCTGATCGGTTTAGGCACCAGATTCTGGGCGCTGATCGGCATGGCGCAAACCATGGCAATCACCTTGTCGGCCCTACGGGCGCCACATGAATGGCCCTGGTCCTACTTCCTGATGTTCATGGCCCATTTCGCCATATTCGCCACCGCGGCAGGCCGCTACGCCGGCCTCGACGCAGTACTGCGCCCGGCCTGGCAGCAGTCCCAGACACGGCTGGCCCGCCTTCTGGTGAGGGCATCATGACCACGCGCAGCGCTGTGGACCGGGCCGCGATCTGGCTTGGTTTGGCCTCCCTGGCCAGTCTGATATTCCTGGCCACCAAACGGGAAGTGCACTTCGTGCAGATCCCCAAAGCCGGGATCGCGGTCGCGATCGTGTTCGGACTGGCAGCCATCGCTGGTGGCCTCATGGCCAGCCGGGCACTGACGCTCATCGCAGGCGCAGGGTTTTTCGCCGCCGCCATAGCACAGCTGGTGCTGCAGACCAACGCGTCCTCGCTGGCAGACGGCAGCAACGGATCCACCTTCGGCCTGTGGCTGGGCCTAGGCATCGGGCTGGTGGCGCTCGCCTCACCCGCCAGCCCAACCACACTCGCGAGTAGAACCTGTATCCGCATCGGAGAGGATCACCATGAATACCTCGGCGCCGCGTCCCCGTGCACACAGCAGCCGACGAACCTGACACCCAGCACGCTAGAAACGGATTACCTAGCCCTGACGTAAGCGTGCCGGTGACTGTTTCTGGCGTCCTATGGGGAAAGGCCTTATCCTGCATGGGTTTTGCGGCGCCAAAGCAGCCCGACAGGTAAGGCCTTTGTGGTGATTGCCACACGAGGTCGCACGTGGTGAGTGAGCTCGTCGGGGAGGGTCGGCGTATGTCGGAGACGTAGTTACGGGTCTGAGTTCGACCTGTCCCCACCGTGACATGCGTGGCCGGTTCCTGATCGGTCGGGTGTGAATCTGACTGTTGATGGGTGTCAGGTTCGTGGTGCGTACATGATGACGGCGACGCCTGCGACGCAGATGACCGCGGCGATCATGCCCCAGGCGGGGGATCCCGCGTGCGATGACATCACGCTCGGCGCGCAGGCGATTATCCAAGCAGCGCAACACATACAGGCCAGTGAGTCATGACCGCGATGCAGCCTTGGCTGCTGGCGGATCTGGTGGGTGGATGGCGAAGACATGCTGTGCGTGACGCTGCTGCTCTAACTGCGAGCCCGGATGACGGGCTTCCCCCCGTAACCGTCGTGCACGTGCTCGCAAATGACCCAGCGGCACCGCTGGACCTTCCCGCGTGGTGTCACCTGACTGGCCATGACTATCTCGGCCTGGTGGCCTGGCACAGCCGGGCCGGTCTATGCCACACGCCGTCCAGCAGCTCGCCCGAAAGCAGCTCACGCCGCCCCTGGCACACCGGCCAAGGTTCGTGACGTTGCGGATCAGGCCCGTAGCCGAACCTTGCGGCCGCGGGCTAGATCCATATCGATGTGGCTGTGATTAGGTGGCGTCCTGGAACAGTGCGGCATATCGGCCGAGGTACAGCGGCCATCCCCGGTCGTCGGCGACACCGTCACGCACCGACTCCCATCCAGGGCCGTGCCGGTCGAGGTGACGGTGTTCCAGGTCGACGCGGGTGCGCTCCGGGGTTTCGGCGGTGAAGGTCACCTCGACCTCGCTGGTGAGTTCGGGGTCGGTTTCGACCTGCCAGGTCGGGCCGATGTCCCAGCTGAACACCACCCGGTGCGGTGGATCGTAGGCAAGGATGCGCGCCCACCGGCATTCGCTGCCGTCTTCGCCACGGTCGACGATGTTCCCGCCGACCTTCGGCTCGAATACGGTTTCGGCGATCGGCACCGCGAGAAGGTTGTGCTCAGGCGGTTTGAAGTCACCGAATCGGTCGGTGAACACGCTGAACGCCTTGTCAATCGGCGCGTCGACCACCAGCTGGCGGCGTACCACTGCATTATTTGCCTGCATCACGGTTTCTCCTCTGTTTCCCGCTCGACGATGTCTGAAAAGCCCTCGAGGGCACGGCGCCAGAACGTGTCGAGCTGATCTTTGAGCGCAGCAACACCTGTTGGGTTGAGCCGGTACACCCGCCGCGTGCCGATCGGCTCTGCGGTGACCAGCCCCGCCTTCCGGAGCACTTTCAGGTGCTGCGACACGGCCTGGCGGGTGATCGGGAGTTCCCCGGCCAGCTCCCCGACATCGCGGGGCCGGTCAGCCAGGCACTGCACGATCGCGAACCGGCTCGGATCGCCCAGTGCCTCCCATCCTTCGTGCGCTTTGTAAGTCGCCACGTACGAAAGCTATGACTTTCACATGCAGGTGTCAACCGTCCTAAGCTCCTGGATTCCCAGGAGCCGTCAGCTGGCTGTGCGCCGGTATGTTCTGATCGCCAGCGGTGCGAAGACGGCAAGGATTCCGACCGCCCACGCGAAAACGGTGACCACTTCTCCGGTGATGGTGTGCCCGGCCGGCAGGGCTGCTTGGCCGAGGGTGAGCCCGCGCAGGGCGTTGGCGACCGTGGTGATGGGCTGGTGATCGGCGAAGGCAGCCAGCCAGCCCGGCATGGTGCTGGTGGGCAGGAACACTGAGCTGGTCAGGGTGAGCGGGAAGACCACCATGTAGACGGCGGCCTGGATGGCTTCGGCGTTTTTGATGGCCAGGCCAATGGTCGCCATGATCCACATGCAGGCGAAGCCGAAGGCTAGGGCGACACCCATGGCGGCGAGCAGGTGCCAGATGCTGGTCTGCCAGCGGAATCCGAGCGCGATGCCGACTGCGAGTTGCAGGGTGAGGATGAAGGCGTTGCGGGTCAGGTCGGCGAGGGTGCGCCCCGCCAGGACGGCGGAGCGTGCCATGGGCAGGGAGCGGAATCGGTCGATGACTCCGTTGGCGCGGTCGTTGTTGAGCCCGAACGCGGTGGGGACGGAGCCGAAGACGGCGGACTGGGCGATGATGCCGGGGATGAGCCAGTTGATGTATTCGCCTTTGGCCGCGGCGGGCAGGGCGTATTCGATGGCGCCGCCGAACACGAACAGGAACATGAGCATGAAGGTGACGGGCTGAACTGTCGACAGGACGAGAATGTCGGGCAGGCGCAGGTTGGCCAGCAGGTTGCGTTTGGTGATGACTCCGATGTGGACGGCTGCGGTGCTCATGCCAGTGGTCCTTCGGCGATGGGGCGGTCGGTGGTGAGGTGGAGGAAGACGTCGTCGAGGGTCGGCTTGTGCAGGCCCACCTCTGTCGGGCGGATGCCAGCGGACTCGAGGCGGTGCAGGGCTTCGCATAGCGTGTCAACGCCGGCGCTGGCTGGGAGGATGACTTTGCCGCGGTGGCTGTCGTAGGCGGCATGACCACCGTCGACGCCGGTGAGCGCTGTGACGGCGGCGTCACGCTCATTGTCTGGAATGGACAGTTCGAGCACCGAGCCGCCGGTGCGCTCCTTTAGTTGTTGCGGCGTGCCTTGGCTGATGACCCGGCCGTGGTTGATGACCGCGATGTGGTCGGCGAGCCGGTCGGCTTCTTCCAGGTATTGAGTGGTCAGCAGGACGGTCGTGCCGCCGTCGGCGAGGTCTTTGATGAGGTCCCACAGGTCGCGGCGGCTGGCCGGGTCGACGCCGGTGGTCGGTTCGTCAAGGAACAGGACTTCGGGCCGCCCGATGAGGGTGGCGGCCAGGTCGATGCGCCGGCGCATGCCGCCGGAGTAGGTCTTGACTTGCCGGTCTGCCGCTTCGGACAGGCCGATGCGTTCGAGGACCTCGGCGGCGCGGGCTTTGGTGTCGCGGCGGGACAGACCGTAGAGGCGGCCGGTCAATTCGATGTTTTCCCGGCCGGTCAGGTAGGCATCGACGGCTGCGTATTGCCCGGCCAGGCCGATATGCCGGCGCACCCGGTCTGGATTGCGGGCGACGTTGATGCCGGCCACGGTGACAGTGCCCGCATCCGGGCGCAGCAGGGTGGCCAGCACCCGGATCAGCGTGGTCTTGCCCGCTCCATTGGGTCCGAGCAGCCCGAAGATACTGCCCCGCGCCACGCTCAAGGTCAGGTCATCGAGTGCTTTGACCTCGCCGTATGTCTTGACTAGCCGCTCGGCGGTGAGAACCGGGTCCATGGTGGCGCTCCTATCAACTCCAGAATGTATACGCATGAGGAAACATAACGCGCGGTATATTCTGGTGTCAACATGTTGTAGACTCTGGAATCAACAACTCGCAGGAGAAGGAGCCGTGGATGGCCGAGCGGGACATAGCGGAGCCGGTACGCCGGCTGCCCAGGGCGCAGCGCCGCGAGCAGATCCTTGCGGCGGCCACGGAAGCGTTCGCCCGCAGCGGTTTTGCGGCGACGAGCCTGGATGACATCGCCGCCGAGACGGGTGTCACCAGGGTCATCCTGTACCGGCACTTCGACTCCAAGAACGACCTGTACCAGGCTGTTTTGGACCGCATGTGCGCGCGGCTGGACGCCAACGTCGCCGAGCCGGTGGGCGGATTCACCGACGCCAGCATCGACGGCCTGCTCGCCGCGGCGATCGAGTCCCCAGCCGGATTCCGGCTACTGTTCCAGCACGCCCTGCGTGAACCGGAGTTCAAGGAACGCATCGAAAAGTTCCGCGCCGATATCACTGCCGCCGCCTACTTGCAGATCTCGGCGGTCGTGCCCGACCAGGCGCTCGCGCGGTGGGCATCAGCGCTGGCACCGGTGGTGGCGATCGAGGCGATCATCGCCTGGCTCGATGCCGGGCAACCCGAACCCGCGATGGCCGCGCCCCGCGTGCGGCAGGCCGTCATGGGCGTCATCGCCGCCGCCGTGTCATCCGATGTGGACTGTTCCCTTCCACCCCTTCGTTCCCAGGGAGAAATGCCATGACAAGCGAAACCGACGGCAAGGTGCGCGAGACGCCCACCGCCAAGCAGCGACGGGTCTGGGATAAAAACGCACCCGGTTACGACAAGCAGATCGCCTTCTTCGAAAAGATCTGGTTCGGCGGCGGGCGGCAATGGCTTGGCGCCCGCGCCCGTGGCCGTGTCCTTGAAGTAGCGATCGGCACCGGCCTCAACCTGCCGCACTACCCGGCCGGGGTGAGCGTGACCGGGATCGAGCTGAGCCCGGCGATGCTTGACATTGCCCGCAGACGCGCCGCCGAGCTGGGTATCCCGGCGACGCTCATGGAGGGCGATGCGCAGGCGCTTCCCTTTGCCGACAACAGTTTCGACACCATCGTCTGCGCGCTGTCGTTGTGCTCGATCCCCAGCCAAGCCGCGGCGATCGCCGAGATGAAACGCGTCCTGGTGCCCGGCGGGCGCCTGCTCCTGCTCGATCACATCGGCAGCAGCTGGCCACCGGTCTACGCCGCGCAGTGGCTGCTCGGGCAGATCACCCGCCGGGCGGCAGGCGAGCACTTCACCCGCCGCCAGTTGCCTGTCGTCAAAGCCGCAGGATTCGACATCACCGAAACTCAGCGACTCAAGGCGGGCAGCATTGAACGCATCCACGCCACCAAACCCGCCGTCTGACCGCGATGACCGCAGACGCCAGCATGATCGGAGCCAAACTTGGCGAAGGCCGTGAGGCCGAAATCTACAGCTGGGGTGACAGCGCGGTGCTCAAGCTCTACCGGCCGGGATTCGCTGGGCATCACACTGAGTCGCTTGCCTTGGCGGCGTTGGCCGGGCAGGCGGTCGCACCCCGGCTGATCGAGGTCGTCGAACATGACGGGCGCACGGGTGTCGTGCTGCAGCGTCTGAGCGGCACGGACATGCTGACACTGCTGCAACGTCAGCCATGGCGCGTCAGAGGTCTCGGCATCAGCCTGGCCGAAGCCCATGTCAATATCCACGGCCAGCAGGCTCCCTCCGGTGTGCCCGATCTTCGTGAGCTTCTCGCCGAACGGATCCGCGACGCCGGCCTGCCAGGGCCGCTGCGGGGCTTTGCCCTTGGGGTGCTCGAAGGTCTGCCCGACGCGGACCGGCTCTGCCACGGCGACTATCACCCCGGCAACCTGCTCATCTGCGATGGCACGCCGGGCGTGATCGACTGGGCCGCCTCGGCGCGCGGTGCACCGGAAGCCGATCACGCTCGCACGCTCCTTCTTCTGCGGTGGGCCAACCCACTGCCAGGAACCGCTTTACTGTTCCGCGGTCTTATCGCCGCCGGGCGGTCCCTGCTGGCCACTACCTACGGCCGCCACTACCGGCAAGCCAATCCCGGGCAGTTGCGGCACGTGCAGTCATGGCTGACGGTCAACATCGCCGCACGGCTAAGCGAAGGCATCGACGCCGAACGCACCCAACTGACCGGCCTGCTTGAACGTGCCCGCAACCAAGCTCGATAGCATGCACGACACCGGTCCACATTAGAGGGACGGCAGCGCCCCTAGCAGCTGTGAACGGGTGTGGTCACCTGGCTGTGCTACCGGTGGGGTGCCACGGATTGGCTGCGGCTGTGGGCAGCGCTGTACTGGACAGAGGTAGCGCGTAGGCCGGGCGGGGCGCTGGCACGGGGCCGAGATAGTGGTGGCCGGTGAGCTGGCACCAGGCTGGCAGGTCCAGTGGCGCGGCCGGGTCGGTGGCGATCACATGCACCACAGTTCCTGGCTGTAGGCCGGTGATGACGTCGCGAAGGCGAAGCAGCAGCGCCACACACAGCAGGTCACCGCCATCGAACACCACCCGCCCGGTTGTCATTGACGCTCAACAGCCTCCGCCAGGAGGCTTGCCGCGTAACGGATATCGGCCTCGGTGGTGGTAGCACCAACGGATAGGCGGATCGCACCCGCCGCACGCTGCAGGCTCAGACCCATCGCGGCCAGCACGGGCGAGCCGGGCGTGCCATCGTGGCAGGCCGAACCCGTGGACGCGGCGATCTGCGGCACTGCCGCCAGCAGTTCGGCTGCGGAGGTGCCGGCGATGCTGACGTTGAGGGTGTTGGGCAGCCTCAGCTGCGGGTGGCCGTTGAGCATTACCCGGTCGCCAAGTTCGCCGATGAGCAGGCCGTGCAGCAGGTCACGCAGCGAGCGAAGCTGTGGTGGACGCGTGGCCGCAGTCTTGGTGGCGTGTTCGGCCGCAGCGCCGAACCCGGCGATCCCGGCGACGTTTTCGGTACCGGAGCGAAGGCCATGCTCCTGGCCGCCGCCGTAAATGACCGGGCGCAGGGTGACCCCGGCGCGGATATACAGTGCGCCAACACCTTTCGGGCCGCCGAACTTATGCCCAGCGATAGTCAGCAAATCCACGCCAAGCTCGCCCGCGGTGAACTGCACTTTCCCCACGGTTTGGGCGGCATCGGTTTGAAACAGCGCTCCAGCCTCGTGCGCGAGCGCGGCCAGCTCGGCGATGGGCTGGATGGTGCCGGTTTCGTTGTTGGCGTGCATCACCGACACCAGCAACGTGTCGGCGCTCAGGGCTTCGGCCAGATCGGCCGGTCGGACCAGGCCGTGCTCGTCGACGGGCAGAACGGTCACGCGAATGCCTTGTGTGGTAAGGGCTTTGCAGGTTTCCAGGACTGCCGGGTGTTCGGTGGCCTGGGTGATGACATGCCCGTCGCGGGTGGCGGTGGCCCCGCTGATGGCCAGGGTGTTGGCTTCGCTGCCACAGCCGGTGAACACCAGCTGTTCCGGTTGGGTGCCAACGAGTTCGGCGATCTGCGCGCGGGCGGCGGCGATGGCCCGCCGTGGTGCCTGCCCGAAGTGGTGGCCGCTAGACGGGTTGCCGAACTCTGTGCCGAGATACCGGGTCATAGTTTCCAGGACGCCGGGTGCCAAAGGTGTGGTGGCGTTGTGATCCAGATAGATCGGACGATCCATATCCACTCCACAGGTCTATGCGGTGGTGGTGACGGGGAGGCCGGCCAGCCGCCATTCGGTCACCCCGTCGGTGAGCCGCATCGCGCGGCGGCCGTGCCGTTGCAGGATCCCGACGGCTTCGTGCGCGAACACGCAGTGCGGGCCGCGGCAATAGGCCACCACTTCCGGCCCGTCCGGGATCTCGGTCAGCCGGTGTTCCAACTCGCCGACGGGAATGTTGATGGCACCGGGCAGATGCCCGGCGGCGTACTCAAGCTCCGGCCGCACGTCCAGCAGCGTCAGGTCACCGGCGGCCATGCGCTGGGACAGCTCGGACCGGTCCAGCGACGTGAGGTGGAGGGCATCACCCAGGTAGGCGTCGCGGGCGGCCCGCACATCGGGCAGCCGCCCGGCTACCTGACGCGCCCGGACGAACAGGTCGGCCACGTCCTGGCCCGACAGCCGGTAGAAAATGCGCGTGCCGTCCCGGTGGGTCGAGACCAGGCCGGCCTGCTTGAGGGTTTGCAGATGGGCCGAGGCGGTGGTCAGGTTCAGCCCCGCCGCGGCCGCAAGCGCCTCGACGGTGCGCTCGGCCTGCGCGAGCAGATCCAGCAACTCCAGGCGTTTGCCGTTGGCGAGCCCTTTACCGACCCGCGCCAACTGTTCGAACAGTGCCGTCTTGAGGCTCGCGTCACCCATCCGACTCCTCCACTCATCCGTGGAATAGTATCAGGAAAGGCGGCGAGTGTGGAGGCATAGAAGTGGATCTCGGTGGACAGCTGATCGGCTTGGTGGACGAAGGGCTGGGCAACAGCGCCTACCTGCTAGATCTGGGGGACGGCCGGGCCCTGGCTGTGGACCCACCGCGTGATCTGCGCGCCCTGCGCACGGCCGCCGCCAAACGCGGCTTGCAAATCGCCTACGCGGCCGACACGCACCTGCACGCCGACTTTGTATCCGGGGCGGTCCAGCTCGCGGCCACCGACCGCGCGCAGATCCTCGCCTCCGCTGCGGGTGCCCGCCAGTTCGACCACCGCGGCCTGCACGACGGGGACGAAATCGACCTTGGCGGGCTCACCCTGCAAGCCTGGGCCACTCCGGGCCATACCGACGAGCACCTGTCCTTCCTGATCAAAGACGGCAGCAGACTAGTGGGAGTGTTCAGTGGCGGGTCGCTAATCGTCGGCTCGGCCGCGCGCACCGACCTGCTCGGCGCCGATCGCACCATCGAGCTCGCCCACGCCCAGTACGCCTCGCTGAAACGCCTGGCCTCGCTACCAGACGCGACCGCGCTGTGGCCAACGCACGGTGCCGGCTCGTTCTGCTCGGCGCCACCCGGGTCGGCGCGCACTTCCACCATCGGCACCGAGAAGACCGGCAACCTGCTGCTGGCCGCGCCTGACGCGGACACGTTCACCCGGCTGCTGACCGCGAGCCTTGGTTCCTATCCGGATTACTTTGCCTGGCTGAGCGAAGCCAACCGGCGCGGCCCCGCGG
>JBIOYB010000206.1:0-8517 GCA_044869915.1 Allorhizocola sp.
GCGGCAAGCCGGCGCCACCGGCGGCCGTGGCCTTTGATGCCGTGCAGCGCGATCAGCGGGCGCCCGTGGCCTGCCCCGAAGGCGTGGACGTGCAGGCTCACGCGGGCCCCCGCATCGTGTAGATGGCGATGTAGTCGCGCTCCCAGCTGAGGCTCGCGAAGTCGGCCAGGGCCGGGGATTCGTCGCCGTAGCGGCGGTCCACGACGAGGGTGCGTACGCCGCGCTGCCGCAGCCAGTGCACCGAGGCGGCGGTGGGCTCGGCGAACACGCTGTCGTTGGCCCGTTCGACGGCGGGGTCGACGTAGGCCCCGCGCAGGTTGTCGAGCATCCGGGGAGAGTAGCCCCAGCCTTCCAGCAGCACGCGCCGTTCGGCGAACGCCGATATCCAGAATGACAGCCGCAGGCAGTCGGGTTGGGCGGGCGGTGCGACGCAGTGGCCGTTGGTCGCGAGCACGTCGTGGACGCCGGTGTTGGCCCGCAGCCACGCGGCCGCCGCCAGCTGGGACGCGCTCACGTGCTGGTGGAAGATCGCGCCCATGTTGGGGTAGTAGTGCGCGTCTGACGGCAGGGCCGTGATGCCCCCGCCGAGCACGACCAGCATCGCGCCGAACAGGGCCGGCCGGCGCCGGCCCACGATCAGTCCAATCACGACGATGGTCAGGGCGGCGACGCCTATCGCCAGGGCCATCCATAAGACGCGCGGCATCGGGTCGGTCGGCCGGATGAACGGATTTTGCGCGGCCCGCAGCACCGCCCAGGCGCCCACCGCCACGCCGATCGCGCCGGCTGCCAGCGTCCACACGGTGCGCGCGCCGAGGCCCCACCGGTCGGCCAGCGCGGCGATGCCCATAGCCGACAGGATCGCGCCGAAGAGGAACCCGGCGCGCATGAAGAACAGCTGGCTCAGCGACGGGTGATACAGCACCAGCGTGGCCATGAGCCCCGCGATGGTCCCGCCGAGCAGGAACCACTCGCGCTCGCCGAACGGCCGTGCGAACGGGATCCCGGCCAGCCGTGCGCCCCAGAAGACGAGGAAGCCGGCGAGCGCCAGCAGGTATCCCCGTTGCGAAATGCCCTCAAGCGTGCGCAGCGGCTCGATGGTGAGGGCGTGCCGCTCGAACCCGTATAGCACCACCGTCGCCGCGGCCTGGGCGACCAGCAGCACGCCCGCGGTCACCCACGGCGCGGCCGTGAATCGCCACCGCACGAGTTGCACCAGGCAGACCAGCCCGACCGCGCACAGTGTCACGGGCACGACGGTCGATTTGGCGCCCGGCGCGGCGAACGCGAACAGCACCAGCAACACCAGCAGCGTGCGGTCGAACCGCGCCAGCAGCCCCGCTATCACCGCGATCAGCGCGAGGCCGATGATATACGCGTACACGACCGACGGGCTCGACCACAGCGTGTAGGCGACCTGCCCGCCGAGCACGCTCCAGGCCAGGCTCCCGAATGCCAGCTCGCCGACGGCGAACGTCAGCGCGGCCGCGCCCACGCCGACCCACGGCCGGCCCGAAACCCGCCACCCGGCAACGGCCATCACCACCACCGCGAGCGCGTAAAGCGGTGGAAGACCGGTGCGGAACAACACCGTGGGCGCATCGATGCCGCTCACCATGCTCCCGACCGCCATGTGGGCGTAGGAAAACCAGTGATAGTTCAAGGGCTCGCCGGCGACGGCCGACATCTGGAGCGGGAAGTGATGCTTGGCTTCCGCCACAACCCCTAGAAGATAAAGGAGATCTATATGGTACGCCTGGGAGCCCGCCGGTGCGAGGCTGACCGGCGCCAGGAACTCCAACGCCAGATACCCGAGCAGGAAAAGGTAGACACCCGCGACACTCCACGACCACGCCGGCGAGGGCCTCACGCCCGAAAAGGGGGCCAGCGTCCGCCGCCGCACCCGCGGCACGCCCAGCGTCGCGGCCACGGCCAGGAGCGGCCACAAGACGAGCAGCTCTCTCATGTCCAACCACGACAGTGTGACAAACGCGGCGATCTCGAGCACGAGCCCCAGCGCCGCTCCGAGCGCTAGATCGTCCACAATGCTGTGCTGCCGGGCGCGCACCGCCCGATAGACCAGCACCCCGGGGAGCACGACGCACCAGGCCCAATAACCCGTGTAGCGCAACACATCCCATGCGGGTGTGTCCGTGGCCAGCAGCACCGCGAACGTCGCCGCCACGGCCGCCGCCAACGGCAGCGCCCGCCACACCGTCCGCGTTTCCATCGGGCGTAGGATAGCTGATCAACTGTGCTGTCCAAACCCGTGGGAGTGGGTGCGTATGCGCGTCTCGATTGTCGTGCCCTGCTACCGATCCGCGCGCACCCTGCCCGCGCTGATCGAGCGGCTGGAGGCGACGCTCCCGCGGGTGGCCGACGACTACGAGGTGCTGCTCGTCGTCGACGGAAGCCCCGACGGCACGTGGGAGGTGGCGCAGAGGCTGGCCGCCGGGCACGACAACGTGGTGGCGCTGCGGCTGGCACGCAACTACGGCCAGCACAACGCGCTGATCGCGGGCATCCGGGCGGCGCGGCACGAGATCATCGTGACGATGGACGACGATCTGCAGCACCCGCCCGAGGAGATCCCCGTGATGCTGGCGGCGCTGACCGAGGATGTGGATCTGGTCTACGGCATTCCGGCGCAGGAGGAGCACGGCGCGCTGCGCAGCTTCGCCTCGCGCGCGGTGAAGGCCAGCATGGCCCGGCTCATCGGGGTCAAGCACGCCCGGTCGATCAGCTCGTTCCGGGCGTTTCGGGCGTTCTTGCGTGAGGCGTTCGAGCAGATCCACGGGCCGCACGGGTTCGTCGACGTCGCGCTGTCGTGGGCGACCACCAACGTCGCGCCCGTGACCATCCGCATGGACCATCGCACGAGCGGCCGCTCCGGGTACACGCTGAAATCGCTTATCGGATATGCGATCAACATGATCGTGGGGTTCAGCAGCAAGCCGCTCAAGCTCGTCACCTATCTGGGCATGACGATCGGGCTGGCGGGGCTGGCCCTGCTGGGCAGCGTGCTGTGGGATTACTACACCGGTGTGACAAAGGTGGAGGGCTACACGACCGTCGCGTCCATGGTGGCCATCTTCTCGTCGGCGCAACTGGTCGCGATGGGCGTGCTGGGCGAATATCTTGGGCGCGTGCACACGCAGGGCATGGGCAAGCCCGCCTACATCATCCGCGAGACCCGTTCTCGTGAGCGTGAGCTGGGGACGGCCGAAACGAGTGGACCGCGGCCAGCACCCGAGCCAGGTCGTTAGCGGGCATCCCCGCAAACATGGGCAGCCGGATGAGCCGGTCGGCCACCCGATCGGTGACCGGGCACGGCGAGCCGAGCCGGCCAAACCGTTCTCCCGCGGGCGACGAGTGCAGTGGCTGATAATGAAACGTGGCGTGGATGCCCAGGTCCCTCAGGTGGGCCAGCAGCGCCTGCCGATCGTCGAGGGTGGACAGCACGAGGTAGTACAGGTGCGCCGGGTGCTCGACGCCGTCCGGGAGGGCCGGCTGCCCGACGCCGTTTTCGGCGCACCAGTCGCGCAGCCCTTCGTGATAGGCGTCCCAGATGCCGTGCCGCATGGCCTGGATCGTCTTGAACGCCTCGAGCTGCGCGGTGAGGAACGCGGCGAGCAGGTCCGACGGGAGGTAGCTCGACCCCTGCTCGATCCATCGGTATTTGTCGACCATGCCCCTGAAGAACTGGCTTCGATTGGTACCCTTCTCGCGGATCACCTCCGCGCGGACCACATAGCGCTGATCGTTGATGACCAGCGCGCCGCCCTCGCCGCACTGAATGTTTTTCGTCTCGTGGAAGCTCTGCGCCGCCAGCGCGCCAAACGTGCCAAGCTTCCTGCCGCGGTAGGTGCCGCCGAGGCCGTGCGCGTTGTCCTCGACGAGCACCAGCCCGTGCCGGTCGGCGATGGCGCCGATGGCCTCCATCTCGCAGGCGACGCCCGCGTAGTGCACGACCAGGATCGCGCGCGTGCGGTCGGTGATGGCGGCCTCGATCAGCCGCTCGTCGATGGCCAGCGTGTCGGGCCGGCAGTCCACGAACACGGGCACCGCCCCGCGTAGCACGAACGCGTTGGCCGACGAGCAGAACGTGAACGACGGCAGGATGACCTCGTCGCCCGGCTCCAGGTCGAGCAGCATCGCGATCATGTCGAGCGCGTGCGTGCACGAGGTGGTCAGCAGCGAGGCCGGCGCGCCGATGATCTCGTTGAGCGCCTCGGTGGCCCGTTTGGTGAACCCACCGTCACCTGACAGGTGTCCCGAGCTCATGACCTCGGCCATGTATTCGGACTCGCGTCCGGCCACATAAGGGCGGTTGAACGGAATACGAAGGTTTGTCATGCCCCGCTCTAATCTCGACACACCATACCCACACCGCACGATCAAGCCTCCGGATCGTACAGCAAATTTTGAGCTGGAGCTTATCTAACTGTGATATGGCTCGTACATAACTCTTACAAGCGGTCTGGGGCGGGCGCGCCTCATAGTCCATAAACGACGCCGCCACCTCGGCCGATGCGCTCTCATTGTCGGCCGAGGGCTCGAACAGGCATGGGGATGCCCACGCTGCGCGCCGGCCTGGCGGTCGTCTCGGCCGGGGCGGTCATGCTGGCTTCCGCGGCCGCGGGTTGCGAGCCGAAGGACACTCGTCTTGGGCCGGCTACGTCTGGGTGCCCTCGGCCGGGTGCCGGCCGGCCACTGCCACGCTGGGCAGGGCGAGCCCGGGGTTCGTGGTGCGCATCTGGTGACGCCCACGGGAGTTTGCTCGCGCGAGGGATGGCTTCGCCGGGGGCCAGACGAGGTTTACGATCGGCAATATGTCGACACGGCCGGAGGAGACCCGCCTCGGGGTGGGGCGGGCGCTCGGATTGGGCGCGTGTGCCATGGTCACGGTGGCGCTGATCGTGTGGATGGTGACGGCCATCGGCTCGCCTCCGTTGCGCGTGCCAGCGATCATCGCGGCCTGCCTGGCTGTGGCGATCGCAGTGGCGTTGCTGCCGGTCCGGTGGCGGACGCGATCGGGCATCATCGCGGGCGCGTTCGTCGCTGCCGCGGGCATCGTGCCCATGTTTGTCGACTCGGGCGATGAAACCCCACCCCCACCACCGGCCAAGACCGTAAACGCGGATCATCTGGCGAGCCTGATCCGGAAGGGACCGTTCAGCGAGCAGCTGCCCGCCCCGGTCGTCTCGCCGTTGCTCAAGGATGTGCCGATCGCCGATCAGAGCGCCGCGCAGAAGGCCGGCGCGGCCTGGCTGGAGGCGGGTTTCGCCGACGCTCCCGCGGCCGTGAACGCCCTCATCGAGACCTACCGGACGCCGGAGGAGGCGAAGGCGCGCACCGCGGCGCGCAGGAGTGACCTCTTCGGACGTTACCCGGACAGTCCGATCAAGACGGGAGACGACACCAACTTCTGCATCGAGGGCAACGGCACCTGGAATTGCGGCGCCACAAGGGGTTACGTCCACGTCGAGGTGACCGTGCGCCCGGCGTCAAACGCCAACCTGGCCATCGCCAACGGCACGGTCAGCGCCGTCCTGACATATTGCGATCACATGACACTCATCGCCGCCGGCTGACTCGGGCAGCCGCCAGAGCGTCGTGCCCGGCGGCCAGGTGCGGCCAGGTGCGGCCATCCGGACCCGGCTCGAGTCACTGCATGACGGTGGCGGGCGGGTGATCGAAGGAGACCGGGCAGCCAAAGACGTATAGGGCGTACCCGCGGCCGATCGTCACGCCGGTGGGGCCGCCGTCCGCGTCCGCCGGCTCCTGCACCGGCCGCCAGCTGCTGTCCTTGCCTTGCCACTCGCCAGAGTCCGCGGTGAACAGCAGCGTCATCGCCGTGCCGCACTCGTCGCAGTTCATCGGCTGCGGGTCGCTCAGCGACCAGCTCGCGAAGCCGCCCACCTTCCAGCCGGGCGCCAGGGACAGGTCAAACTGGTAGCTGCGCCCGGCCTCGTCCTGTTGGGCTTGTTCCTTCTCCCACGCGGTGATCCGGGCACGCAACTCCTTGGGCAACTGCGCGCCGTACGGATATTCGCGGACCTGCTCCGGATGCACCACGCAGGCGACCGGCAGGTAGGCCTCGTTGACCACGGGCGGTTCCGGGGCCGTCTCCAGTGGCACGGTCACGTCGGCGCTGCGCCGCCAGTACAGCCGCACAAGCGGGTTGTAGCCCTCGTCGGGGTGGTCCAGCGGGCACCACAGCACCTGCAGCAGGTCGGTGCCGTCGGGGCCGGCGAGGTCGGGGATGTCCCGGCGATACAGCTGCGCCACGGGGATCAGCGGGATCGGCTGCTCCACCAGGTGGTCCAGCTCGGAGTCGTCATCGGACAGCTCCGCCTCCTCCTCGTCGGTCAGCTCGTATTCGTCCCCGCTGGCGTCTGCCCGGGCCTGTGCCGCCGCGTAGATCTCGCGGGCGCGGCGGACGGACGCCGGTGTCTCGAGCCCGGAGACGTCATGGTCGTCGCCGTCGGTGCACAGCGGCCAGGGCTCATCGGCCGGCCACAGGAGCGGGCCTCCGACCGAGCTGTCGGCGGCTGTCGGCGCGCCGGGGCGAGGATGCAGTCGTGTGGCCGTGAGCGAATGCTGCCCCAACTCTGGGAAGTATGCCGTGACGTCCACCGGTCGCGGCGGCGTGGTGCGAGTCGTGGGCCCAGTCATGAAGGACGATCCTTGCACGGGTTTTCGGCAGGGGGCAAGCCATGCGGCCAACGCGGCCAAGCCGTCAACCTGCGCCGGCAGACCAGACGGGCCGGCATCAGGACTTCTTTCGTGGCGCGATATAAGTACCGAAACTTTTTACCGCCAGGTGTTGACTTGCGTCGCAGAGCTGTTAACAATCCTTCCTATCGATGGCTGCCGGCAGCGATCCACAGGAGGTCCTACTAGGAGAGAGCAACCATGCTCGCGAGAATCGCCGCGATCGCGCTTGCGGTCGCGACCATCGCCATCGTCCCAATGCCCGCGGCGCATGCCGCCGGCGAGACCGTCAACATCTGGCTCACCACGACCTCGGACGCGGGCGGCAGGATCGTCACCCGCGGCCTGCAGCAGCAGACCCCGATCGCGTTCGCCGCCACCAGCCCGGGCGGCAACCAGACCATCACGATCGACGAAAACTCGACATCTCAAGAGTTCGAGGGCGCAGGCGCGTCGTTCACCGACAGCGCGGCGTGGCTCATGAACAGCGGCAACATCATCAGCGCGGCCACCCGCAACCAGGTCATGCGCGACCTGTTCGACCCGGTCAACGGGATCGGCGTCGGGTTTGTCCGCAACCCGATGGGCGCCACCGATCTGGCCCGGTTCAACTACTCCTACGACGACACGTGCTGCGACCTCAACGACTTTTCCATCGCGCACGATCTGGCCGACGTCGTCCCGCTCACCCGGCAGGCCAAGGCGCTCAACCCCAAGCTCAAGGTGATGGGCTCGCCCTGGAGCGCGCCCGCGTGGATGAAGGACAACAACGACTTCGTGCACCGCGGCTGGCTCAAGTGGGAGCACTACCCCACCTACGCGCAGTACTTCGTCAAGTACATCCAGGCCTATGCCGCGCAAGGGCTCGCCATCGACTACGTGTCGGTGTCCAACGAGCCGACCTGCTGCGGATCGGACGCCACCGGCTATGCCTCGATGAACTGGAACGGCTCGGGGCTGCTCGAGTTCACCAAGAATCACCTCTTCCCCGCCTTCCGCGCGGCAGGGATCTCGACGAAGGTCCTCGTGCTCGACTACAACTGGGGCAACTACAACGACCTCGGCTCGGTGCCGCTCGCGGACGCGGCGCTGCGCAACGACCCGCTCTTTGGCGGGATCGCGTGGCACGGATATGGCGGCGACGTCGCCCTCCAGTCGACCGTCCACAACCAATATCCAGCCGTGAAACACTATATGACCGAGCATTCTGGGGGTACCTGGATAGCCAACCAGCAGCGCGAAGACATGCTCAATCTCGTGGACTACACGCGCCATTGGGATCGCAGCTGGGTCAAGTGGAGCCTCGCCCTGGACCAGGATCACCTGCCGTTTGTGGGCGCGGGCTGCAACGTGTGCACGGGCCTGGTCACCGTCCAACGTGGAGGTTCGCGCAACGGGCAGGTCGACAAGACCGTCGAGTACTACACGATGGGCCACCTGACCAAGTTTGTGCGCCAGGGCGCGGTGCGCATCGCGTCGACGGCCAACGGCGCCGTGCCGAATGTGGCATGGAAGAACCCAGACGGCGGCAAGGCGCTGATCGCGTACAACGACACGGGCAGCGCGCAATCGGTGAAGGTGAACTGGGGCGGGCAGTCGTTCACCTACACGCTGCCGGTCAAGACGTCGGCCACGTTCACGTGGTCGGGCACGCCTGCCGGCGGCGGGGGCCAGATCACCGGTTTCGGTGGTAAGTGTGTCGATGTGGCGGGGGCCAATTCGGCCAACGGGACGCAGGTCCAGCTGTGGACGTGCAACGGCACCGGCGCGCAACGCTGGACCCGCACGGGCAACACCCTG
>JBIOYB010000207.1:0-4346 GCA_044869915.1 Allorhizocola sp.
CAGGGTGTTGCCCGTGCGGGTCCAGCGTTGCGCGCCGGTGCCGTTGCACGTCCACAGCTGGACCTGCGTCCCGTTGGCCGAATTGGCCCCCGCCACATCGACACACTTACCACCGAAACCGGTGATCGCGCGTCCTCCACTTTGGACAAATGCGTACACGCGCACGTAGTCGATCGTCATGGTCTGCGGGAAGACCGTTGACGCGTCGGGGTATCCGGGCCAGTTCCCGCCGACCGCCACATTCATGATCATAAAGAACGGGTGATCGAAGACCCAGCGGTCGCCGCCCAGGTCGGCGGGTGTGCGGCGCTGATACTGCACGCCGTCGACGTACCAAATAAGAGCATCAGGAGCCCAATCGACGGTGAACGTGTGGAATCCGTCGGCGAACGGGCTGCCGCTCGTGTAGGCGGCGCCGATCCCTTCGCCACCGGAGTAACCGGGGCCGTGGATGGTGCCGTGCACGATGTTGGGTTCGCGGCCGATGTTCTCCATGATGTCGATCTCGCCGCTGGCGGGCCAGCCGACGTCGCCGATATTGTTGCCCAGCATCCAAAACGCGGGCCAGATGCCCTGCCCGCGCGGGACCCGCAACCGCGCCTCAAACCGGCCGTATGCTTGGGCGAAACGCGACTTCAGCCTGGCCGACGTGTATGCGGGGCTCTCGCGCCGCGCCGTGATGACCAGGTTCCCGGCTCCGTCGTGGGCGGCGTTGCGCGTGCTGGTCGTGTATGTCTGCAGCTCGTTGTTGCCCCAGCCGCCCCCGCCGACGTCGAAGGCCCACTTCGAGGCGTCGGGACCGGTTCCGGCCGCGCCGTTGAACTCGTCGGACCAGACCAGCGCGCCGATGTCGGCCCGCGCGGGAGCCTGGATCGGCACCAGCGCCGCGATCAGCACGAGTGCAACCGTTATCCGTGTCATCGCCATCTTTCTCATCGCAACCCGTCTCTCATCTCAAGCCTCGGAGGGCACTTCCCGCAGCGGTGCGCCCGTGGGAAACCGGTCCCATCGCCACGCCCCTCACCGCAGCCTCGACCTCGGGCGGCGCCCGACGGCGGTGCCGCTCATGGAAACCGGTCTCACCGGCACGCGTTTCATGGCAGTGCCGCGATCTGTGCGGCCCAGTTGGCCGGTGCGCGGCCCGCGAGCACGGCGTCCTGCAGGTCGGTCGCGGCGTCACGGGTGCCCGGCCGAAGGCCCCAACCGTAAGGGAACAGCGGATCGTAGTCGCGATCCCCCACGTTGATCGGCACCTGCTCCACCGAACGCGGCCAGGTCATCGACAGCCGCCCGGTGAACGGGCGCCGGCCGAACAGCACGTCGGCCACGCCCGCGCCCTCGCTGCCGGGCAGCCACGACGCGACCAGCGCGTCCATCCGTCCAATCTGGTCGGTGAGCACCTGCGGCCGCCCGGACACGACCAGCACCACGCACTTGCTGATCGCCCCGCACACGCGGTCGATGACCGCCCTGTCGCCGGCCCGCAGCGTGAGCGACTTCTCCTCCTGCTGCGGCCCGGAACACCAGCCGCACTCGGGCCCGTCGATGTCTCCATAGCCCTCGGCATAGGGTGTCTCGCCCACGACCACGATCCCGACGTCGGCCCCGGTCATCGGCGCGGACGCGTCCTCACTAAACGTCACTGTCGCGTTTGGAGCGACCTCGCGGATCCCCTCGAGGATCGTGGTCCCGGGGATGATGTCGCCGGAAACGCCCTGCCACTGGATCGTCCAGCCGCCGGCCTGGTTGCCGATGTTGTCGGCGTTGCGGCCCGCGACATAGATGTTGCCCTGCGGCCGCAACGGCAGGACGTTCTCATTTTTGAGCAGCACCTGGGAGGCCGCCGCCGCCTTGCGGGCGAGCGCGCGGTGTTCCGGGCTGCCGACCTTGCCCAGGTTGGCGGGTGAAACGAACGGGTTTTCGAACAGTCCCAGCTCGAACTTCTTGCGCAGGATCCGTGAGACGGCGTCGTCGATGCGCGCCATGCTCACGCGGCCCGCGTTGACCTCGGCCAGCAGCAGGTCCTCAAACTGCTTGGCGTTGTTGGGTTGCATGAACATGTCGATGCCGGCGTTGACGGCCGTCCGCACCTTGTACGCGGTCAGCCCGCCGTTGGCCGGCTCGGCCGGGTCGGGGATCTGGTGCACGCCCTCCCAGTCGGAGATCACGAAGCCGTCGAATCCGGCGCGCTCCTTGAGCAGGCCGGTGAGCAGTTCGCGGTGCGCGTGCATCTTGGTCGGGTTGCCCACGCCGTCCTCGGTCCAGTCGATGCTCGAGTACGACGGCATGAAGCTGCCCACGCCCTCACGCTTGATCGCGGGCAGGAAGGGCGCGAAGTCATACCAGGCGAACCCGGGGCGGCTGGTGACCGTGATCCCCTGGTCGATCGTGTAGCGCTGGTCCCACCAGGGCTTGCCCCGGTTGGCCTCGGCGGTCGCCGTGCTGAACTCGGTGTCGCCGTCGCCCGCGAAGTGCTTGGCGGTGGCCAGGACACCGTTGTCCTGCATGCCGTCGATGATCGTGGTCAGCTTGGCCACCAGGGCCGGGTCCTCGCCGAAGCTTTCGTAGGTGCGGCCCCAGCGCTCGTCGCGGCTCACGCACAGGCAGGGCGAGAAGTTCCACGGGATGCCGGTCGCGTGCACCTCGGCCGCTGTCGCGCGGCCGATCTGCTCGAGCAGGCGCGGGTCGCGGGTGGAGCCGAGGCCGACGTTGTGCGGGAAAATCGTGGCGCCGTAGACGTTTCCGTGCCCGTGCACCGCATCGATCCCATAAATGATGGGAATCTGCAAGCGCGTCGTCAGTGCCTGCGCCTGGAACGAGTTGACCATTTCGAGCCAGGCGGCGGGCGTGTTGGTGGGCGGGGTCGAGCCGCCGCCGGACAGGATCGAGCCCAGGCGCCATTGGGCGATGAGGCCGGGGTTGTCGAAGACGGCGCCCCGCTCGGCCTGTGTCATCTGGCCTATCTTCTCGTCCAGGGTCATGCGCCTGAGCAGGTCCGCGACGCGTCTGGCGGTGGGCTGGCGGGCGTCGAGATATGGGAAACCGTTGGCGTTGACGACGATCGTGGCGGTGGTGTCGCCCACGCGCAGCGTGCTCAGCGCGGCGGGTTCGGCTTCACGGTCGCGCGGCGCGGCAAGGGAAATCCACCGTTGGGCGCCGGATGCCGTCCCGCGGGGGAAGGTGAGTGTGCCTCGGGTCGGGTCGAGCCCGGCCGCGTCGAAGTTCACGGTCGCGTCGGCCGCCAGCGGCAGGCCGCCGGGGGTGGTCGCGGTGACCCCGACGCGGGCGGTGCCGCCCTCGGCGACGGTGTAGACCGTCCGGTCGAGCGCGATGGCCAGGGCCGGTTCCTGCGCCCTGGCCGGCGCGGGTAACAGTGACGCGGCAAGCGCGGCGATGCTCAGGGACGAGAGCGCGCGCCGGCGAAGTCGGTTGTCCATGGCGAAGCCTCCTGCGGCTTTGGGACGAATCGACTCCACGCTATTGGTAAATAGAGTTAACAGTCAATACATGACTCGAAAAAAGCCGCCCAGCAGGGATGATGGCACGCACGCTCGGTCACGGCAGCGGAGTGTACTGCCCGCGCGCGTGATCGGCGACGGCGGCGGAGGTGAACGTGGCGTGGACCGGCAGCATGTCCATGCACAGGCGGATCGCATCGGTCAGCTTGTGATAGGGCACGCGCATCGACAGCGTGCAGTGCGGGACCCAGGCTCCCGGTCGGTACACGTCGAATCCCGCCACCCCGGCCGCGGTCAGGCGCTCGTGCACGCGATGGTGATGGTCCAGCAGGGCGGCGGTCGGCACGGGCCCGATCCACAGCACGCGCCCCAGGAACTGTCCGATGTAGTCGAGCCGGACCGGCAGTGGCGGCGCGGCGGGCAGTCCGTCGAGCGCGGCCCGGATCGCCTGCCCGTCAAGGCTTTCGGCGCCGATGATCGAGATGTGCGGGCGGTGCTTGCCGAGCGTGAGGTCGCGCAGGGTGGGCACGCCGGAGTCCTCGAGCGCGTCCCATAGGCGACGGATGCGCCGCTCGGCGGGCGGGTCGAGGTAAAGCTCCAGCGCGGCAACCACATCCCCACGTTATCGCCTGCTCGCCAGGTCGCCCTATGGCGGCGGCGGAGTGCTCACGCTATCCGCTTGAGGAACGCGATGCCATCGGCCTCGTGCAGGTGGCCGGGATCGAGCGCGAAGTAGTCGTGGTTTTGGAGGTGTCCGTGCGCAAGGTAAGCCCCTCGATGGCCTTGTCTATGTGCTTTGAATTGATGAGGTACCGCTCGCGTGCGCCCGTGGACAGTACGCCCTCGATGGTGTCGGGGGCGGGGGCGTCGAGTCCGTAGTGTGGTGCG
>JBIOYB010000208.1:0-7201 GCA_044869915.1 Allorhizocola sp.
CCGCGATGCCCTGGGCGTGGCCGCGGGCGTTGGCCGTGATGAAGGCCGCGTTCTTGAGCTTGTTGGCGTCGGCCACCGTGTCCACGAACAGGTTTTCGGTGAGCACGGCCGGCATGACGGTCTCGCGCAGCACGTGGAAGTTGGCCGTCTTCTGGCCGCGGTCGGTGACTGCGGCGACGGTGCGCATGTTGGACAGCACACGCGAGTGGATGTTGCTGTGCAGGCGGAGCGTGTTGCCCGCGGTGCCGGGGTAGCGGTAGCTCTCGAAACCCGTGCCGCCGCCGGCGTTGATGTGGACGCTGACGAAAATGTCCGCGCCCCAGGCGTTGGCGTCGTCGGTGCGCCAGGTGAGGCTGCGCGTGATGTCGGTGGTGCGCGACATCCGCACGGAGACGCTCCAGTTGGCGGTGAGGATGCTGCGCACCTGAAGGGCGATGTTGAGCGTGACGTTTTTCTCCTGCAGCCCGTTGGCGGACGCGCCCGGGTCGGTGCCGCCGTGGCCGGCGTCGATGTAGATCTTTGGCACCGCGGCGTGCGCGACGCCGGTGAAGAAGGGCGCCGCGACAATGCCCGCGGCGGTCGCGAGAACGGTGCGCCGCGCGAGCGGTTTGCTGGTCATGGGTACCTCTCTATGGGGGTAGGGGTACGGCGTGAAACCTTCGCGACGCGACTATAACGGATGTAAATGACTCACTAAAGAGTTTTTGCGTACCAAATAACGCTTATGAAGGTTTTCTACGAAGCGCATCGAGTTGGGCGCGGACAGTGTGCGCCTCGGCGGCCGACTGAAGCTCGGTGTAACCGGCGAGCGCGTGCTCGAAGTGCCGGCACGCGGCCGCAAGGTCGCCCAGCGCGCTGTGGGCCTGGCCCAGCCCGGCGTGCGCGCGGGCCTGCGAGTCACGGGCGCCGATGGCGTCGGCGATGGTGAGGGCTTCGGCGTGGTGCGCCACGGATTCGGCGGGCCGGCCCGCCGCCCGGGCCGCGTCGCCGAGCCCATTGAGCGCCATGGATTCGCCGTGCCTGTCGCCGATCTCGCGGGTGATGCCCAGCGCGCCGGTGAAGTGCCCGCTCGCCTGCCCGGGCCGGCCCAGCCTGAGCTGCGCGCTGCCCAGACCCTCGAGCACATCGGCCTCCGCCTGCCGGTGCCCGAGTTCGCGAAACATGGCCAGGGAACGGTGCAGGTGCTCGGCGGCGGCCTCGTGCCGGCCCAGCCGCTGCTCCACCTGGCCGAGGTTGGCCAGCACGCCCGCCTGGCCCAGCCTGCTGCCGACCTCCGTCACGAGCACCAGCGCCTGCTGGAGGTGGGCGAGCGCGGCCGGGTAGCGCCCGCGCTGCACCTCGACCGTGCCCAGGTCGAGCAGCGTGCGTGCCTGCCCGGTGCGGTCGGCGGCCTGCCGCGCGAGGGTGAGCGCGCGCCGCAGATATCGCGCGGCCGGGCCCTGCCGGCCACGCCGCCGCTCGAGCTTGCCCAGGCTGGTCAGCGCGTGCGCCTGCCCGGCGTGGTCGCCTGCCCGCTGGAGCAGAGCGAGGGCCTCGCGCAGGCTGCCGGCCGCCGGCTCGTATTGCGACAGGCGCATATGCGTGCAGCCGAGGTCCACCAGCGCCCGGCCCTGCCGCCCGGCATCGCCGGTCAGCCGGGCGGCGCGATAGGCGTGGGTGTGCACCGCCAGCCCGTCAATGTAGTGGCCGCCGTCGAAGTAGCGGGCCAGCACCGCCGCCAACTCGATGGCGTATTCGGGCCGGCCCGCCGGAATCGCGTGCGCCGCGACGGCCACGAGGTTGGCGCGCTCCGTGTCGAGCCAGGCGCGGGCGGATTCGGGGTCGAACGTGGGCTCGCCGGAGGTGTCGGCATGCAGCACGCCCATCGCCGCGCGGGCGGTGGACAGATAGAACTCCAGCAGGCGCTCCAGCGCCCCGTCATCCACTTTGGACAGCTGATTGGCATACGCGCGCAACAGGTCATGCATGCCGTACCGCCCCGGCGCGGTCGGGTGCACCAGATGGGCACGCGCCAGCACGTCCAGGTGGGCCGGCGCGTCGGTGCCGGCGAGGGCCGCGGCCGCGCCGCGGTCCAGATCCGGCCCGGGATGCAGGCCCAGCAACCGGAAGGTGTGCGCGGCAGCCGGCGGCAGGTGCTGCACCGACCACGAAAACACCTCGGTGACGGCGACGCGCGCGTCCATCAGCGCCAGCCGCTGCCGGTGGTCGGCCAGCTGCGCGGTCAACTCGGCCAGCGTCAGGGACGGGTGCGAGACCGCCCGCTCGGCGGCCACGCGCAGGGCCAGCGGCAGGCGCGCGCACAGCCGCGCCAGCTCGGCGACGGCCTCCGGCTCGGCGTCGGCGCGGGCGCCGATCAGCTGGCGCAGCAGCGCGGCCGCGTCGGGCAGCGGCAGCAGGTCGAGGTCGACGCGGCGGGCGCCGTCGCGCGCCACGAGCCCGGACAGGCTGTCCCGGCTCGTCACGATCACCGTGCACGACGGCGAGCCGGGCAGCAGCGGCCGCACCTGCCCCTCGGTCGCGGCGTTGTCGAGCACGACCAGCATGCGCCGATCGGCCAGCTCGGTGCGGTAGCGCGCGGCGCGGTCCTCGATGTCGAGCGGGATGTCGTCGCCCGGCACGCCGAGCGCGGCCAGCAACCGGGCCAGCGCATCGCCCGTGGCCATCGGCTGCTCCGGGTCGTAGCCGCGCAGGTTTACATACAGCTGGCCGTCGGGGAACCGCCCGGCCACCCGATGGGCCCAGTGCACCGCCAGCGCGGTCTTGCCCACGCCTGCCGTGCCCGCCACCGCTGAGATCACCATCGCGGTGGGCGGGTCTTCGAGCATCGCGTCGAGGCGGGCCAGTTCGTCGCCCCGGCCGGTGAAGGAGAAGACATCGGCGGGCAGCTGGCGCGGCGCCGGACGCGACGGTTGGGGCCGAGCCTGGCGCTGTTGCTCGGCGACCCTGTCCCGGGCCGTGGCCAGCAGGCCCTGCTCCGCCGGGGTCGCGCCGAACAGCCCGATCAGCACGTCGAAGCGATCGGTGGGCGGCAGCGTCTTGCCGGTCAGGTATTCGGCTACCGCCGCCGTGGACCAGCCGGTGCGGGTGGCCAGCTCGCGGTAGGTCAGCTCGGCCGTGCCGTGCACACGGGCATGCCTGCGCCGCAACGCCCGCAGCGCCCCGGACAGGTCTCGCACGGTCTGCACGCCGGATATGTCCATTGTGGACAGGGTAGTCCCGGGCGCGCCTGAACGAAAGGCGTTCAACGGTTTCTGCGGATTTCCGGCGGTGTCCGGAATTCAGCCGCCGCCGCACGGCCGTCGACGAGGCTCGCCGTCATGCGACAACAGCTTGGATGGCGGCGCGGCGCGCTCGCGGCCGCCCTTACCGCAGTGGCGGTGGCGCCGCCCACGGTGGCGGCCGGTGCGGGACCGCTCGCGCCGCTGCTCGCCGCGACCGGAACAACTGTCCCCGGCAGCTACATCGTGGTGCTCAAGGGCGAACAGGGCCCGGCGGTTTCCCGCGCGGCGAGTCTCGGGGTCACGGTGCAACGCCGTTACCACAAGGCGCTCAACGGCTTCTCGGCTAAGCTGACCCAGGAGCAGCTCGGCGCCCTGCGTGCCGATCCCGCCGTCGCCTACATCCAGCCAAACCAGCGCGTCGGCCTCGCCACGGTGCAGACCCCGGTCACGTGGGGCCTGGATCGGATCGATCAGCGCCAGCGCCCGCTGGACACCATCTACGACTACAACCGGACCGGCGCGGGCGTCACCGTGTACATATTGGACACCGGCATCCGGCCCACCCACGTCGAATTCGGCGGGCGGGTGTCCGGCGGGTACGACGGGATCGGCGACGGATGGGGCACCAACGACTGCCACGGGCACGGCACCCACGTGGCGGGCACCGTGGGATCGGCCGCCTACGGCGTGGCCAAGGCCGTGCGGCTGGTGCCGGTGCGGGTGATCGACTGCGACGGGATGGGCACCACCGACATGATCGCGGCGGGTGTCGACTTCGTCACCGGCCACCACTCAGGACCGTCGGTGGCCAACATGAGCCTTGCCATTTCGGCTGACACGGTGCTCGAGACCGCCATCGCCAATTCCATCGCCGCGGGCGTCACCTATACCGTGGCCGCGGGCAACTGGGCCACCGACGCGTGCGCCTCCGCGATGGCGCGCGTCCCGGCGGCGCTCACCGTTGCGGCCGGCGACATCTCCGATGTGCGCCCCTCCTGGTCCAACTTCGGGTCGTGTGTCGACCTGTTTGCCCCCGGTGTCGATGTCACGTCCACATTGAGCGCTTCGGACACCGCCGCGGGCCAGATGAGCGGCACGTCCATGGCCAGCCCGCACGTGGCCGGCGCCGCGGCGCTGTTCCTGCAGACCAACCCGGCCGCCACACCGGCACAGGTGGCCGCGTCGATCATCGGGAACGCCACCCCCGGAGTGATCACCGACCCGCATGGTTCGCCGAACCTGCTGCTGCACATCAACGGCCCCGGCACGCACAACGGCATGACCTGGACGGTCAAGCAGCAGCGCCCCGACAACGTGGTGCACGTCGGCTCCGACGGCGCGACCAACGCCTACCAGGGGGACACGCCGGCCACGGCCGTGCTGCCGCTGCTGTGCCTGCTGGTCACTGGCGACCCGATCCCGGCCGGCGTGGCGCCGGACCAGTACAACGGGTGGTCCGAGGGGCACGTCGCGCTCACACCGCCGGTGCCCGGCACGTCCCTGACGAGCCAGACCGACGCCGACCGGATCTGCGCCGGCACGTTCGGGCCGGGTTGGCGGATGACCGAGTTCCACGACGGCTGGTACTGGATCCGCCTGCGGCCCGGCGGCCCCGGCTTCCGGTCACGCAGCGGCTGGAACCTCTGGGCGCACGGCACTCTGCCGGCCGGGACGCGCTTCTGGGTGTCCATTAACGACCAGGCTGCCAACCCGTGGAACTGACGACTCATTGTTGTGCCGATGGGTAATGCTTAAGGCATGACCATCACCGAGGCTCTGCGGGGACTGCGTGGAGAGCTTTCCATTTTGCGGTACCCGCTGAGCCTGCCCGGCGCGCTGGAGGCCACCCGCCTGGCCGAGGCGACCGGGCGGCAGCTGGACGACTACCTGATCCCGCGGCTGTCCCGGCTCGACGCCCCGCTCCTGGTGGTGGCGGGCGGCTCCACGGGCGCGGGCAAGTCGACGATCGTCAACAGCATCGCCGGCCGGACGGTCAGCCCGGCCGGTGCCCGCCGCCCGACCACGAGGGCGCCCGTGCTGGTGTGCCATCCGGGCGACGCGGGCTGGTTCGGCGGGGCCAACCTGCTGCCGGAGCTGCGACGCGGCGAAGACGGGCTGCGCGTGGTCGAGCTGGACAGCCTGACCCCGGGCCTCGCGTTGCTGGACGCGCCCGACATCGACTCCGTGGAGGAGGCCAACCGCGCGCTGGCCGAGCAGTTGCTGGCGGCCGCCGACCTGTGGCTGTTCGTCACGACGGCGGTGCGTTACGCCGATGCCGTGCCGTGGGAGCTGCTGCACCAGGCGCGCGACCGCGGCACCACGGTCGCGATCGCGCTCAACCGGGTGCCGCCCGGTGCCGCGGGCGAGGTCGAGCCGCACCTGACCGAGATGCTCGCCGAGCACGGCCTGCCGACCACGCGCATGTTCGTGGTGCAGGAGCAGGAGCTCGACACTGTTGACAATGGGAAGATGCTCCCGCGGCGTGCGGTGGCCGAGCTTTCGGGCTGGCTCGAGGCGCTCGCGCGGTCGGCGGCGGCGCGGGCGGAGGTGGTGCGCCAGACCGTGGAGGGCGCGCTCGCCGCGCTCAGCCCGACCACGGCCCGGCTCGCGGTCGAGGCCGACGCCCAGGCCGATGCGCTCAAAACCCTTGGCGTGTCCGTGGATTCGGCCTATCGCGAGGCCAAGTCGGAGGTTGCCCAGGGCATCCAGGAGGGCGCGCTGTTCCGTGGCGAGGTGCTCGCGCGGTGGCAGGAGCTCGCGGGGACGGGCGAGTTCATGCGCGGGCTGCAGGCGCGGGTGGGGCGGCTGCGCGACCGGATCGTCAGCGCGTTCACCGGGCGGCCGCCGCAGACCGAGGAGTTGAAGTCGGCGCTGGAGACCGGCATGGTGACGTTCGTGCACAGCGTGGCGGCCGACGGGGCGGAGCGGGCCGTGCGGGCGTGGCGGGCGCACCCGGCCGGGGTGGCGCTGGCGAGCGGCGCGCTGGCCAAGGCGTCGCCCGATATCGATGAGAGGCTGGACCGGTTGATGCGCGACTGGCAGCGTGGCGTGCTCGAGCTGGTGCGCGTGGAGTCGTCGCGCAAACTGTTCGCGGCCAAGGCGAGCGCCTACGCGGTCAACGCGCTCGGGCTGTGCCTGATGGTCGTGGTGTTCGCGGCGACCGCGTTCATCCCGACGGGCGCCGAGATCGCGGTGGCGGGCGGCACGACCATCGCCGCGCAGAAGGTGCTGGAGGCCATCTTCGGCGACGACGCGGTGCGGCGGTTGGCGGCGCGGGCGCGCCAGGACCTGCTGTCGCGAGTGGACGGTCTGTTGGATGAGGAGGCGGGGCGGTTTCACGCCGTGTTGGCGGAGTCCGGTGTGGACGGTGAGGCCGGGCGGCGGCTGCGCGCTGCCGCATCGGCGGTTTCCGCGGCGGCTTCTTCCGGGGCGGCCGGCTCATGAGCGTGCCTGATCGGGTCGCGGCGCTGAGCCGGTTTGTCGGAGCCGCGCGCGGACATCTGCCCCAGTCCGAGCTGGCGCCGGCGGAGGCGCTCGTGGCGCGGGTGGGGGAGCGGCTCGCCTTGTCGCGGGAGCACACTGTCGTGGCGCTGGCAGGCTCCACAGGTACAGGAAAATCAAGCGTATTCAATCGGTTGGCAGGAGCCGACCTGTCGGCGACCGGGGTTCGGCGGCCGACCACCGGCCGGACTCACGCGTGCGTCTTCGGCGGTGACCGGGCAAAGGAGTTGCTCGACTGGCTCGAAGTGGAGCAGCGGTCCCGGCGCGACACGGTGTCCGGATCGGACGGTCTAGTGCTGTTGGACCTGCCCGACTTCGACTCGGTCGAGGCGGCACACCGGATCGAAGCCGACCGGCTGCTCGCGGTCGTGGATCTGATCGTGTGGGTGCTGCATCCCCAGAAATACGCGGACAGGGTGGTGCATCGCGGTTACCTGGACCGGTTTCGCCGGCACCGCGACATCACGGTCGTGGTGCTC
>JBIOYB010000209.1:0-9253 GCA_044869915.1 Allorhizocola sp.
GCGCCTCCGGTGTCGCCCTGCCGTACTTCTCGAGCAGCCTCTAGTCCAGCGAGCCGGCGTTGACGCCGATCCGGATCGGCGTCCCGGCGTCGCTCGCCGCCTTGGCGATCTCCTTGACCTTGTCGTCAAACTGCTTGATGTTGCCCGGGTTGACACGCACCGCCGCGCAGCCCGCGTCGATGGCCGCGAACACATAGCGCGGCTGGAAGTGGATGTCGGCGATCACCGGAATGGGCGACTTCTTGGCGATCGCGGGCAGCGCCTCCACGTCGTCGGCCGACGGCACCGCCACGCGCACGATCTGGCACCCGGACGTCGCGAGCTCCGCGATCTGCTGCAGGGTCGAGTTGACGTCGGCGGTCAGCGTGGTCGTCATGGACTGCACCGACACGGGTGCTCCCCCACCGACCGGCACGCTGCCCACCAGGATCTGGCGTGACTTGCGCCGGGGTGCCAACTGCGGTGCTGGGGCAGCGGGCATCCCGAGATTGATCGCGGTCACGGTCTCTCTCACCTACCGAAGATTGTGATCGGGTTGACGATGTCAGCGGTAACGGTTAGTAGTGTAAACGCGCCGAATATCAGGATCACTGTATAGGTAAGCGGCATCAACTTGTAATAATCCACCCGTCCGGGGTCGGGCTTACGCAACCGTGCGTAAAGCCAGGAGCGAACCCGCTCAAACCAAGCAATAGCGATATGCCCGCCGTCGAGCGGCAAAAGCGGTAGCAGGTTGAAGAAACCGACAAACATGTTCAGCGAGGCGGCGATCATCCAGAAGCTCGGGTATTCCTCGGCCTCCACCAGCTCGCCCGACAGCCGGCTGGCGCCGACCACGCTCAGCGGGCCCTCCGGGTCGCGCTCGCCACCGGTGATCGCGCTCCACAGGCCGGGGATCTTCTCGGGGAACTTCTTGATCGACGTCAGCACGCCCTGGAACACCGTGCCCATCAGGCCCCCGGCGACCGGGACGGCCTCGACCGCGTTGTATTCGACGGTCGCGGGATAGGCCGGGTCGTGGCCCAGCGTCACGCCGATCGCGGAGACGTTGGTGAGCTTGCCGTCGATGGCCCGCTCGACGGTCACCGGGCTCACCCTGGCCACCGCCTCCTGGCCGCCGCGCAGATAGCTGAACTCGGCCGGCTGGCCCGCAGGCAGCGCGCGGATGACCGACACCATGTCCATGTATTTCGTGATGGGAGTCGATCCCACCTTCAGGATCTTGTCGCCGGTCTGCAGCCCGGCCTGCCTGGCCGGCCCGGTCGGGTCCGACGCGGTGCAGCCCTTCTGCGGATCGGCCGGCTGCACGCAGTCGATGATCGTGATGTAGGGGTCCTCGTAGTTGAGCGCCGGGTTGGCCATCGCCGAGGTGGCCGCGACCCCCCAGAAGATCAGGAACGCGATGACGAAGTGCACGATCGAGCCGGCCGCGAGCACGATGGTGCGCTTCCACACCGGAAAGCGCCACATCGCCTTCTGCTCGGACGCGTCCTCGTCCTGCGGCGTCATGCCGACGATCTTCACGAACCCGCCCAGCGGGATGCCCTTGACGCCATATTCGGTATCGCCGCGCTTAAATGACCACAGGGTCGGGCCGAATCCCACGAAATAGCGGGTGACCTTCATGCCGAAGGCCTTGGCCGTGCCCATGTGACCCGCCTCATGCAGGGACACCGAGATGAGAATGCCCAGCGCTCCCGCGATGAGACCGATGATGTAGGCCATCAGGCGCCCTTCTGCTCGATCAGCTCATGTGCCCGGCGGCGCGCCCATGCCTCGGCCGCGAGCACGTCTTCGACCGTACCTGGTTCCCCAAAATCGGGCGCCGCGGACAGGACCTCCCCGACCGTATCCACAATCGCCAAGAATGGCAGCCGTCCCTGGGTGAACGCTGAAACACATTCCTCATTGGCCGCGTTGAAGATCGCCGGCCGGCACCCGCCCGCCCGGCCCGCCGACTTGGCCAGCTCCACAGCGGGGAAAGCCTCGTTGTCCAGGGGCCGCAGCTCCCAGTTGTGCGCGATCGTCCAGTCGACGGCCGGCGCGGCGCCGGGCACCCGGTCGGGCCAGCCCAATGCCACCGCGATGGGCAGGCGCATGTCGGGCGGGCTCGCCTGGGCCAGGGTGGACCCGTCGACAAACTCGACCAGCGAGTGCAGCACCGACTGCGGGTGCACCATCACCTCGATGTCGTCATAGGACACACCGAACAGCTCGTGCGCCTCGATCACCTCGAGCGCCTTGTTGACCAGCGTCGCCGAATTGATCGTGACCACCGGGCCCATGTCCCACGTGGGGTGCTTGAGCGCCTCTTCGACCGTGACGTCGGCCAACTCCTCGCGGCGACGCCCGCGGAACGCGCCACCGCTGGCGGTCAATACCAATCGACGGACCTCCTTCGCAGCCCCAGACAAAAGGCATTGAGCCAGCGCCGAGTGCTCGCTGTCGACCGGGGTGATCTGACCGGGCTTGGCGATCCGGCGCACCAGCGGGCCGCCGGCGACCAGCGACTCCTTGTTGGCCAGCGCCAGCCGGCGACCGGCGTGCAGCGCGGCCAGTGTCGGCGCGAGCCCGAGCGAACCGACCACGCCGTTGAGCACGACATCGCAGGGCCACTCGGCGAGCTCGGCCATGGCCTGCGGGCCGGCCAAAATCTTCGGGATGCGGAACTCGCCCGTGGCGTAGCCACGCTTGGCCGCCTCGGCGTAGAACGCGAGCTGCAGATCCTGCGCGGCGCTGGCCTTGGCCACGCCGACCGCCTCGACGCCGAGCTCGAGGGCCTGCGCGGCGAGCAGGCCGACGTTGCCGCCGCCCGCGCCGAGGGCGACCACGCGGAACCGGTCGGGGTTGCGGCGCACAATGTCGATCGCCTGCGTGCCGATGGATCCGGTCGAACCGAGAAGAACGATGTGCTGCGCCACGCGCCTATTGTCCTACTGCTCCGCACCCGCCTACTCCGGGGCCAGGAACTCCGGATGGGTCACCAGGAACTGCGCGATGTTTTGATCGCGCACCGAGTAGAACAGCGCGAGCGAATCGGCGTTGAGCTCGACATAAGATATGCCGTTGATCTCCACGGTGCCCCATGTGCCGGGGTTGGTCCGGATCATGATGAGGTCGTCGGACCCGATGTCCTTGAGCGTGAACACAAAGTCGACGATCTTGGCGCCGCCCGTATCAAGGATCATCGCCTTGCCACCGGCCTGGATCACCTTGTCGAGCCGGGACAGGTCGGTGACCACACCCTTGCTCATCGCCTTCTTGATGATCGCCTTGATCAGCTTCTGCTGGTTTTTTTGCCGGTCGTAATCGCCGTTTTCCAGGCCTTTGCGGATGCGCGAATAGTCCAGCGCCAGGTCGGCGGTGAAGTGGCGGCAGCCCACCTCGTGCACGACCGAGTGCCCGCCCTTGGGCATATTGCGGACTACGCTGTTGGCGTCGTCATACCACGTCGGGACGATGTTGCCCTTTGCGTCGTAGGCCAGGTGAATCGAGGTCGCCTTCTGGTCGACGCACATGTCGACGCCGCCGAGCTCCTCGATCACGCCCTTGAAGCCGTCGAAGTCGATCAGCATGGCCCCGTTGAACTTGATGCCGGTCAGCTTGAACACGGTCGTGCTCAGCATGTTTACGCCCGCGGCCCGCTTCTCGACCTCTGTGCCCTGCTTGCCCCGGTAGCCGATGCCGAACGCCGCGTTGATCTTCTCTCGGGCGCCCGAGAACTTGTAGTCCTTGTTGGCCGGGATGTTCACCAGCGTGTCACGCGGGATGGACAGCAGGTAGGCCTGGTTGTGGCTCTGCGGGATGTGCAGGATCACGATGGTGTCCGACAGCACGCCCTCGCGGTGGCCCGGGCCTGTGTAGCTCGGCTCGACGTCGATGCCCACCAGCAGCATGTTGATCGCACCATTGATGTTGGTGCCCGCGAAGGCCTCCGACTTGGTGTCGATCATGTTGGTGGTGGTGATGCTCGAGTCGAGCTTGGCGCTGGCCATCTTCATCAAGACCAGCGAACCACCGCCGACCATCATCAGCAGCGCACCGAAGATCACCGCGAGCTTGGCCCAGACCGGGTCTTTGCGCCGCTGGTTCTTCGCCTTCTTCGCGCTTTTTGCTGGCCTCGTGTCCTCGAGTCGTTTTTTTGTGGACCTGGACACGCTTTCTCCGTTCCTTGGGGGCAGGCAGACCTCACTGTACTCGAGGACGCTGTGGCCGCCTGCCCCGTAGAGGTATCGCCATCAGGACTCCGAAGAGGAATCCGATGATATGCGCCAAATATGCGACCGATCCTGCTTCGACGGCATAGCCGGATGAGTACAGCCACTGCAACACAAACCACAGACCAAGCACCAGCCACGCCGGCAGCGGCACCGGGATGATGACGACGAGGCTCCACACCCGAGCCCACGGGAACAGCACCAGGTAGGCACCCAGCACACCGGACACCGCGCCCGACGCGCCGACCAGCGGCACGTCCAGCGCCGGGTTGACCAGCGCGAACCCATATGCCGCAACATAACCCGCGGCCGCATAGAACAGCAGGAACTTCAGGTGCCCGAAGCGGTCCTCGACATTGTTGCCGAACACCCACAGGAACAGCATGTTGCCGAGCAGATGCAGCCATCCGGCGTGCAGGAACATCGAGAACAGCACGGACAGCACGACGTTTTTGTCGTAGGCCGGCGGGCCGATCGCGCACACCGCGTTGGGCACCGCCGACAGCGGCTCGTTTTGCATCATCTCCCGCGGGACGGCACCCCACTGGATGAGGAAGGCCTGCAGCTCGCACACTGTCGCGGCGGGCGTTGTCAGGAACGAGATGACGTTGGCCACGATCAGCGAGAGCGTGACCATCGGAAACCGGCGGACCGGGTTGACGTCGTGCAGGGGAAGCACCACGCGGTAACTCTATGCTCGTGCTAAAGCAACTCGCGAGGTGTTGCCGCCCGGAAAGCTGTTGCCCTCGTGCGGTGGCTGGCCACCGCACGTGGGAGCGGCAGTGAGGGCGAAGCTCCGGTTGCCTTCCCTTGCGATCTTGAAAGTAAAGAGCGCACGATCAAGATCGCTGCGGGAAAACAATAGCGGCGGCAACGGATTCGTCGGGGTCAGCGACGGGATCAGCCTGCCGACAGATCCGTGAGGATCCTTTGCGCGGCGTTGTGGCCCGCGGCGCCGATCACCGAGCCGGCCGGGTGGCAGCCGGCCGAGCCGGCGTAGAGCCCGTCGAGCCCTGTGAAGTAGGGCATCCGCGCGTCGAGGCTGACTGTGTTGTCGACGTGGTGGATGTGCCCGCCGGTGATGCCGAAGTGCGACTCGATCCCCTGCGGGGTCAGCGTGAACTGGTCGGCGACGAGCGAGGACGTGCCGGGCGCGTAAAAGTCGCAAATGGCGAGCAGTTTGTCCACATAGGACCCGAGCTCGACGCCGTACGGCACCGACTGCACGAACAGCGCGCTCGAGTGGTGGCCCGCGCTGTCGGACAGCGACGGGTCGACGGTGGTGTGCAGGTACCACTCGATGGTCGGCTCGTCGGGCAGCTCGCCCGCCTGCACCTGGGCCCACATCCGGCGCAGGCGGGCCAGCGGCTGGTCGCCGTCGGAGCCGGGCAGCAGGTGGATGGTCGAGCCGAACACCTGTCCGGGCGGGTTGCAGGTGAAGCGGGGCAGGCCCGACAGGGCGAGGTTTACCTTGAGCGTGGTGCCCGCGCGCTGCCGTGCCAACATGTGTGACCGCAGCGCATCCGGGAACGCGTCTCCCGCGAGGCGGATCAGCTCGTACGGGTCGCACGCCCCGAGCACGACCTTCGCGCCGACGAAACGCCCGTCCGCGAGCACGACCCCGGTCACCGCACCGTCTGATGTGGACACGCCGGCGACGCGTGCGTCGGTTTCGATGACACCGCCGAGCGAGCGGAACTTGTCGGCCAGCGTGCGCGACACCGTGCCCATCCCGCCGCGCGCGATCATCCATGTGCCGCCGGCACCCGGCAGCCGGCACATGTTGTGCGCCAGGAAGTTGTGACCCGTGCCCGGGTCGTCTGGGCCGGCGTTGATGCCCGAAAGGCCGTCTGTCACCGCGTACATCGAAAGAAGCAATTCTGATTGGAAATCGAACCGCTTGAGGTAATCGAGCACACTGCCACGCACGAGATCGACGAACGTCTGCCGCAGCGCGGGCCGGATGTAGCGCGCGGCGGTCTCCTCCACCGATCCCGGCTCCGCGAGCCACGCGGGCGCGAAGTCCTCGCGCAGCTGGGCCAGCTCGGCCTGCATCGCGTCGTCGGCCCGGCGATCGGCATCGGAGTAGATACCGTTGTCGATCCGCTGCGAGCCGCACAGCAGGTATTTTTCCGTGGGCGTCGGCAGGAAGTAGTGCGGGTCGCGGCGCACGACCGGGATGTCGATGTCGAGGGTGCGCATCAGCTCGGGCGGCATCAGCCCCAGCAGATAGGACCCCGTCGAATGCTGAAGATCCGGCACCTTCGGGAACGGCCGCTCGGTGCGGGTCGCGCCGCCGATCACCGGCTGGGCCTCGAGCATGGTCACGCTCAGCCCGGCGCGCGCCAGGAGGATGCCGCTGACCAGGCCGTTGTGCCCGGTCCCAATGATCACAACATCTGGGGTCATACCCAGGCAGCCTACCCGGTTTTACTGACCAGCGACTCAGCCATGTCCGCGAGCTCCGACTCGAACAGCGCGGTCGCGTCGTCCAGCGCCCACCTCAGGTGACCGAACGCCTCGGCCATGATCACTCCGTACAGCCTGGTATAGGACTTTAAAAAACGCGCGGACACCGCGGGCGGCAGCTCGCCATGCACCGGGAGTTCTACCCGGGACTCGGGCAGCAGGCCCTGCCGGTGCAGCTCGACCATCAGATCGGTGAAGATCTGCCCGAATTGATGGCCCGCGTCCTGCAGCGTGTTGCACTGGTCGACGAACTGCTCCACGCCGGGCAGCGGCGGCCCGAACATCAGAGCCGATTCGGGTGGGTGGTCCAAGACCCAGCGGCGAAACTCCCGCGCCATGGCAAAGAGCTTCTTAATTTCTCCATCTGGTACCGCGTCCCGCGCGACTTCGCACGCGACGCGCAGCTCCACGTAGAGGTCGGTGCACAGGTCGAGCACCAGCGCATCGAGACTGGCGTAATAGCGGTAGAGCGCCGGTGCGGTCATGCCCATGTCGCGGGCGATGGCGCGCAGCGAGATGCCACCCGGACCGCCGGCGATCAGGTGCCGGCGCGCGACAGCCTTGATCTCGGCGAGCGTGGCCTCGCGGCGGCGCTGTGACCTATCCGACACTGGGCTTCCCTGGAGTTAACGGTGTTCACTAATCTAACGGCTGTTAGCAGGTACAGCCTACGTGGTTTGGGGAGCAGCATGTTAGGGCGCGCCGTGGTGCGATTCCGCTGGTTGGTGCTGGCAGTGGCCGCCGGGGTCCTGGTGCTCGGCGCGACGTGGGGCGGCGGTGTGTTCGGCGACCTCATCAGCGGCGGCTTCGACGACCCGGCCAGCGAGTCCAGCCAGGCACGCGAGGCGATCAACGCGCAGGTGGGCCGGCAGGACATCGACGTCATCGCGCTCTACACCGCGGCCGACCCGGCGCTCGCCGCCCAACCCGTCGTCGGCCGGTTGAAGGGGCGCCCGGAAGTCACGGCCGTCCAAAGTGGACCTCTGTCGCACGACGGGCGATCGACCTATCTGGCGATCCAGCTGCGCGAGGGCGACGAGGACGCCAGGCTCGCCGACCTCGACGCGATCCGGCCCCTCTTGCACGCCGACCCGCCGGCCACCACCCAGATCGGCGGGATCGTGCCGTTCCTCGAGGAGGCGAGCGCTCAGATCAGCGAGGACATCACCCGAGCCGAGATGATCAGCCTGCCGATCCTGCTCGTCCTGCTGATCCTGATCTTCCGGGGCGTGGTCGCGGCGCTGACCCCGCTGCTGGTCGGCATCCTCGCGGTGCTGGGCGCGTTTGTCAGCGTGCGGCTGCTGGCCCAGGTGACCGACGTGTCGGTGTTCGCCATCAACATCATCACGATGCTGGGCCTGGGCATGGCCATCGACTACTCGCTGTTCATCGTGTCGCGGTTCCGGGAGGAGCTAGCTGCCGGACGGTCCACATCGGACGCTGTCGCCGCCGCGCTCTCCCGAGCCGGGCGCACCGTGCTCGTGTCCGGGCTGACCGTCGCGCTCGCGCTGGCGAGCCTGCTCGTGTTCCCGATGGACTTCCTCAAGTCGATGGCGTGGGGCGGCATGTCAGCCGTGCTCGTGGCGATGCTCGCCGCGCTGACCGCGTTGCCGGCGCTGCTCGCCGTGCTCGGGCCACGGGTCAACTCCCTGCGCGTGCGGCTGCCCAGGGCCGTGCGCCCGGTGGAGGCGCACGCGCTGTCCAGCTCGGAGTCCAATCAGGACCGTGGTGGGTGGGCCCGGCTGGCACGCAGCGTCATGCGCCGGCCCGTCATCTACGCGCTGGGCGTGACCGTGCTGCTGCTCGCGATCGGCCTGCCGTTCCTGCGCATCCAGCTCGGCGGGTTCGACGAGCGCGTGCTGCCCGAGGGCACCGAGTCGCGCACCGTGAGCCAGCGGCTGATCAGCGAGTTCCCGGGCGGCGACTATCCGATCAGCGTGCTGGTCGACGGGCCCGTGGGCGACCTTTCGCAGCGCATCTCCTCTCTGGAAGGCGCGACGGGCGTGCGGGTGGCCGCACAACGCGACGACGCGACCCTGCTGTCGGTGAGCTACCCGGGCGAGCCCACCAGCGAGGCCGCGCGGGACCTGGTGCGCGACATCCGTGCGCTGCCCGCGCCCGACGGCGCGCGGGTGATGGTCGGCGGCCGGTCCGCCCAAGACGTCGACCAGATCGAAGCGTTCAGCGAGCGCCTGCCATGGATGCTGTTGCTGATCGCGGGCAGCACGTTCGTCCTGCTGTTCCTCGCGTTTGGCTCACTGGTGCTGCCGCTCAAGGCCATCCTGATGAACACCATCTCGATCGGCGCGTCGTTTGGCGTCGCGGTGTGGGTGTTCCAGGACGGGCACCTGGCCGACCTGCTCGGGTTCACCGTCACCGGCTTCCTCGAGCCCTCCAACCTGGTGCTGATGCTCGCGATCCTGTTCGGGCTCGCCACCGACTACGAGGTGTTCCTGCTGTCGCGGGTCCGGGAGGAGTGGGACGCCACCGGGGACAACACCCAGGCCGTCGCGTCCGGGCTGCAGCGCACCGGCGGGATCATCACCGCGGCGGCGCTGCTGCTGATG
>JBIOYB010000210.1:0-13471 GCA_044869915.1 Allorhizocola sp.
GAGGGTGGGGCCGCCCTTCCCGCGATGTGAGGTGCGGGTTGTGCGATGTGGGTTATGCGACCTTGGTGATGCGGTTGGCTGGGCCCGGCGCGATGGGGCCGGTGGCCAGGTGTGCCACGAGGGCGTCGACGTCGAAGCCGGGGGCGGTGGCGCGGTCGGCGCCCGCTTGGAGCGCGGTGAAGCCGTCGCCGCCGTTGGCAAGGAAGTCGTTGGTGGTCACCCGATAGGTGGCCGCCGGATCGATGGGTGTGCCGTTTAGGGCCAGGTTGAACGTGCGGTCGCCCAGGGCACGGGTGGTGTTGTAGGAGTAGGTGAAGCCCGCGGACGGCTGCAGGATGCGGGTCACGGTCTGCCCGGCCTGGCCCGCGAACTGCTGCTCCAGCACGGCCTTGAGCTGCGCTCCGGTGAACGTCTGCGTCACCACGAGGTTGTTGAACGGCTGCACCGTGAAGCACTCGCCGTAGGTGACGTCGCCCGCGGGCTCGCCGCCTGGGGAGTTGGCGAACGTCAGCGGTGCCCGGACGCCGCCCGGGTTCATCAGGGCGATCTGGCCGCCGAGGCTTGACGTGTAAGCGAGTTGGGCGTCGGCGATGACGTCGCCGAGCGGGCTCTCGCCGCTGGCGACCGCGTCGCGGCTGATGTCAGCGGAGATCTTGCCGACAATGCGGTTGGCGATCGGGGCGACCGCCGTGCGGTATTTGTCGGAGATGGTCTTCGCACGCGGGTCGATGAGCGCCGGGTTGCGCAGGAAGTTGCCCTGCGCGTCGCGCGCCCACGAGCCGTCCGGATTGCGGATGCCGTTTTCGACGATGACGTTGCGCGCCTCGATCGAGGCGAACCTGTGGCTGCGCTTGTCGAGCGTGAACGAGATGTCGCTGACGAGCTGGCCGTTGCTGCCCGCGCTCGTGACCACGACCGGCTTGCCCTCGGCGTTGGGCAGGGAGCACGAGTAGAACCTGTGCGTGTGGCCGGAGACCACGAGGCCGAACTCGTTGCGCAGGCCGCCCACGATGTCCGTGATGGCGCCGGCGAAGCCCGCGCAGCCGGACGGGTCGGTGGCCGGCGTCTGCAGGCCGCCCTCGTGGATCAGCAGCACCTGCGCCTTGACGCCGAACGCGCGCAGCAGCCGGGACCACTTGTTGGCGGTCTCGATCTCGTCACGGAACTGGATGTCGGGGTTGCCCGGGGCACCCGGGTTGACGATCGACATGGTGCCCTCGAGGGTCATGCCGATGAATCCAACCGGTACCCCCTGAATGATCTTGATCGTAAAGGGGAGGAGGATCGGCAGGCCGGTCCGCTTGTTGACCGCGTTGGCCGCCAGGTAGGTGAAGTCGGCGCCGGCGAAACCGTCGCCGTCGGCGCACCCGTCGGTCGGGTGGCAGCCGCCGTTGATCAGGCGCTTGAGCTCGACCGTGCCCTCGTCGAACTCGTGGTTGCCGACCGAGGTGATCTGCATGCCGAGCTCATTGAGCAGCTCGATGGTCGGCTCGTCGTGAAACGCCGCGCTGACCAGCGGCGTCGCGCCGACCATGTCCCCCGCGCCGACCGTCACCACCTCTTCACCTGCGGCCTCGCCCTCGGCGCGCAGCCGCTTGACCCAGGTGGACAGGAACTCCACGCCGCCGGCCGGGTTGCCGACCACCACGGCACCGCTGCCCGTCGGAGGGTCGATGGCACCGTGAAAATCGTTGAACGCCAACAGGCTGCCCTTGGCGGCGTGGCGGGCCGGAACGTCGGTCAGCTGCACAGAGACCGGGGTGAGTGGGGTCCAGCCGGCATTGGTCTTGCTGGGGGCGGACCCCTGCGCCAGTGGCAGCGCGATGATCACGCCGAGAGCCAGCGCGGGCGTCGCGAGCCGCCGCAGGAATCGAAGTCGGGGAGTGCGTAAAGGCATGCCGACATCTTGCGCGATGGGTCCGACAACTTCCACCCGCGCCCGGTGAAGGGTTGATGTCATACCGGCGGCATAGACTCGGGACCCGATGGAAGCTCTACTTGACGGTCTGAACGAGCCGCAGCGCGCGGCGGTCACCCATGTCGGATCCCCCCTGCTCATCGTGGCCGGGGCGGGCTCGGGCAAGACCCGCGTGCTCACACAGCGCATCGCCCACCTGCTGGCCGAGCGCAAGGTGCACCCGGGCGAGATCCTCGCGATCACGTTCACCAACAAGGCCGCCGCCGAGCTGCGCGAGCGGGTCGAGCATCAGGTCGGCGGGCGCGCCCGGCTGATGTGGGTGTCCACTTTCCACTCGGCCTGCCTGCGCCTGCTGCGCGCCGAGCACGAGCACGCCGGGCTGAAGTCGACGTTTTCCATTTACGACGCCGACGACTCTCGCCGGCTGATGCAGATCGTGGCGCGCGAGCTGGACCTCGACCCGAAGCGCTATCCGGCCCGCGGCCTGGCCGCGCAGGTCTCCAACCTCAAAAACGAGCTCATCGATCCCGAGTCGTTCAAACCGCAAGGTCCGCTGGAGCGGGCCCTGGGCGAGGCCTACACCCTTTACCAGCAACGGCTGCAGCAGGCACACGCGCTGGACTTCGACGACATCATCATGCGCACTGTTCAATTGCTACAGTCCAAGCCCGAGGTGACGGAGAAATATCGCCGCAGGTTCAAGCACGTGCTCGTGGACGAATATCAAGATACCAATCACGCGCAATATGTTCTTGTAAAAGAGCTTGTTGGGGGTACGGGGGAATTGTGCGTGGTCGGCGACGCCGATCAGTCGATCTATGCGTTCCGGGGCGCCACGATCCGCAACATCCTGGAGTTCGAGCGGGATTACCCCCAGGCGCGCACGATCATGCTCGAGCAAAACTATCGCTCGACGCAGACGATTCTCGACGCCGCCAACGCGGTGATCGATCGCAATCCCGACCGCAAGCCCAAGCGCCTGTGGAGCGACCAGGGCGCGGGCGACCTCATCGTGGGCTATGTCGCCGACACCGAGCACGCCGAGGCCGACTGGGTGGCGCGTGAGATCGACCGGCTCAACGACGCGGGCGACGCGCGCCCCGGCGACGTGGCGGTGTTCTACCGCACCAACGCGCAGTCACGCGTGTTCGAGGATCGGTTCATCCGGCTCGGCCTGCCCTACAAGGTCGTCGGTGGCGTGCGGTTCTACGAGCGCAAGGAGGTCAAGGACGCGCTGGCCTACCTGCGTGCGGTGTCCAATGACGACGATACGGTCAGCATGCGCCGGATCATCAACACGCCCAAGCGGGGGCTGGGCGACCGGTCCGAGACGCTGATCGAGGCGTTCGCCGGGCGCGAGCGCATCTCGTTCGGCGCAGCCCTGCGCCGCCGGCGGGAGGTGCCAGGGCTCGCCGCCCGCGCGATGAACACCATCGAGGAGTTCGTGGCCATGCTCGACGAGGCGCGCGACCGGTCGGTCGTGGCGCAGCCCGCCGAGGTGCTCGAGATGGTCCTCACCCGATCCGGCCTGCTCGCCGAGCTGGAGGAGAGCACCGACCCGCAGGACGAGGGCCGGGTCGAAAACCTGCAGGAGCTCGTGAGCGTCGCTCGCGAATATGCCGAGCGCATCGAGGCCCTCGGTGAGGGCGAGGTCACGCTGGAGGGGTTCCTGGAGCAGGTCGCGCTCGTGGCCGACGCCGACGACGTACCCACCGACGACCCCGACCACCAGGGTGTCGTGACGCTGATGACGCTGCACACGGCCAAGGGACTCGAGTTCCCGGTGGTGTTCCTGACCGGGCTCGAGGATGGCGTGTTCCCACACCTGCGTTCGCTGGGCGATGCCAAGGAGCTGGAGGAGGAGCGGCGCCTGGCCTATGTCGGGATCACGCGGGCGCGGCAACGGCTCTACATTTCGCGCACGATCACCCGTTCGGCTTGGGGACAGCCGCAATACAACCCGGCCTCACGCTTCCTCGAGGAGTTGCCGCCCGCGCTGATCGACTGGCAGCGCACGGCCGACGCCTACACGTCCTGGAGCGGTGGCGGCATCGGCAGCCGTGAGCGGGTGGCGCAGCGTAACAACACGTTCGTGGGCGGCACGTCCAAGGCTGCAGCGCTGGCCAGCAAGATCGGCGTTGACCCGGCAAAGCTCGCGACGGCCAGCGACCTGAAGGCGGTCCCGTCGGTGGCGGTGGGCGATCGGGTCAACCACCAGCGTTACGGGCTGGGGCGGGTGCTCGCGGTCGAGGGTGTGGGCGCGCGTGCGCAGGTGCAGGTCGACTTCGGCGACCAGACCCTGTGGCTGGTCCTGCGCCACGCGCCAATCGAAAAGCTCTGACTGCGCGGGGGCGGCCGGGCGTGGGACCCCGCCGGGGCCGCCCGCGCAGGGCTGCCGCGCCAGTTGGGCCGCCCGCGCCGGGTGGGAAGCCTGCGCCGGGGCCGCCGCGCCAGTTGGGCCGCCTGCGCCGGAGTGGCCGCCCGCGCTGGGTGGAAGCCTGCGCTGGGTGGAAGCCTGCGCCGGGTGGAAGCCTGCGCCGGGGCCGCCCGCGCCAGTTGGGCCGCCCGCGCGGGGGAGAAGCGCACGCCCGATCGAGGGAACCGCGAGTGCCGCTGTGCTCGTGTCCTCAGGGAGACTGCCCAGGATCCTGGAGGACGGCGCGTGCGATACCGACCAAAGCCGCTCAAGGAAAGCGAGCGATATCGCGGCAGGCGGCGGGTGCCCACTCCGTCGCGCGGCCGATACTCGGTGGCTGTGGCCGCGGTCATCGTTTCGGCGAGCATCGCGGCCTGGGCGTCGGGCGCCGCGCTGGACGATATCGAGGCAGGCAGGCCCGGCGTAGAGGGAGTCACCCAGGACGAAGCGTGGCTGCGCGGACTCGCGGCCGAACGGCCCGGCCGCGGGGACAGGCCCATGCACACCTCGATCAACCAGGCGCCCAAGGATGTCTGGCTGCTTCCCCTGCGTGGATATCGTTTCACGTCACCGTTCGGCCAGCGTGGCGAGCGGCTGCATGCGGGCGTCGACCTGGCCGGCATTCGCGAAGGGCATCCGATCAACGCGGCGCACGACGGCACGGTGATCGTCGCCGGATGGCAGGGCGGTTACGGCAACGCGGTGTTTGTCCAGCATGAGGGCGGCGTGGTCACCGTATATGGCCACAACAGCAGGCTCTACGTCAAGGTCGGCGACCGGGTGCGTGCGGGGGACGTCATCTCCGGCGCGGGCAACACGGGCCGCTCCTACGGCGTGCACCTGCACTTCGAGATCCGGGTGGACGGCCGTCCGGTCAACCCGGTCACGTTCCTCAAACACCGCGGTATCGACGTCCTGCTCGAGATCGAAGCGTACGGATGATTACTGAAGGTGGCCCGGATCGCGGAGATCCGGACCACCTTCAGTTGGGGGGATGGGTAAAGCTTCAGCAGCCGCCGACGTCCACACCGTGCTCACGCAGCCACGGGGCGGGGTCGATCTGGTTCCACATTCCCTCATGCACCTCGAAGTGCAGATGCGGCCCGGTCGAGTCGCCCGTGGTGCCCTCGTATCCGAGGACGTCACCGGGCTCGACGTGCTGCCCGACGCTGACCGCGTCGGCCTGCATGTGTGCGTAATGCGTGAGATAGCCGTTGCCGTGATCGACAACTACCGAGATGCCGTACCCGCTGTAGACCCACCCTGCCGCGACGACCTCGCCCGCGCCTACGGACACGATCGGCTCGCCAGGGTCGGTGAACAGGTCGATGCCCGCGTGCAGGACGCCCCAGCGCATGCCGAAGCACGAGCTGATCTGGCCGGCCGGCATGGGGTTGACCCAGTCGGCCTTCTTGGGGGCAGGGGCCGGGGTCGTGGCCGCGGGGGCTGCGGCCGCAGAGGCTTTGGCAGTGGGGGTGTTCGACTGGCTTGGGGTGGCGGCGAGCGCTTGTGGCGACACCGATTCACGAACCGCGCGGTTGGCCCGGTCCTGCGCCTCTAGGCGCTGGTTGTATGCCTCGGCCGAGGTGGCCGTGGAAGTCTCTGCGGGGGAATTGTCGAGGGTGGCGGCCGCGAGGCCGATGGCTGCGATTCCGGCGAGGGTGGCCATGGCGACCACTTGCCTGGAGCGGCGGGTGAGTCCGGTCCGGACTCTTTCGCGAACGGCGAGGGTTCCGTCGCGACCCCTATTCAAGAGTTCTTTGATCTTTTTCTGTTGCACGAGGTAACCCCTCCGGTCTCCGTTGACACGGACGAGCCATAGTGCCTGCTCATTTCGGGGATGGCCAACCGAGACGAAATTTCGGGGCGGGCAAAACGGCCAATTCGACCGCCGTTTATGTCCTACTTTCGTAGCCGCTTCTCCGGGTGTCCCCTAGGGGAGAACGTGATCTACGTCACGCACTGTGCTCGCCGGCAGCCCTCGAAAGTGAACCTTCGGACATGACAAAACCGCCCGGACAGGACTGCACGGGCGGTGAAAAATGGACAGGCTGCTCGTAACTCGTAAGGGTGCTTAGGCGAAGTGGGGCGCTTAGAGAATCGCCCTATCCACCGACGACGTCGCCGAAGACCGCCTGGGTCTCGAGATAGAGGTCAACGCCGCGGTCGCGGAAGAACTTGATCGGCTCCGTCGGGTTGCCGTTGATCCGGGCCTCGATGTGAAGGTGCACGCCATAGGACTGGCCCGTGTTGCCCGCCAGCATGATCAAGTCGCCGGCCTTGACCTCTTGGCCCTCTTTGGCGATCAGCTTGCTGGCGTGGCCGTAGACCGTCGTGATGCCACCGCCGTGATCGATGACCACGTTGTAGCCATAGCCACCATTCCACCGGGACAGGGTCACCTTGCCGTCGTGGACCGCGTAAACCGGCGTGCCCTCCTTGATGCCACCGAGGTCGACGCCCGCGTGCAGCCGGCCCCAGCGCTGGCCGAACTGTGAGGTGACCCGGTAACCATTGAGCGGGAGCACCCAGGCGTTTTCGGGAGCGCGGTTGATCGAGCTGTTGAGGCTTCGCTCCCCATTGCTCCGACCTGGACGGTTTTGCGCGAGATCACGTTGGTTGGACGCGTCGGCCAGTGCCGTGGCGTCGGAGGTGAGCGCGTCAACCTTCGCATCGGTCAGGCTTGCGCCCGCTCCAAGTGCGACTATGCCCGCGCCGACGAAAGCTGTGGTGATGACAGCTGCATAGCGACCACGAGCCGGGGTAGGAGCCCGGCGGCGACCACGGTAACGATCGCTCTCTCGCAGCAGCTCTGGTCTGTATTGCACGCACACCCTCCTAGTCGGCGGCACCTGTCTCCTAGTGCCGTGTGGGGAGCACTGCCGGACAACGTAACTAACCCTTAGGGGTCGACACAAGTTCTGCCCTGTAACCACGCCACTACTTATGTGAGTTCGAGCGAGGTGAGTTAACGTTCAGGTCATGACTGCACGGATCCGCGTGGTGGTGGCCAAGCCCGGTCTCGACGGGCACGACCGAGGTGCAAAAGTGGTGGCCAGAGCCCTGCGCGACGCCGGCATGGAGGTCATCTACACCGGTCTGCATCAGACACCCGAGCAGATCGTCGAGACCGCGATCCAGGAGGACGCGCACGCCGTTGGGCTCTCGGTGTTGTCGGGCGCGCACATGACCCTGTTTCCCAAGGTGGTCGAGCTGCTGCGGGAGCGCGGCGCGAGCGACATCGTCGTGTTCGGCGGGGGCATCATCCCCGACGCCGACATCCCTGAGCTGGAGCGACTCGGCGTGGCCAAGGTTTTCACCCCCGGGGCGACCACACACTCCATAGTGGATTGGGTGCGGGGCAACGTGGCGACACAGCCCGCGTAAACCCATTGGCACAAAGTTGGCACAAAATCAAAGCCGTTTGTCGGCGAGTCGTGCCTTGACCCCTGCGAGAAAGTCGTCCAGGGACCTCTGCGAGAAACTCCGTCAGGCGAAGCCGTGCTCGCTGCTGAAAATACTGAAAATGCTGAAAAATAGGGAGGAGCCGGACTCACCCCTCACAAGCCCGGCTCCTCTATGCACGACGCCCCGCCGCCACCCCTCGACCGACAGGGCATCGGCCGTTTGTGCCACTCCCACCTCCACCGTTCGGCTTTCAGTGGGCTGACATCACTTGTAACGAGGGCATTGGGAGGGGGTTACGCCCCTGCCCCGGCTAAATCGCGATCCACAGGTCTGTGCGATCGCTGGTCAGCGGCGGCTTGCTATGCGCCAGCTGACAGGAGGCTCTCTAGGTCGCGATCCACAGGTCTGTGCGATCGCTTGGTCAGCGGCGGCTTGCTATGCGCCGCTGCTGACAGAAGGTTCTGTGGCTTCCTGCACAAATGACGAACCACACATCCGTCGAGGTAGGTGTGGCCAGCTAGGCTGCGCCCGTGGACTTGTTTGAATATCAAGGGCGCGATGTCTTCGAAAAGCACGGCCTGCCCGTGCTCGCCGGCGGCGTCGCCGAGACCCCGGAGCAGGCCCGGGCGCTGGCGGAGCGCCTCGGCCGTGTCGTCGTCAAGGCTCAGGTGAAGGTCGGCGGCCGGGGCAAGGCGGGCGGCGTCAAGCTCGCCGCCACCCCCGACGAGGCCTTCGAAAAGGCGGGCCAGATCCTCGGGATGGACATCAAAGGGCACACCGTCCACCGGGTGATGCTCGCCGAGACCGCCGACATCGTGGAGGAGTACTACTTCTCCTACCTGCTTGACCGGGCCAACCGCACGTTCCTGTGCATCGCGAGCGTCGCCGGCGGCATGGACATCGAGCAGGTCGCCGCCGAGACGCCGGAGCGCGTGGCAAAGGTGGCCATCGACGCCATCCAGGGGGTGGATCTGGCCAAGGCGCGCGAAATCGTTGCGGCCGGCCAGTTCCCGGCCGACATCGCCGAGCAGGTGGCCGAGATCGCGGTCGGGCTCTGGGCGACCTTCGTGGCCGAGGACGCCACCCTGGTCGAGGTCAACCCGCTGGCAAAGGTGGCCGACGGCCGTGTGCTGTGCCTTGACGCCAAGGTGACGCTCGACGAAAACGCGGGCTTCCGCCACCCCGACCACGCCGCGCTCGAGGACAAGTCCGCGGTGGACCCGCTGGAGCAGGCCGCCAAGGCCAAGGATCTCAACTACGTGAAGCTCGACGGCGAGGTGGGCATCATCGGCAACGGCGCCGGGCTGGTCATGTCCACTCTGGACGTTGTCGCCTACGCCGGTGAGGAGTTCGGAGGGGTCAAACCGGCAAACTTCCTGGACATCGGCGGTGGCGCGAGCGCCGAGGTGATGGCCAACGGCCTGGAGATCGTGCTGAGCGACCCGAGCGTCAAGAGCGTGTTCGTCAACGTGTTCGGCGGCATCACCGCCTGCGACGCGGTGGCCAACGGCATCATCAGCGCGTTCCAGCTCCTCGAGAGCCGCGGCGAGACCGTGACAAAGCCGCTCGTGGTGCGGCTCGACGGCAACAACGCCGAGGCCGGCCGGGCGATCCTGGACGGCGCCAACAACCCGCTCGTGGAGCGGGTCGACACAATGGACGGTGCGGCCAAGCGCGCCGCCGAGCTCGCGGCTGCTGGGAAGTGAACTGACATGGCTATCTGGCTCACCAAGGACTCTCGGGTCATCGTCCAGGGCATGACCGGCTCGGAGGGCTCCAAGCACACCCGCCGGATGCTGGCCTCCGGCACCAACATCGTGGGCGGGGTCAACCCGCGCAAGGCGGGCACGAGCGCCGAGTTCGACGGCACGAGCGTGCCGGTCTTCGGTTCGGTCGCCGACGCGATGGCGCAGACCGGCGCCGACGTAACGGTGATCTTCGTGCCGCCGGCGTTCACCAAGGGCGCTGTCATCGAGGCCATCGACGCGGGCATCGGGCTCGCGGTGGTCATCACCGAGGGCGTTCCGGTGCACGACACCGCCGCTTTCTGGGCGCACGCGGTGGCGACCGGCAATCGCACCCGGATCGTCGGGCCCAACTGCCCCGGCATCGCCTCGCCCGGCGCGAGCAACGCGGGCATCATCCCGGCCGACATCGCGGGCTCGGGGCGCATCGGGCTGGTGTCGAAGTCGGGCACGCTGACCTACCAGATGATGTACGAGCTGCGCGACATCGGCTTCTCGACGAGCGTGGGCATCGGCGGCGACCCGATCATCGGCACGACGCATATCGATGCGCTGGCCGCGTTCCAGGACGACCCGGAGACCGAGGCCATCGTCATGATCGGCGAGATCGGCGGTGACGCCGAGGAGCGTGCGGCCGACTTCATCAAGGCCAACGTGACCAAGCCGGTTGTGGGCTATATCGCGGGCTTCACCGCGCCTCCCGGCAAGACCATGGGCCACGCAGGCGCGATCATCTCAGGCTCAAGTGGTACCGCAGAGGCAAAGAAAATCGCGCTGGAAGCCGCAGGCGTCAAGGTTGGCAAGACCCCCTCGGAGACCGCGCGGCTCATGCGCGAGATCATGGGCCGCTGAGCCGCTTCCGCTCGCAACAACCCGGGTTCGCTCAGTAGTAGCCCGGGTTGTTGCTGTTCCAGGACATCGAGCCGAATCCGCCCAGGCATATCGCGAGGATCGCCGCTATGACGCCCAATGCGGTCAGAGCGATGCCCAGCCAGAAGGCGACCTTGCCGAGCGTCTGGTCCTTGCCGAACTTCTTGGCCTCCTGCATGGACAGGTAGCCGAAGAGGATGCCCAGCGGCGCGCAGCAGATGACCGCGATCACGATCCCGAGGATTCCGTAGAGCTGCGTGTTGTCTCGTGGCGCCGCAGCGGGTGGAGGCGGCGCGGCAGGCGGTGGGATCTCGTTCATGTCCGGCTCACATTCCAGATCGCAGTGCCGATGATGTTGAGGATTGCGACCGCGATCGCGATGTAGCCGAGCACCGGCGAGTTGCCCCACTTCCTGGCCTGCAGGATCGACAACACGCCAAAGATGATCCCGATCAGGCCGCAGCAGAGGCCACCGATGATCCCGATCCACCCGAACAGTTGTGTGTTGTCCTTGCCCGCCGGCTGTACGGCCGGCGGTGGCGTGGGTGGCGGTGTAAGCGGTGGTTCATAAGTCATATACGCAGACTAAACGGCTCATAATCGGCGCCGAGGCAACTTCGTGGTTATCCGGGGCCGTATGTGATTTGCTGGAGCGCGATGACCACCCCTGACAACGCGCTGGCAGGGCCGATCGGTCCGCCTCGTCGCCCGTCGGACGACGAGCTGGCCGCGATGCCCACGGTGAGGATTCCGATCGGGCGGCCACCACGCCGCAAACGGGCGCCGCTCGCCGTCGCGGCGGTGGTCAACACGCTGTGGGCGGCCGTGCTCAGCGTGGGCGCGGTGATCGTGCTCGTCGTGCTCGCCCGGGTCAGCCTCGGGCAGCGCCCGAGCGGCCCGGAGATCCCGATCGCGCTGGCCGGATGGCTGCTCGCGCACGGTGTGCCGCTGCAGACCGGCATCGGGCGGATCAGCCTGGCGCCACTGTCCATCGCGGCCTTGGCGATCTGGCGGCTGAGCCGGGCCGGCGTGCATACGGCACGCGGGATCGGCGCGCGCGACACGGGTTCGGTGCGGGCCGCGGTGACGGTGGCGGTCGCGATCGGTGTCGTTTATGGACTGATGGGTCTCGGTGCGGCGCTGGCGATCCGGCGGCCCGACATCGGCGTGGTCCCGTGGCGGGCCGCGCTCGCGTTCCTCGCCGTCGGCACGCTCGCCGCGCTGCTGGGCTCGATCCGCACGACCGGCGCGCTGCGGGTGATCGCCCGCGCGATGCCTGTGGTGGTGCGCGACGGCGTGCGCACGGCCGTGGTGGCGGCGCTGCTGCTGCTGGGCGTCGGCGCGGGTCTGACCGGGCTCGCGCTCGCGATCAGCGGGGGCGATGCGGCGGAGATCTTCCATGCGTACCCGTCCGGCCTCGCCGGCCAGGCGGGTGTGACCTTGGTGTGCTTGGCGTTCGCGCCCAACATGGCGGCGTGGGCCGCCGCCTACCTGCTGGGCCCGGGGTTTGTCGTGGGCACGGGCACGGTCGTGCAGCCGGCCGGGATGACGGTGGGGGAGATGCCGGCGCTGCCCATGCTGGCCGCCCTGCCGGGCGGGGCGCTACACGGTCCACTGTGGATGCTGATGGCCCTGCCGCTGCTCACCGGGGTGGTGGCCGGCCTGCTGATGGTGCGCAGGCGGTTGCGGCCGCGCCGGACCCGCTCGGGTGACACGGTGGTGCCCGTGCCGCGCTGGGGGCGGATGCTCGGTTCGGTCGGCGTCAGCGGGATCGTGGCCGGGATCGTGTGTGGTGCGATGGCGTTCGCGGCGAGCGGCCGGCTCGACGGCGGCCGGGCCTTCCCGGTCGGCGCGGTGCCGTGGCGGGTCGCGCTGTTCGCAGCCGTCGCGATTGGACTGGGCGGCGCCATCGGCGTGGCGGGCGCGTTCGTACGCAATAGAAAACAGAAACGGGCGGTCTAAGACCGCCCGCCTCAGATGTGGCGTCAGGAGTTTGACGCCAGAAGGCCGAGAACGACCACGTAGAACAGGCAGAACACGACGTAGAGGGCAACGCCGACCCACACAGCGATCTTGCCGAGCTTCTTGGCGCTGTCCGCGGCCTCCTGCGCGCCGGCGATGTCACCGGAGGCCTGCAGGCTGCCCACCTTGATGGCCTTGATGAGCGCGAACAGGCCGACCGGCCAGAACAGAATCAGGCCGGCTATGCCCCAGCCAAGATTGTTGTTGACCGGACTCGAGGGGGAGGTCACTTGGTTTTCTCCTTATGGGTTTAAAGGGAGCTCGCTGGCGCCGCCTCGGCGCAAGCTCAGGCGTTCATGTTGGCGACCCTGGTGGGGTTGGTCAATACCCTTTCCCGACACAAATGCGGACCAGGGACGTCCAAACCGGACGCCCCTGGCGGACAGTGAGGGCCTCAGAACTGATTGTCGTATTCGGTGCGCAGGCGATCGCCCCAGTCTGTGACGAGCCCGAGAATCGCACCTATGAGTGCGATCGCGCCCAGGACGATGCCCACCCAGCCGAGCCACGCGTGTGTCGCCTCGCCCTTGCGCACCTTCTGCAGGTGCAGGATGCCCAGCACGACCGCCGGGATGCCGCCGAGGAACGGCAAGCCGTTGAGCCACGGGCAGCAGCAGCAACCGGTGCCGAGGACGCCGAAGACCAGTGACAGCCAGCCCAGCAGGTTGCGCTTGCCGTCGCCCGATCTGGCCGGCTGAAGCGGGGGTCCCGTCAGCGGCGGCGAAGGCTGCCCATAAACGGCTCCACCAGCCGAAGCTGGTGGAGGGGGGACCGGTGGTATGGGTGGCTGTGGAGTTGGAGGGGGCATCGGCGGTGTGGGTGCCGGCGGTGTCGGGACCGGAGGTGCGGGTGGCGCCGGCGGCGGCATGGGCGGCACCGGAGGCGTTGGCGGCTCCGGGATGGTGGCGTCCGGGTAGACCTTGTCGCGCGGTGGGGGCGGCACGGGCTCGGTCGGTGGCTGCGGGACCTCGGGACCCGGGGTGGGTTCCGTGGGTTCCGGCTGGGGTTTATCGGGCGGATGAGTCAATGCAGGCTCCCTTAAGCAGGTGTTTCGTGCTATATCAACCTACATGGGTGATTTTACCGGGACGA
>JBIOYB010000211.1:0-3256 GCA_044869915.1 Allorhizocola sp.
CAAAGTCGGGGGTGGTGGCGATGACCGCGAAAGGTTCAGTTTTCAAGCAGTGCACATGTTTCGACGAGGGCGGTCGTCGGTTGGGATCTCGGTGCTCGAAGCTGAAGCGGCCCAACGGGTCATGGAACCCGAACCACGGGGCGTGGGCTTTCCAGCTGGAACTGCCCCGCACCTTCGACGGCAAGCGGCGTATCCTGCGCCGGACAGTCACCAACTGGCCCGGCAGCTACGAGACCGCAGCCGCCGAGCTGGCGTATGCGCGTGAACTGATCGGCATGGCGGCCGGTGATGAGATTCTGGCCGATGAGATCGCCACCGTGTTGCTGGGATGCCGGCGTGGTAAGCCGCTGCCCGATCGGGCGCGGCTGGCGCGGCAGATCCGCAGCGGGGTCCCGAACGCCACTACGATCACGGTCGGCGAGTATCTGATCTGGTGGATCGAGCATGGGCAGATCGATGAGCACACCCGCATCAGCTACCCGGCGCATGTGCGCAACCATCTGGTGCCGCATCTGGGCCATATCCCGTTGCAGCGTCTGCATGCGACGCATATCGAGGCGATGTTCGCCACCATGGCGCAGCACAACAGTGAGATTCTCGCCGCCCGCGCCAACGGCGACCCGACCGTCCGGGAATCGGTGCGCAACGTGCGGCTGACCATGCCGGCCACCATGACCCAGGTGCGGGCTACGCTGCGTAAGGCGCTGGGCGACGCGGTGGCCAAGTATCGGCTGATCGACTTCAACCCGACGCTGCTGCCCGCCTACGACCGGCCGCAGGTGCGGGTGTGGACGCCCAGGGCCATTGCCCAGTGGAGGGCCAGCGGGTTTCGGCCCAGCCCGGTGATGGTCTGGACCCCTGAGCAGGCCGGCCGGTTCCTCGGCTACACCCAGCGACATGACCCGCAGCTGTATGCGCTATTCCTGCTGGTCATCCTCGCCGGACCGCGCCGTGGTGAGGCTGTCGGTCTCCGTGCCGATCAGACCGACTTCGCCGAGCAAACCGTCACCTTCAGCCATCAGCTGACCACCTACGGGTACACGCCGGTATACAAGAAGGTGAAAACGCGAAACGGGGACCGGGTCGTGTTCATCGACCACGCCACCCGCAGCCGACCTGTATGAGTACTGGCAACTGCGGCAAGCCTGGCAGGCAGCCGCCGGTGAGGCGTGGCTGGCCACGGTCAACGTGCTCACCCCGGTACCCGGCGGTTTCACCACCGTAGGCGTTGACCTGTTCTTCCGGCAGCCCGACGGGCAGGCCTGGCACCCAACACCGTCACCGACCGGTTCGAGTACGCCGCCGCGGTGGCAGGGTTGCCGCCGATCAGGTTCCACGATGGAAGGCACGCCGCGGCCACCTACCTCAAGGCCGTCGGCGGTGACCTGCTGGACATGAAGAAGAAACTCGGCCACGCCAGCATCACCGTCACCGCCGACACCTACCCGGCCGCGCTGGACCACATCGACCGGGAACTCGCCGGACGCACCGCCAGCCTCGTGCCACGCAAGCACAGGATCATTCGTTCGACCACGCCGGCTAAACCGGACGGCAAGGCGGCAAACAGTCGCACGGCGAGCACACGCACTGGCAACGGTAGGCCCGATTTGGCGACGGCTCCATTTTCGGAGAACAGCATGAGAGCTGCAGCCAGCCACAGCAAGCAACGCAACACAGGCAAAGCCCAAGGGAAACAACGCAAGGACGTGGCGGCGCCTACGGATTCCCCGACGCCCAGACCGCCAGACGGCGGCAGGCTGTCGGCAGGTGACTGGCCGCCACCAGAGCGCCGCGCCAACCGATACCCACGCGACCTGCGATGAACCATCCGGTAACCTAGGAACGCGCGTGTGCCCAGCCCGCATGCCCGGGGTGCTAGCTCAATGGCAGAGCTGCGGACTTTTAATCCGTAGGTTCAGGGTTCGAATCCCTGGCGCCCCACCAGGTGGCAGTACGCGAACCGTGCTGTCGGCAGGTAGTCGATCAAGGGCTGGCCCTCGGGTCAGCCCTTGATCGTTTGTCGCGGTCGTGATGTGGTGCCAGGGCGCGGCTCTGAGGTGCCATGATGTCGTCGGTATGGGTCTCGATCTCCTTGATCAGAGTCTTCGTCGCCTTGCGGTTGCCGCCGACGATTGATCTCCTACATGCGATTCGGATGGTGGTGGAGGTCGACCGGCGGACAGTCGCCTACCGGCGGCTACAGTAGCGGGGCCCTTGTATGCCGATTGTGATATCATTGCATCGTTGTGTATATCACGGCGGGAGGCTGGCGATGGCTCGAACGGTTATCGATCTCGACGACTCGATGTTGGCGTTTGCTCAGCAGCAGCTCGGCACGAAGACCAAGCGGGAGACGATCAATCGCGCACTGGCGATCGCGGCCGGCACCAGCGCCGACGATCGCGCCCGCGGGTTCGCCTGGCTGCGCGAACACGCCGGTCAGATCCTGGACTTCGAAGTTCTGGAGGACGAGGAGCGCTCGGGCCGGTGACCTATCTAGCTGACACCTCTGCGGTGTGGCGACTGTAGCGCGGCCAGGTGGGGGAGCCGTGGACGACGTACGTGGCGCAGGGATTGGTCGCGATTACTTCACCGGTCGAGTCGGAACTCATGGTCTCGGTCCGCGCCGACCGCGACTACGAACCGTTCTTTGCCGTGCTCAAGCAGACGTTCGGATGGTGCCCACCGATCGACGATCCTTGGCGGCAGGTGCTTGCCGTGCAGCGTGACCTCATACAGATCGGCCATCATCGGGGCCCGTCTCCTATGGACATCGTCATCGCACTCACGGCGGCCGAGCAGCGGCTGACGTTGCTGCATGCCGACGGGGACTTCGCCTCGGTAGCCAAAGTTCGGCCCGGCATGGCCATGATCCGTATCGATCAGCTCTGATTTGAGGCCCAGTGGCGACGAGGGCTTCGAGTCGCTCTCGTCGCCACTCGTGGCATTTTCGTAGGTATCGGGCTTACGCTGCCCGCCGACGGACGGCCGCGACGACCACTGCACGCTCCTGAACAGCGTGAATGCGGTTCGTTGCGTCCCGAACGCGGAAGGAGCTTGATGTAGGTAGAGCTTCGTGAGGCGGTGCTGCACGGGAGATGGAGGTAGGCCCTCCGGAGTCGCCCTGCGGGGGGAGGCTCCAAACCACCCACTGCTGCGTTAGTTGAAGCCTGTCGTGGTGAGCGATGTGGGAAAAGGCGCACTTGATGTGTCAGGTGGGGATCGGAAAGACGATCGCTGTTTGAAGTGTCGAAAC
>JBIOYB010000212.1:0-7810 GCA_044869915.1 Allorhizocola sp.
CACTCAATTCCCCGACTTCCCGATGCCCGACGACTGGCCCGACTACCCGAAGCACACCCAGCTGCTGCAATATTTCGAGCACTACGCCGACCACTTCGAGCTGCGCCCGCACATCTGGTTCGGCTCCGAGGTTGCCAAGGTGGAGCCGGCCGACCAGGACCGGTGGGACGTCACGACCCGCAGCACGGGCGGCTACGGCGGCGAGCGCATCCACCGCTACGCGGCCGTCGTGATCGCCAACGGGCACAACTGGCATCCGCGCATGCCCGACTACGAAGGGCTCGCCGACTACCGGGGCCAGCTGATCCACTCATCGTCCTATAAGGACGCCGCACAGCTGCGCGGGCGCAAGGTGCTCGTGGTCGGCGCCGGCAACACGGGCTGCGACATCGCGGTGGAGGCGGCGCAGCAGGCCGCCCGGTGCTGGCACTCGACCCGCCGGGGATATTGGTACAGCCCCAAATACGCGCTGGGCCGGCCCACCGACCAGGTCAACGACCTGCTCCTGTGGCTCAGGCTGCCACTGCGCCTGCGCCAGAGACTGGCGGCGCGCGCCATCGCGTCGACGGTCGGCGACGTCACGCGCTTCGGACTGCCCGCGCCGGATCACAAGGTGTACGAGTCGCACCCGATCGTCAACAGCCTGCTGGTGTACTACCTCGGCCACGGCGCGATCCAGCCGGTACCGGATATCAAGCAATTTCATCGCAACAGCGTGGAGCTCTCCGACGGGAGCGAGATCGAGCCCGACCTGGTCGTCATGGCCACGGGCTACCAACCCAGCTTCGAGTTCATCGATCCGGCGCTGCTGGGCGTGACGGCCGGCGGCAAGCCGAGCCTGGCCATGCACGCGTTCCCGAAGCGGCTGCCGACGCTCATGGTCGCGGGCCTGCTGCAGCCCGACTCGGGCGTGTTCCCGTTGGTGCACTGGCAGGTGGTCGCGTTCGCGCGGCTGCTGCGCCTGCGCGACACCGATCCGGCCAAGGCTTCCGCGGTGCACCGCCGGCTCGACTCCGAAGTGGACAAACGCTGGACCGACGCAAAGGTGCGCGGCTCGGCACGGCACTGGTTCGAGGTGAGCCACCTCAGCTATCTCAAGGGCATCGAGCGCCTGCTCCAGGAGGCAACTGCATGAAAGTGTTGCGGCAGAAGGAGTGGGCGTTCCCCATCCCGCCGGCCAAGCGTGAAGTGCTGCGCGCCACGCCCGAGCTTGACGAGGGCAAGCCGCCCATCCTGTTCGTGCCCGGGTTCGGCCACGGCGCATGGGTCTACAACGAGCACTGGCTGGAGCACACGGCCGATCGCGGTTTTCCGGCGTATGCCATGAGTTTGCGCGACAACGCCGGCGCGACCATGCGCGCCTACGCCCACGACGTGGCCCAGGTCGCGGCGAGCCTGCCCAAGCGGGCGATCATCGTCGCCCACGGCGCGGGAGCCCTCGCGGCGGCGCATGCCCTGGCGCGCTACCCGGCCCGGGCCGCGGTGCTGCTGGCTCCCGTGTTCGGCGGGGCCGGCACGGCGCTGCGCAACCCCTTCATCTGCCTGCCCGCGCTGTTCGGCGGGCGCCTTCGCCTGCCGGCCGGGCAACTGTTCAGCCGTGAGGTGCCCGCCAGCGTCGCCCGCGACTACGCCAAGCGCCTCGGCCGGGCCTCCAGCAAGGCGCAGTGGCAGCTGCTGCGCGGCCGCGCGCCCGAGGAGCCGGTGGGCGATCCGCCCGTGCTCGTGGTCGGCAGCCCCGACGACCGGATCGTGCCAGATTCGGCCGTGCGCAAGGTGGCCCGGCGCTACGGCGGTGCGCCACTTCTCTTCCCTGGCATGGGACATGACCTGATGCTCGACGCCCGCTGGCGCGAACCGATCGACGCGATCCTCGACTGGCTGGACAAATCCTGAGTGCAACCTTTCCCGTTGCTCAGACGTCGTCCCTCATGTGCATCGACGACAACTACTCGGCGTGGGCTTCGCCTTAATCACGGGGGCATGCACCACCACTGAACAGCCCGAGCAGACCCCGGGCCTGGTAGCCCGCGGGACCCAGCTCACGACGGTCAAGCCGACCCGTCAGACACTGACCAATCGCGTGAGCCTGACCGGCAAGGTCACGCTCAATCCGGTCTTCGGGCTGGAGGCCCCGGCCGACGGGCAGGTGCGTTACGCCAGCAACACGGCCACCGTGACCCCGCCGACGGCAACGCCGACCAAGCCGACGCGCGTGGCGACCGTGGTCGCCAAGGGCAACAAGCGGCACAACGTCGACGTGCCCGCGGGAGCCGTGTTCCTCGCCCGGCTCGCCGACGACCAGTCCACGGTGACCGCGGGCGTGCCGATCGTGTCGGCCAAGCACGTGGGCTACGGCATCGTGGCCGACATCGACGGCGCGCAGGCCTACAAGATTTCGGGCTCGCTCGGCACGGTGCAGGCGCAGATCCAGGGCGGCCCGGGCCCGTTCAAGTGCAGCGTGCTCGGCACCATCAACGCGCTGCCGCAGCAGGATCAGCAAGGGCAGCAACAACAACAGCAGCAGGGTGAGCAGGCGGCCACCGGCATGAAGCTCGTGTGCATCCCGCCCGCCGACGTCAAGATGATCAATGGCGCGGGCGCCACCCTCGAGGTGGTCACCGAGACCGCAAACAACGCCCTCGTGCTGCCCGTGGAGGCGGTGGCGGGCGTGCAGGGCAGGGGACAGGTCGACGTCGTCGGCCCCGACGGCACGCGCCAGACCAAGGAGGTCGTGCTCGGGCTCACCGACGGCCGCGTGATCGAAATCAAGTCCGGCCTCACCGGCGACGAGACGATCGCCGTCCCGGCGCCCAACCTGGTCGCGCCCCCACAGCAAGGGCCTGGTGGCGACCCGGGCTTCCGAGAGAAGCTGCCCTTCCCCGTTAAGTCCGTCGGGTGACCCCGCTGGTGAGTCTGACCGGGATCACAAAGTCGTTGCAGGGCAACAAGATCCTGGCCGGGGTGGACCTGACCGTCCACAGTGGAGAGGCCATCGCTGTGCTCGGGCGCTCGGGCTCGGGCAAAAGCACGCTGCTCAGCCTGATCGGGCTGTTCGACCGCGCCGACGGCGGCACCTACATGTGGGGCGAGCGCGACATCACGCGCCTGCCCGAGCGCAAGGCGGCCGCGCTGCGCAGCGCCGAGTTCGGCTTCGTGTTCCAGCGATTCTTCCTGCTCAAGCACCTGACCGCGGCGCAAAACGTGGCCATGGCACTGGTCAACGGGCAGGGCTGGCAGCCGCGCCGCAAGCGCAAAGCCAAGGTCATGTCCGCATTGGACCGCGTGGGCATCGCCCACCTGGCCAAGCACCGGCCGCCCCGCCTCTCCGGCGGCGAGCAGCAGCGAGTGGCGATCGCGCGGGCGCTCGTGCGGGAGCCACGCATGCTGCTGGCCGACGAACCGACGGGCGCGCTGGACACCGAGACCGGCAACCTCGTCATCGACGTGCTGCACGAGGCGGCCAAGGACGGGTGCGGGCTGATCCTGGTCACCCACGACTGGGAGCACGCCAGCCGGATGGACCGGGTCGTGCGCCTGACCGACGGGACGTTGGGGGAGGTTGTTCAGTGATCCGCTTGAAGGGCCGCCTGCGGTCGGCGTTCATCATTGGGGTGCAAGGGATCCGGGCGCGCAAGCTGCGCACGCTGCTGTCCATCATGAGCCTGTTCATGGGCGTGCTGGCCGTGGTCGTCGTCCAGGCCGCCGCCGAGACGGCCGAGCGGGCCGCGCTGGGCGGATCCGAGCTCACCATGGGCAAGGACGGCACGCTGCAGATGTTCGTGCCGCCGCAGGGCACGGCGCTGCAGACCACGATCGACACGGTCAAGGGCAAGGCGGGCATCGTCGCGACGGTCGACACGTCGGCCACCATCGGCGAGCCCAACGTGACGCCCATCAACCCGGGCGGCATGCCGTTCGCCGCCGTGTCCGAAGGGCAGGCCCGGCCGGAGTTCACCCGGCCCGACGGCGACAGCTTCGTCTGCGACGCGCGCGGGTGCTACAAGGTGCCCTCGCAGGGCGGACAGACGCAGCCGCCGGGGCAGGCCATCGACCTGCGGCTGAGCGCGATGACCGCCGATGTGCGGCAGTTCAAGCCGTTCCGGCTGCGCAGCGGGCAGTGGCTCGACTTCGCGTCGCCGCCGTCGCTCGCCCCCCGGCTCGTGCTCAATCGGGAGGCGGCCAAATTCTTCGGGGCCTACCCGGTACCGGCCGAAATGAGAATCCAAGGCGCGGCGAAAAACCCGACCCCGCAGATCATCGGAGTCGTCGACGACGGGCTCGGCGAGCCGCGCGCCTACGCGCGCATGGACGAGTTGCTCAACTGGCTGCCGGCCGACCAGCTGCAGCAGGGCGGCGGCCTGCAGCTGCTGCTCGAGCAGGCCGCGACCGACCACGTGCGGGTCCTCAAGTCGCGCCTGGTGGCGGGCGGGCTCGATTTCGCGCAGCAGCTCAACCCCGAGCCGATCAACGCGCGCGAGCACGTGGAGGACCAGCTGGCGCTGATCCGCTGGGTGTTCCTGGGCATGGCCGGGCTGGTGCTGCTGATCGGCGTGGCCGGGATCCTCAACGTCGGCCTCGCGACGGTCGGCGAGCGGGTCGAGGAGTTCGCGCTGCGCCGTGCCGTCGGCACGACACGGTCCCTGCTGGCCGGCATCGTGCTCGCCGAGACCCTGCTCACCGGGCTGCTGACCGCGGGCGCGGCGATCGGCGTCGGCGTGCTCGCGCTCAAATACGCCGGTCGATATCTCGACAACATCCATCCGGCGCTAGGGGCCACCCAGTTCCCATGGCAGGCGGGCGTTGCGGGCGTCGTCGCGGGTCTGGTCGCGGGTCTGCTGGGCGGGCTGATCCCGGCCATCCGGGCCGCGCGCATCCCCATCGCGACCGTGATGCGGGCCTAAAACACCACGGCGCCGTCGTCGCTGGGCGGGTCTTCGTCGGGCCGGCCCGCCCGGCCGCAGCCGCGTGATGGGCGCGGCCGCAGCCGCGTGATGAGCGCGGCCGCGCGGCCCTGCACCGGCATGCCGCCCTGCACCGGCATGCCGCCCTGCACCGGCATGAGGCCAAACAGCACTGTGGGCGCCGGCGGTGTCGGCGGCCGGAGAGGCATGGCCCCGGATCGACGAGTCGGCGGCTTAGATGACGGCGCCGTCGTCGCTGGGCGGGTCTTCGTCGGGCCCGCCCGGCCGCAACCGCATGATGAGCGCGGCCGCGCCGCCCAGCACCAGCATCAGGCCAAACAGCATGTGGACGCCGCCGGCGACGGGCAACAGGTCGCGGTCCATGAACAGCACAAAGCCGAACACGATGGCCAGCACCGCAAGCACGGCCGCGAACGAGATCCGGGGCAGAGGCGGTGGCGGCGGCGGGACGTATTTGTCGTCGGGCCCGTCGGGCAGGTGCGCGCCGAACGTGTCGAGCCCGTCGAGCAGCGTCGGCTCGTTGAGCACCGGGCCCGTGGCAGGCCAGATCGGCCCCTGTGGCGCCTGCTGCTGCGGCGGGGGCTGGTCGTCCTTGTCGTCGGCCGGCCAGCTGGGCGCGGCGTCGAACCCAGCGACGATCTTCGCGAACTCGGCGTCGATATGGTCGGCCGGCTGCTGGTCTTCCCTCTCAGGGCCTGGCACCGGTCCAGTCTGACACGCGAACGGTGCGTCCGGCAGTAGGCTGGCGTGACGTCCCTACTACCCCGGGGTGGCTCTTAGTGATCTACTGGCTGCTCAAGTACATCGTCCTGGGTCCATTGCTGCGGTTGATCTTCCGGCCGCAGATCGAAGGGCTGGGCCATGTCCCCTCCGACGGTCCCGCGATCCTGGCCGGCAACCATCTGTCGTTTTCGGACTCGATATTCGTGCCGCTCGTCGTCAAGCGGCGGGTCACCTTCGTGGCCAAGGCGGAGTACTTCACCGGCAAGGGCATCAAGGGCTGGCTGACAAAGCAATTTTTTCTGAGTACGGGGTGCATCCCCGTCGACCGGACGGGTGGCGACGCCGCCAAGGCCGCGCTCGACACGCTCCTGCGCGTGCTGCGCGAGGGCAACCTCGCCGGCATCTACCCCGAGGGCACGCGCTCGCCCGACGGCCGGCTCTATCGCGGCAAGACCGGTGTGGCCCGGCTCGCGCTAGAAAGCGGCGCACCCGTGATCCCGGTGGCCATGCTCAACTCCGACGTCATCCAGCCGACCGGCAAGCTGATCCCGAAGGTGATGCGCGTCAAAATCCGCTTCGGCCGGCCGATGGACTTCTCGCGCCACGCGGGTCGTCTCGGTGACCGGCTGGTGGAGCGGGCCATCACCGACGAGATCATGTATGAGCTGATGGAGCTTTCCGGCCGCGAATACGTCGATGTCTACGCTCAGAAAATCAAGGAGCAGCAGACAGTAGCCGCCCCGCTTTATTCGCCCTTGCAAACTCCCGCAATAGGGTGAGCTCGGGCTCCGGCAACTGGCCCGACTGGGCCGCCCACGCCCACGACAGCGCCTTGTCGCTGTGGTCGCCGATCTGCTCGTAGAGCACGGCCGCGCGGCTGTGGTCGTTGTGCACGGTGGCGATCGCCGCCTCCACCCAGACCGTGCGCCGCGGCGACAACTCAAACATGAGCTGGGCGCGCCGCAGCGCCTCGCCGCCCACGAGGTGCGCGGCGTGCCCGGCGGCCACGGCCCACTCGCCGAACGGCAGCGAGACCGCGATGCGGTAGTCGGTGTCGAGCTCGGCCAGCAGCTCGCCCGCCTCATCCATGCGGCCCTGCAGCGCGCGGTAGAGCGCGGTGTGCGCGACCGCGCTGCGCAGCGGGCGGTGGAAGCCGCTGTGCCGCGCCGAGTTGAGCACGCTCATCACCGCGTCGTCATTGGGCTCCTCGCCCCGGATCACCTGCAGCCAGGCGGTCGCCAGCACGGCCTCCGGGTCCCACTCGGCGCTCGGCAGCCGCATCGTCTTGGCGGTCTCGGCGATCTGCTTGCCCCAGTCGCCGGCGAAGTAGGCCACCTGCGCCTGGTTGTAGGGGGTCGAGACGAGGCTGCCCTTGGAGCGGAGCTTTTCGGACTCGTCCAGGAGCTGATAGGAGCGCGCGATGTCGCCCTCCTCGGCGGCGGCGAAGGCGAGGTTGCTCATTGCCCGGCGCAGGATGGTCAGCTGCTGTTCGCGGGCGTAGGCGGTGACGGCCTCGAGCTCGGCCATGCCGTCGGGATCGCCGGCGAGGAAGCGCGCCGTCGCCCACGTGACCCGGGCCTCCGCGTTGACCTCCACGAGCGCCAGGCGGTCGGCCGTGTCGGCGGCGGCCTCCGCGGCGGCGATGGCCGGTGACATCTCATAATTGATCATGTGTACCCGGGCCAGCTCCAGCAGCGCCTCAGCCTGCTCGAGGCTTTCGGGCAGCGACTCGTAGCGATTCACCGCCCGGTCTAGATAGGACAGTGCCGCGGCGCGATCCGCCTGCGTGCGCGCCGCCGTCCCGAGCAGCATCAGCGCCCGCGCCGCCGAGCCGTAGTCGCCCAAGCCGTCCAGCTGATCGGCGAGCGCCTGAAGCTTGTTTACCCCTCCGTCGGCCAGAAACGTGTCACCATCGCGAACCAGCGCGAACTCGGCGGACAGCAACTCGAGCTTCGGATCGTCGTCGAGCTTGAGGCCGAGCGCCCGGTCGACCGCGACGATGGCCGCGTCGAGCGCGCCCAGCCCGTAGGCGCGGCGCGCGGCGCGGTGCAGCGCCGTGCGCGCGGCCGGGGCGTAGGGCGCCGGATCCATGCCGATGGTGCGGCTGATCTCGTGGGCGGCCCAGCGATGGTTGGCGATCACCTCGGCGAGGTCGTTGGCACGAT
>JBIOYB010000213.1:0-11465 GCA_044869915.1 Allorhizocola sp.
CGAGGTAGAGCGTTTTTAGTCCCCAAAACGGACATCCCGGCACCGCCAACGGGTGACGGCCCGGCACCCCCAACTGGGTGGCTGGTAGCTGAGTGGGTGGTGCGGGATCGTGGCTGGGTGCGGGTGACGGGGACTTCCGGCGTGTGTGAAGCGGGGATAGGCCTCTGGGGAGGCGGCGTCAACTCCGGCGGACCTTTCGCTGAAGTGCACCCTCTCGGAGCCCCCGAGGTTCCCAGTGGAGGCACGCCCTTCGACCCCACTCAAGTGGCCGGCGTGAGTGAGCGGTGATTCGTGCAAGCGTGGACATCCCCCATCAGGGAGCATGATGGACGCGGGTCATGTGTTCCGTGCGAACATGGCGGTGTGGTGAGTCAGCCTGCGTCCCCCCAACTGACACCGATCCTTCTGATCCTCGGTGACGAGGAGCTGCTCGTGACCCGCGCCATCGCCGAAGCGGGTGCGCGGGCAAGGGCCGCCGACCCGAGTGCGGAGGTGCGCGAGCTCGATACGTCGTCGCTGCTGCCCGGTGAGCTGGCTGAGGTGCTCGGCCCGTCGCTGTTCGGCGGCCGGCGGGTGGCCGTGCTGCGTAACGGGCAGGACGCGCGCAAGGAGCTGGTGGCCGTGATCCTGGACTACGTGAAAAACCCGGATCCAGACGTCACCCTCGTCGTCGCGCACGCGGGCGGCGCGAAGGGCAAGGCGTTCGCCGACAGCCTGCAAAAGGGCGGGGCGACGGTCGTGCCGGCGGCCAAAATCAGCAAGCATCGCGACCGGCTCGACTTTGTGACCGGCGAGTTCCGGCGGCTGGGCGGCAAGTGTTCGACGGACGCGGCCGAGGCACTGCTCGACGCGGTCGGCAACGACCTGCGCGAGCTGGCGGCGGCGTGCTCGCAATTGACAGCCGACACCGGCGGGCGGGTCGATCTCGCGACGGTGGCGCGATACTACCGCGGCCGGGCAGAAGTCAGCGGCTTCACAGTGGCGGATGCGGCCGTCGCCGGCGATGTCGCGGGCGCGCTGGAGGCCCTGCGCTGGGCGCTGCACACCGGGGTGGATCCGGTGCCGATTGCGGATGCGTTGGCCGATGGGGTGCGGACCGTCGCGCGGGTGGCTTCGGCTGGGCGCGGCAATGCGTACCAAATGGCATCAAGCTTGGGCATGCCCGCGTGGAAAATCGAAAAGGCGCAGCGGCAGGCGCGAGGATGGACCCCGGAAGGGCTGGTGCTGGCGATGCGGGCGGCGGCCGAGTGCAACATGGCGGTCAAGGGCGGCAGTGAAGACCGCGGCTACGCGCTGGAGCGGACCATCATGCAGTTCGCGGCGGCGCGGCAGGGCGGCGGCTCATGACGGTCATCCGATCCCGACGCGCGGGGATCAGTGCGCAAGAAGCCTCCTGCCGCCCGCTGTATGCCAGAATCCTTGGGCTGCAATACCTTCGGCCCAGCAGTCTGGTGAGCTTCGTATTCTTCGAGGGCAGCATCGCGCTCGCCGTGCTGCTAGCCCTGGCGGAGCTGGCCAACTGGTGGGTCGTGGCGGTGCTGCCGTTGTCCATCGCCTCGATGGTCAAACTCAACGACATCATCGCCGGTGCTGCGGTGCCGTCCGGCGGCCATCCCGTGCGCCGCACCGCCGGTGTCCGCGGCCGCCCGGCCAGCATCCGCGCCCGCGCCTCCGTGCCCCACTCGTGCAAGTCCGCGCCGGTGGCGGCGATCGGCGGCCGCGTAGGCGCCATGCGGCCCTCGCCGATAGCGCCAGTGCCGCACCGCGCGTCGGTCGATGGGCCTGTTCGCGGGTCGGCCGATCGGGCCGGCGGTTTCGTGGAGCGGCGGCTTGGACGCTTCGCTGGTGCGCCTGACGGCAATGCGGTCCGGCCCGACGATTTCGATGCGGTGGTTGACGATCCGGGCACGCTGCGGCCGGGGGATGGGCGGTCTGAGCGTTCGATGGCTGCGGCACAACGTGACTCGGCCCTGCCCGGCGGTGGTCCTGCCACCCCGCGGCCGGTCAGTCCCGCTGCGCCTCCGGTGGGAGGTCCGGCCGAGTTGCATGACGCCACGCCGCCATTCGGGTTTGCGGTGCCAGCGATCCGGGATGTGGCGCCGACGACCCGGGAGGTGTTGCGCGGTGCCATCCCGCCGCACGTTTCGCCTACGGCGCGTGGGCTGACTGCGGCGGGTGGATCCGCTGTGGGCGGTGGGTTGCCCATGGCGCGTGGGCGGGCTGCAGCCGGCGGGTTGCCCGTGACGGGTGGGTTGCCTGTGGCCGGCGGGTTGCCCGTGGCCGGTGGGCCGTCCGGGGTCGGTGAGTTGGCTGTGGTGGGCGGTGTCTTCATGGCCGGCGGGTTGGCTGCGGTTGATGGGTCCCGAGTGGCGGGCGGGTTGGCTGCGGCTGATGGGTCCCGAGTGGCGGGCGGGTTGGCTGCGGCTGATGGCTTCCCAGTGGCGGGCGGGCCGGCTGTGGCCGGCGGGATCGGTGTGGCGGCCGTGGGGTTGGCGAGGGGTTCTGCCGCACCGGTTGACGCCGGAGCTACGCCGGGGCCGGTTGGCGTCGGCATGATGGATCAGGTTGGGGCGGCGGAGGAAGTTCCGTGTGGCGGACGGTCCAATGTGGAGTCCGTGCGACCGATCAGTCCGAGCGGGAGGCTGGGCTCGCCGGAGCAGTGGGCTTGGCAGTCTGCGGCCCGACGGTATCAGTGACCAAGCCGTGCTCCGCGGGCGATTGTGCGCTCGGCAGGGCGGCGATAAACCGGTCCACGAGCGCGATCTGGCGCACCGGCGGGTAGCGGGCCGGGTCGACGAGGGCCTGCACGACCAGGCCGTGTGCGAAGGCGGCCACGGTGGCGACGAGGTCGTCAGGGTCGGCGGTGGCGGGAAGCTCGCCGAGCGCGACAGCGGCCTCGACATGTGGGCGTAGACGGGAACGCCAGCGCTCGTAGCGTTTTATCTCAAACTCGCCGAGCTCGGGGTCGGTCAATGCGGCCGCCCAGAAGCTGACCCAGACCCGGTTCATAGCCGTGGTGTCGGGGGTCAGGGGGAGCACGCCCAGCAGGGCCGCGTGCAGGGCGGGCAGGCCGGGCGCGGAAGCGGTGTGGCGCAAGCGGTTTTGGCTGTGCTCCGCGGCGACCTCGATGGCGTGCCGGACCAGGGCCTGTTTGCTCGGGAAGTAGTGCGTGAGCAGCCCGGTCGACGCACCGAGCTCGGCGGCGACAGCGCGCAGGGTGAGGCCGCCGAAGCCGTGCCCGGCCAGGACGCGCCAGACCGCCTGCGAGACGTCTCGGCGGCGGGCGTCGTGGTCACCGCGTGCGGGCATGAGGCTAGGATACATAACAAACGTTTGGTACGCACCGAGGGGAAGAGTCATGCTGGTGTACCCGCTGACCGAAAGCGCCGAGATGCGGGCGCTGGAGCCGTGGCATGCGCAGGAGTTCGCCGACTACATCGAGCGCGACCGGGCACACCTCAGCCCCTGGTTGCCGTGGGCGCAGGCGCTGACCGATGTGGACAGCACGCGCGCCTGGCTCCAGCGCTACGCCGAAAACACAGCGCAGGACGGCGGCCGGATCTACGGCATCTGGCTGGACGGGCGGCTCGTCGGCGGCACCCTGTTTCGCGTGTTTGACCTGCGCGCGAGCACTGCCGAGATCGGGGTGTGGCTCGCGACCGAGGCCGGCGGGCGCGGCCTGATCACGCTTGCCGCGCAACGGATGATCGACTGGTGCTTCGGCGAACGCAAGATCCACCGGATCGAATGGCGTTGTTTCCCCACCAACGTGCCCAGCCAGGCCGTCGCGAAGCGGCTCGGCATGAGATTGGACGGCGTGCTGCGCGAGGCCTTCCCGCACAACGGCATCCACAACGACGTGGAGGTGTGGTCACTGCTGGCGAGCGAGCGGCGGGGTGGAGATCATCGATAGGTACGACAAAAGCCCGGCCCTCGGTGGAGGGTCGGGCCGGTCGTATATGTGAGCGACTGGCGCTCAGCTGGACAGCGAGGCCAGCTTCTTGGCGATGGCCGACTTGCGGTTGGCCGCCTGGTTTTTGTGGATGACGCCCTTGGAGACGGCTTTGTCCAGCTTGCGCGAGGCTTCGCGCATCAGCGTGGTCGCGGTCGCCACGTCAAGGTCAGCGCTCTGGCTGGCCTCGTGGAACTTGCGGACAGCGGTCTTGAGCGCTGACTTGACCGACTTGTTGCGCAAGCGGCGCTTCTCGTTTTGCTTGTTGCGCTTGATCTGAGACTTGATGTTCGCCACGCGACAGCCTTCGTCCTGCTCGGGAGTTGATCGGATTGCCTGAATGCCTTGGGCGCGCCAGCTGCCGCCGGGCAGAAGTCGCGACGTGCCAGATTACCAGGAGACCTCAGAGATGGCCAAAACGGCCGGACGCTGACGAGGGCTAGGCACTGCGGCCGGGTGCTGGGGGTGGTCGGCGGTGGGCTGGCTGCGGCGCGGCGGATGGGTGGTGGATGGGTGGTGGGGTGGAGTGCTGGGTAGGTGGCGTGGTGGGGCACGGGGAAGGTGGCGTGGTGGGGTCAGGACCAGCCGCGGCGGCGGGCGAGCCAGCGGAGGGTGAGGGTGGCGCAGTAGCGCTGGTGGCCGCGGATGTTGGGGGAGTCGGCGAAGCCGGGCAGGGCGCCCGAATGCACGTAATAGCCGGCGAACGCGGCCAGAGCGGCGTCGAGGGCGTCTGGTGGGAGGCCTACGGCGGTGGGGTGGGCGGCGAAAAGCGTGTCGGTGTCGAGGCCGCTGGCCTCGGCGGACAGGAGCAGCGAGAGGGTGTCGAACCAGGGCGGGCCGTAGCAGAGGTGGTTCCAGTCACAGATCCAGGCATTGCCGGCCGCATCGATGACCACGTTGTCGAGGCGCAAATCACAGTGGATGAGCGCGCTGGAGCCGCGCGTGAGCGAGTCGAATCGTGACTCGAGCGCGACGAGCTCGGCCAGGTGAGGGTGGTCGAGGTGGCCGCTGCGCCATTGGTGCAGCACGGTGTCCAGGATCTTGGCCCACGGGGTGAGCCCGGCGGCGAGCAGGGCGGGCGGCGGGTCGGCCAGGGCGGTTGTGACCTGGGTGACGGCGGTCAGGGCGGCTTCGAGCTCGGCGGGCTCCCATGGCAGGGCCGGGGTGTGGGCTCCGTCGATGGCCGGCAGGCACAGCACGAAGTGGCCCGCGAGCTCACCGGACCAGTTCACAGGCGCAGCCGGTACGAAATGGGGAAGATTTTGGCTTATCAAAGCTTCGCGCACATAATCCTTGGCGATGCGCGCGGCCAGGTCGGCGGCCTTGACGAAGCGAGCGCTTCCGTCGGCTAGGGTGAGCACAGCCGCGAATCCCGGGGTGAAGCCGGTGCGCTTGACGGAAGCCGACACGATCTCGGCGCCGAGTCGATCGGCTAGGGCCACGCGGAAAGCGGCTGGCAGCGAGGGCCAGGACGGGCGCAGCGAGGTCTGATCGTAGGGGACGGGCGGGGGCAGGATCGCACGCATGTGCTCGATGGTGCCGTCTCCCGCGTCCAGCGGCATGGGAATATTGGGTGTCACCCACTTCTGATGAGAAACGGACGACCGTGATCCAGCCTGGCTCGACCGACCCCGCCGCGATTCGCAATTTTTGCATTATCGCGCATATCGACCATGGTAAGTCGACCCTGGCTGACCGGATGCTGCAGCTGACCGAGGTGGTGGATCCTCGGCTCATGCGGGCGCAATACCTGGATCGCATGGACATCGAGCGCGAGCGCGGCATCACGATCAAGAGCCAGGCCGTGCGCATGCCGTGGAAGGTGCGCGAGGGCGAGCAGGCCGGCTTTCAGGCCGTGCTCAACATGATCGACACACCGGGGCACGTGGACTTCACCTACGAGGTGTCGCGCAGCCTGGCCGCGTGCGAGGGCGCGGTGCTGCTCGTGGACGCGGCGCAGGGCATCGAGGCGCAGACCCTGGCCAACCTCTATCTCGCGCTGGAAAACAACCTCACCGTGATCCCGGTGCTCAACAAGATCGATCTTCCGGCGGCGCAGCCCGACAAGTATGCCGAGGAGCTCGCCCACCTGATCGGCTGCGACCCGGACGACTGCCTGCGCGTGTCGGGCAAGACCGGTGTGGGCGTGCCGCACCTGCTCGACGAGATCGTGCGCCAGTTCACGCCGCCGGTCGGTGACGCCAGCGCGCCCGTCCGGGCGATGATTTTTGATTCTGTGTACGACATCTACCGCGGTGTCGTGACCTACGTGAGGGTCATCGACGGGCGCATCGAGGCGCGCGACCGGATCAAGATGATGTCCACCGGTGCCGTGCACGAGCTGCTCGAGCTGGGCGTGATCTCGCCGGAGCCGGTCAAGTCCAAGGCGATCGGCGTGGGCGAGGTGGGCTATCTCATCACCGGTGTGAAGGACGTGCGCCAGTCGCGCGTCGGCGACACGGTGACCATCAACTCGCGCCCGGCCAAACAGGCCCTTGGGGGATATAAGGATCCCAAGCCGATGGTCTACTCCGGACTGTACCCGTTGGACGGTTCGGACTATCCCGATCTGCGCGAGGCGCTCGACAAGCTGAAGCTCAACGACGCCGCTCTGGTATACGAGCCGGAGTCGAGTGCGGCGCTCGGCTTCGGATTCCGTTGCGGCTTCCTGGGCCTGCTGCACCTGGAGATCATCCGCGAGCGGCTGGAACGCGAGTTCAATTTGGAACTGATCTCGACCGCGCCCAACGTCGTCTACCGCGTCGCGCTCGAGGACGGGGAGGAGGTCGTCGTCACCAACCCGAGCGAATACCCGACCGGCAAGGTGGGCGAGGTCTTCGAGCCGACCGTCCGCGCGACCGTGTTGACGCCCAACGACTTTGTCGGCGCCGTGATGGAGCTGTGCCAGGGCCGGCGCGGGTCGCTGCAGGGCATGGACTATCTGTCCGCCGACCGGGTCGAGCTGCGCTACACCATGCCGCTGGGCGAAATCATCTTCGACTTCTTCGATCAGTTGAAGTCGCGCACCAAGGGCTACGCGAGCCTCGACTACGAGCCGAGCGGCGAGCAGGCGGCCGATCTGGTGAAGGTGGACATCCTGCTGCAGGGCGAGCCGGTGGACGCGTTTTCGGCCATCGTGCACAAGGACAAGGCCTACCAATACGGCACGACCATTGCCGCGAAGCTGCGTGAGCTGATCCCGCGGCAGCAGTTCGAGGTGCCGATCCAGGCGGCCATCGGTTCGCGGGTCATCGCGCGCGAGACGATCCGGGCCATCCGCAAGGACGTGCTCGCCAAGTGTTACGGCGGCGACATCACGCGCAAGCGCAAACTGTTGGAGAAGCAGAAGGAGGGCAAGAAGCGGATGAAGATGGTGGGCCGCGTGGAAGTTCCACAGGAGGCGTTCATCGCCGCGCTGTCCACATCGGAGTCCGCGGGCGACAAGGGTAAAAAATGAGCTTCTGCTCCCGTTGCGGCGCCGGGAAAACCGAGTCGACGTGCGGCGGTTGTGGCTACCAGACGTTTGTCAATCCGCGTCCGACGGCGAGCCTGGTGATCCTGGACGAGCGGGAGCGGGTCCTGCTGTTGCGGCGCGCCCGTCCGCCGCAGGAGGGGATGTGGGAGTTGCCCGGTGGCTTCTGCGACGGTTGGGAGGAGCCGGTGGACGCGGCGCGGCGCGAGGGCCGCGAGGAGCTCGGCGTGGATGTCGTGTTAGGACCGTTCGTCGGCATGTACATAGGCGGATACGCGTTCCAGGGCGAGGTCCTGCCGGTGCTCGACTGCTTTTGGCTTGCCACGCTTGAGGATCCGGACGCCGTAGTGACCGATCCGGAGGAGACCCTTGAGTGGGCGTGGTTTCCGCTGCATGATCCGCCGCCGCTGGCGTTCAGCACGATGATCCGCGTGGTGCAGAATGTGGCGCTGCAGCGGGGCGCGGTGCTCAAAAACGGTGCCAAAAATAAGGTCAACTAGCTCAGTAACCGGCAATTGGACCCATCGTTACCCAGGGTGCACGTGTTTTGCCGCTTTCGCCCGAAATGAGGCTAATGCGGTCCGAAGTCGCACAAGGAGTGACGATGCAGATTAAGAAGGCCGGAGTCGTCGCCGCGGGCGCGCTCGCAACCGTGGCGGTCATGGGGGCTCCTGCCGCTGCGGCCCCAGCGCCCCAGGCGGACGCCTCCGCATTCACCAAGGCGAGCGCGCTGAACATGGCGCGGGGCGGTTGGTTCAAGCCGTGGGACGCACAACCGCAGGCGTTGGTCGCGACGGGCACCGGTTCCAAGGACTCGGTCGCCGCCTGGCAGACCTGTGGTTCGGTCGCGTCGACCGGTGCTGGTGGCGTCGTCGACGGCGACGACAACACACTTATTGGCGACAACGGCATCGCCTGCAACAACGCCAACGCGGTGTTGGACACGGAGATCGTCCCCGGGATCACGGGCACGCTCAACGACACCGCGACCCTGGTCGCCCCGTGGCAGTTCTGCGGCTCCACCGTCACTTCCGGCGTCGGTGTCGTCACGGCGGTCCAGGCCCAGAACACGGTGTTCGGCGCCTGCCGTAACGCCAACGTGGTCATCACGGGGCCGGAGAGCAATGGCAACAACCGCTACACCGAGTCGATGATCCTCGAGCAGGGCAAGCCGCTGGACCGCCAGGCCGGCAAGCAGACGGTGACCGTCGCCAGCCAGGGCGCGTCACGGGCGGTCAACGTCGCTCAGCCGGCCGACAAGGCCCGGACCTCGCAGTACACCAAGTCAGACACCAAGTCGGACACCAAGGCGAACGTCCAGGTCAGTGCGGCAAATGTCCAGGTCGGTACGGCCGCGAGCTCGGCGAAGGCAGGCTGGGGCGGCGGCTCGTGGGGCGTCGACTCGTTCGGCCAGGCGCCCATGGGCGTCCTCTCCACCTCCACCGGCGCGGCCCTCATCACGACCCCGTGGCAGGTCTGCGGTGGCCAGACGACCGCGGGCACGGGTGCGTCCATCGGCACGCTGAGCCCGAACACCATCTTCGGCGGCTGTGACAACGGCAACGTTTGGATCGACCAGCCGGAGTGGTGGCAGCACCTGACGTCGGTGGGCGACTACTCCCACATCAGCGTGACGGCCATCCAGGTATGCGGCAGCGATGCCAACACCGGTGTGGGCGTGGGCACCAGCGTCACCTCGTCGGACACCGTCTTCGGCACCTGCAACAACGACAACACAGTTATTCGCTGACCTGCGGATCAGTGGGTTTTAGGGCGGGTCGCGCCAGCGGCTCGCCCCGCACGTTAGGAGTGACGATGCAGACAAGCAAGGCGGGGGTTGTCGCTGTCGGCGCAATCGCGATCGTCGCGGTCGTAGGATCGGCCGCCGCCGCCGCGCCCGCGCAGCCGGCGCAGGCAGACTTGGGCAAGCCGGACACCACGGCCTTGGCGATCGGCAAAGCCTTGGCGGGCAAGCACTTGAGCGCCAAGGATCCGGGCATCGCACAGCCGCTGATCTCGATCGGTTTGAACAGCAAAACCAGTATAATGGCTTGGAGCATATGCGGTTCGACGGCGTCGACGGGCGTCGGCGGCACGGTCGCGACGGGCTCGCCCCACCTGGTGGTCGGCGATGGCACGGCCTGCACCAACAGTAACCTGAAACTGCGGCAGGACAACGTGCGTGGCATCATCTCCATTCTGGACGATTCGTCGGTGCGGGTGGCGCCGTGGCAGTTCTGCGGCTCCCATGTGGCCGCGGGTGTCGGCGCGGTCGTCGTGACGGACTCGCCCGCGACGGTGATCGGTGACTGCCACAACGCCAACACGCTCATAGAAGCTCCGGATGCCGCGGGCACCAGCCTGATCTCGGTCCTTAACGCTTCTGCCATCAACGCGTTGCCCTGGCAGGTCTGCGGCTCCACCGCCGTCGCGGGGCTGGGAAGCGTCGTCGCGCAGAACTCGCCGACGACTGTCATCGGCGATTGCACCAACGGCGGGATCCTGATCGAGCCCGGACCCGACCAGGCTTCGATCCCGCTCCTGAGCAACGTGCCACTCAACGTCCTGCCGATGCAGTTGTGCGAGGTCAACGGCCTCACGTCGCTTGTGGGAGTCACGCTGGCGCCGAGCAGTCCCGGGTATGTGTCCGGAGAGTGCTATGTGCCGGACGGTCTGCCCGACGGGCTAGACTTGGGCTAGCGTTCTTCGCCTGAAATTCGTTGGCAATATTGGGCGATGGAGTCGAGGATCTCCTGTGCAGTCTTTCGCCACCCGGATGGTTTCGGGTTCCGATTCCACTCTTTGATCCAGTTGCGGATGTCTTTCTCAAGCACGGCAACGCTTTTGTGCGCCGCAGCGGATCAGCTGGTCGGTGAGGAACCCAAACCATCGTTCCACCTGGTTTATTCACGAAGAACCGGTCGGGGTGAAATGCATGTGAAGAGGATGCCGGGCCGGCAAGGACCGGATCGCCGGGGTCTTGTGCATGCCGTAGTTGTCGCAGATGACGTGGATGTCGAGCTCGGCCTGGACGGTTGTGGTCTGGCGTTGGATACGCCAGACCAGGTCGTTGACGCCCTGACCGGGATGCTGTGCCGTTACCAGCAACGGATTGGCAGCCGCTGGCGCGGCTACGACGCCGGGCTGCAGGCCGTGCTGACGTGTGCTTGGCTCGCTGGTGGACACATCTACCGGCAGTTGGCCGACGGCAACGGCAACCCGCGGGAGACCTGTCGCCGCTATATCTGGGAAGGGGTTCAAAGTCCTTGCCAGGCGGATCCTGGATCACGACTTCCGCGGTGATTCTCGCCGGTTGACCGGTGTGGTCAAAGCGATCCAGGCGTTGCAGTACTTGATTCGTGGCCCGCTCGGCCGGGGCAATGGAAAGCGCGATCCTATGTTGACCGGCGCGGAACGTTGTCCTGCTCCATGAGCCACAGGCAGCCTGACAGAACATGCCCGCCGTCACGCTTGATTCGGATACCGCGACTCGAGGCCACGATCGACGAAACCGACATCGATCGAGCTGTCAAGCAACGAGGCTACAGTGCTGCGCAGCTTCGCTTTCTCTTTGCCGGCACCGTCGCACATCCCACCCGGTCGTGCCCGGTGTCACTGTTGAACTCGACCGGCGTGGTGAAGCGATTGATGATGGGGCAGCCAACCGATTTACACTCAACGATGGCATACGAATCGTCGCCGCTGCGACATTGACTCTCTCATCACAATCACCAGTTCAGGCGATCGCGCCCCTTCATCCTTGTTGCTAGATTGGTCTTACTGGCGGAAACCCACGGAGAGACCCGCAGTCGGAATGGAGCACGGCCCAAGGCCGAACTCATCAGGTAGTTTTCGCCCATATTTCTGATCGACGTCTGTCAAGGACGCGATCTCTCATTATGCGCAGAATTGTCTACCACCCGCATCGTCCTAGCCCCTAAGGGGGACGTGGTGAAGATTCCTTATACCCTAACGAAACGCACCGGGGTCCGACCATGGGCCGAAAAGCACTGGCCGCACCGCGCGGCCCGGCTCGCGGCG